>NZ_JBFODK010000035.1:0-210747 GCF_040908275.1 Aeromonas sp. R4-3
CCGACATTCCGCACCTGATTTAGGAATAAATTTGCCGATAGCGCTCACCCAATACCTCCAAAATGATCTGCTGGTCTCCTGTTAGCTCCGTTACTTGTGGCGGAGCTTCTCCCAGTCGATATTCATGGATGCCACCAAAGCGCAAAAAGATCCAACGGGCCGTCGGCTGCTGGGTCGGTTTCTTTTTCATATCCGCCACACTGCGATTCTGCTCCACTAATCCCTGCCGGATCCGGTGCTCCAACGCTGCGTAAATCATCAGGCTACAGGTCATCACCATGAGCAACGCTTCAATCCGCTCCGGCTTTTTCAGGTACAGTGAGGAGGTTAAAAACTCCGGGCTCTTGAGAAAACGAAAGCCCCGTTCGACATTCTGCTGCGCTTTATAGGTGGCCAAAAGTTCGGCCATGGTCAGCGTATCGCTGTGGTCATTGGTCGCCAGGATGAACACCCCGGTCTGGTTGCGGGCCTCTTCAACGCAGGCCAGGCTAGTTGCCGCCAACCCAGTGATTTGAAACTGATGGCCAATTGGCTCTTCGCCACGCTTGGGTCTGCCACGTCCTGTATAAACGGGTTCACCTACCACTTCGGCATCCAGTTGCAGCAGCATCAAGCTGGCGGTAAAACAGCTCAACTCAGCTTGGGCATCCGCCTCACAAGCAAAGCGTCGGGCACACAATTTGGCGAAGGCTTTGAGCTCGCGGGTACTGTCTTTGAGCAGGTTTTTGGCCAATGTCTGCTGCTCGCGGTGGCTGGCTTGTTCGCTGCGCACCAGCAACCAACGTTGCGCGACCCCGGCATAATTCGCGTGTTGCCAACGGCCATGATAGCCATTGCCCAGAGCGGTCAGCGGTTGTGCACCTATGGTTGCCACGGCCTGCTTTGCCTCATTGAGAGTGACGGGCACCCGGGTCACAAATAGTTGCTGCTGTTGCGCCAGTAATTGCAAGGTATCGGCGCAGTACAGTGCGGCATCGCCGACCAGATAACGGCACTCCTGCGCGGCCTTGAGACTGCTCAAATGGCGACGAACGGTCTGGGCAAAGGCTTTGGTGTCATTACTATTGCCGCTCAGGGCCTGCATATAGACAGGTAGGCCAGCCTGATTTTCACAGATGAGCTCAAGGATCACTTGATTCAGCTCTGGCCGGTGATCACGACTATAACCACGCACCAGTTGCAGCTTACCGACCAGATCCCCATCGGCACAGTCATAGGCGCCATCGACGTGGAAGCTGGTAATATCGAGGTGCACTGCGGTGCTTTTGAGCCCCAGCCGCTCGACAACTTGCGCCGCCATCACCTGATACAAGGCGCTGACATCGGCCTCAAAGAGGGCATCGAGACAGCGACCGAGCACATCATCATTGAGGTCATCAGCACAGATCCCGGGGCCAATCAGGCGCTCAACCGGCTTGTTAGCAAAGAATTGCGGGAACATGTGCAGGGTGCTGCTGTGAAAGCCGAGGCCGTTCACTATCATGGCGACCAAGGCTTCACCATGTGAGACCTTGAAAGGCGGGGTTTTGGGGAGCAAGGCATCGATCATGCGGGCAATGCCCAGTTCCTGGCAGAGTGCGGCGACCAAACCAAGGTGATCGAGGTTACGGATCGAGATAGCGGGTGCGGCCATGATGATCTACCTGCAAAAGAGAGTAATAGATCAGAACGGCCGATCGCCGTCAAGCACTGAAAATAGCAAAATCAGGTGCGGAATGACGGTTATAGGGTTCGGTAGTGTGTTCGAAGAATGAGATAAAGAGGGGAGCCATATTGGCTCCCCTCTTTGCTGTGCGCCGCAGTGCAGCGGTATCCCGGCTCTGTATCAGTGACTGAGGTCGATCCTGACTATCTCTTCCTCATCGCGATACTGGCGCTTGAGCTCGCTCTTGCTCTTCATCACGATTTCGCCGTCGCGGCCTATGTTCATGTGCTCGGGATCGGCAAGGTGCATCGCCTGCCAGGCCATCACGGCCTGCAGCGAGGTGGCCTTCTGCTCTTCGGTGAGGGGCTGGCCGTCCGGCCACTTGCCCAGCTCGACCGCGGTCTTGAGCCGCTCGTACACTTCTTTGGGCATCTGCCCTATCACCTGTTGAAACGACATCGGCCTCTCCTTGCAAATTGAGCCATGAAGGGATCAGGCAGGCAGATCCTGGCGTACCACGCCAGCCATCTGCTCCATCACCCGCACCACCTGACAACTGTACCCGAACTCGTTGTCATACCACACGTAAAGCACGCAGTGATCCCCCTCGGCTATGGTGGCCTGGGAGTCCACTATGCCCGCGAAGCGCGAACCCACCATGTCGGAGGAGACCAGCTCTGTGCTGGCGCTGAAGTCGATCTGGCGATGCAGGGCCGAGCTCAGGGCCATCTGCTGCAGATAGGCGTTCAGGCTCTCCCGGTCCGTGCCCTGCTCCAGCGACAGGTTGATGATGGCCAGCGACACATTGGGGGTCGGCACCCGGATGGCGTTGCCGGTCAGCTTGCCCTTGAGCTCGGGCAGCGCCTTGGCCACCGCCTTGGCGGCGCCTGTGCTGGTCATCACCATGTTGAGGGCTGCGCTGCGACCGCGGCGCTCGCCCTTGTGATAGTTGTCGATCAGGTTCTGATCGTTGGTATAGGAGTGCACCGTCTCCACATGGCCGTGGCGGATGCCGTACTTGTCCTGCATCACCTTGAGCACGGGGGTGATGGCGTTGGTGGTACAGGAGGCGGCAGAGATGATCTTGTCATCCGGGCCTATCACCTCGTGGTTGACCCCGAACACCACGTTCTTCATCTCCCCCTTGCCGGGGGCGGTCAGCAGCACCCGGGCGGCGCCGCGCGCCTTGAGGTGCTCGGACAGACCCGCCTCATCGCGCCAGACCCCGGTGTTGTCGACGATCAGCGCATTGTCGATGCCATGGGCGGTGTAGTCGATGTCGGCAGGGCTGTTTGCATAGATCACCTGGATGAAGGTGCCATTGGCGATGATGGCGCTGCGCTCGTTATCCACCTCGATGGAGCCGTTGAAGGGACCGTGCACAGAGTCGCGGCGCAGCAGGCTGGCGCGTTTCTCCAGATCCCCCTCGCGACCGCCGCGCACGACTATGGCACGCAGGCGCAGGGAGTTGGCAGCGCCGGTGCGCTCGATCAGCAGCCTGGCCAGCAGGCGGCCGATGCGGCCAAAGCCGTAGAGCACCACGTCGGTCGGGGCGGGCACTGAATTGCGGTTCAGGGCCGGGGCCAGCTTGGCACGCAGGTAGTCGTCTATGCCGGCTTCATCCTGGTGATCCTGCCAGTAACCCACCGCCAGCTTGCCGAGATCGACTTCGGCGGCGGTCGGGTTCAGGGCGACCATGGCCTGGAGCAGGGGGAAGCTTTGCTGGATGGGGAGGGGAGTGCCCTGGTGGCGGCGAACGACCCTGTGGGCCTTGAGGATGTCGATGGTGGAGGCGTTCTGCAGGGGGCGCCCGTAGAGGGTGATTTCTATCCCTTGCTGTCGGTAGAGGCGACCAATCAAGGGCTGCATGGCTTCGGCGAGCTCCTGGCTCTCCTGCCACGCCTGCAAGTAGTGCTCGTGGGTCATTAACCAGATCCTTTATTTCACGTTGTTGAAGCAAGTTGCCTGGGCAAATTGAAATTCGTCGAATGCAGATCAGTGTAGGGCTGACGGTTTCGTTATATTATTCTGCAGTCGCGGCCTTATACGGCGCGCGCATTGTAATGGATATGTAGCCTGTTTGCTAGTTGGCGGTGGCCAGGGCGGGTTGCGATTGTTACCAACCAGATGTGAACCATGACCCTATTCTCACAGCGTCCGTTACTGCTCCCCTTCGCCTGTTGTCTGACGCTGATGGCCTGCGATGACGACAGGATCCACAACATCTGCACCCAGTCTCCGGCGCTCTGTGCGGATCTGGTGGACGACGGCTGGTGTCGCCATGAGCGCAGCGATGTCATCCGCGCCCGCTACTACCTCCAGGAGGAGGGCACGGACAGGCACAGGTACGAGCTGATGCGTGACCTGGAGCGTTACCTCCAGTGCGCCGAACACTCCACCAACATCGAATACAAGCGGGCCCGCGAGCAGAAGAGCCCCAGGGTGGAGGGCATGCTGGCCGCCGGCGCTCAGCTGGAGCAGCTGGATGCCCAGACCCGTGGCTCCCAGGATCCCTATCTGCTGCTCTGGCACTGGACCAACAACACCAATCCAGCGGCCCGTGCCAGCTTCCTGGCGCTGGAAGGCACCCCCGCCCTCGAGGAGCCGGAGTTGCAGCTGGCCCTGGGGGGCATCTATGCCAAGAGCGAGCCCCAGAAGGCCATCGGCCTGATGCATCACGCCCTCTCCCTCTATGGGGAAGGGGACAAGGTCAACAGCCGGATCCTCACCGCCCTCAGCACCCTCTACATGGGGCAGAAGGCGTTTGATCTGGCCTATCAGTGGGGCAAGGTGAGCGAGTCGTTTCAGGAGACCCCCGAGGTCTCGTCCACCCGCCTCGGGATCTACCATGCCATCGGCAAGGAGCAGCAGGAGAGGCTGGATCAGGCGGCCGCCACCATAGTCGAGGCGCTTAGAGCCGGGAGCTACCAGGCCCCATGATACCGCTGCCATCCGGCGCCCCCGAGTGGGCCCATGCCTTCGACATCCGCCTCGTCCATGGTCAGGTTCCCTGCGAGGGGAGGGTGCTCGAGCGGACCACGGTCAGGGCCGTGGTGATGCGCGGGGATGAACTGTTGCTGGTGCATTCTCGCGTCAACGGGGATCTCATGTTCCCCGGGGGCGGCATAGAGGCGGGGGAGTGCCACCATACGGCCCTGGCCCGGGAGCTGCGGGAAGAGTGCGGCGCCGAGCTGGTGGCCGTGGGTCTGCTGCTCGGGCAGACCCGGGAGTTTCGCGCCGCCCGCGAGGCCGACTACGACGCCTACTGCATCCGCTCCTTCTATTACCTCTGCCAGGTGGGGGAGGATTGGTGCGAGCCGCACCCCCAGCCCTACGAGGTACGTCTTGGCTTCACCCCGGGCTGGTTCGCCCTGGAAGAGGCCCTGCAGACCAACAAGACCCAGCTGGCCGGCCCCTGCCCCCAGTGGACGGTGCGCGAGACCCGGGTGCTGGCCGAATTGCAGCACTGGGCAGAGGCCGGGTTGCTGAGCTGACAGCAAGGCGTTATCAAGACAAATAAACCGCCATTCGGCGGTTTATTTGTTTTCGGCACACTGTCAGGCTCAGGGCACGCAGACCGGGCAGAAGGCGTAGGTGCCTTGCGGGTCATTGAAGCGGGTCAGCGGGTCCAGGCTGCGGTTCATCTCCACCAGCGCCTGGCCCAATCCTGCGGGCAGCCAGCTTTGCAGGTGCGGGGCCAGCGCCTGGGCGCTGCTGTCAAACAGCTCGCGCAGGAACTTGTCCCTTGCCGACTCTTCCGGCGCTATGGGGGTGACCTGCCAGCTCTTGAGGTTGGCGAGCTCGGCGGCGGCCTTGAGGGCGTCGTCCAGGTTGCCGAACTCGTCCACCAGCCCCAGCTCCTTGGCATCCTGACCTGTCCAGACCCGGCCTTCGGCGGCTTTCTCCGCCTCTTCCGGGCTCAGGCCACGGCCCTTGCCGACCAGACCGACGAAGCGCTGATAGGTGTCTTCCACGCTCAGCTGGATGGCCTGACCGACGTGCTCCGGCAGGGCCCGGGTCAGCCCGACTCCCACGAAGTCTGTGGTGCCGACGCCGTCGGTGTGCACCCCGTACTGGGAGAGCGCCTTGTCGATGGTGGCGAACATGCCGAACACCCCGATGGAGCCGGTGAGTGTGGTGGGGGAGGCGAAGATCTTGTCCGCATCGGCGGAGATCCAGTAACCCCCCGAGGCGGCGTAGCTGCCCATGGAGATGACCACCGGCTTACCCGCCTGTTTCAGGGCCAGCAGCTCGGCACGGATCTGCTCGGCGGCGAAGGCGCTGCCCCCCGGGCTGTCGACCCGCAGTACCACGGCTTTGATCTGGTCGTCGCGGCGGGCCTCGGCCAGCAGCTCGGAGAGGCTGTCACCGCCTATGGTGCCGGCCGGCTGGATCCCGTCCATGATGGCGCCGCTGGCGGTGATGAGACCCACCTCATCCTTGCCGCTCTGGGGATATTGCTCGGGGATGGCGGCCAGATACTCTTTCAGGCCGACCCCTTTCCAGCCGTGATCCTCGCTCTCGCCCACCTCCTTGATGACCGCCTGGGTCATCTCGTCGCGGGTGGCGAGCTGATCCACCAGACCGTTGTCGAGGGCGTAGCTGGCGGCATTGCCACCGGCCTTGCGCAGCAGCTCGAGGAAGTGATCCTTGTCTGGCGCGACCGCATCCGGCTCTATCTCCCGCTGCTCGGCCACGTCGGTGACATAGGATTGCCACAGCTGATCCAGCCAGTGCTGGTTCGCCTCCTTGCTCTCGGGGGACATCTCGTCACGGGTATAGGGCTCGACGAAGGACTTGTAGGTGCCGACCTTGAACACATGGGGGGTGACGTTGAGCTTCTCCAGCGCCGACTTGAAGTAGGTCTGGTAGACCCCAAAGCCTTCGATCAGCACGGCGCCGCTCTGGTTGAGCAGCACGTGATCGGCATGGGCGGCGAGCAGGTAGGCGCCCTGGCTGTAGTAGTCGGCCATGGCGATGACCGGCTTGCCGCTCTCCTTGAATGCGTCTATGGCGCTCGCCACCTCCTGTAGCTTGGAGAGGCTGGCCCCCTGCAGTCCCTGGGGCTTGATCACCAGCGCCTTGATGCGATCGTCATCTCCCGCGCTCTTGATGGCCCACAGCAGGTCGGAGAGGACGATTTCACTGGGCTGATCGTCGCTTTTCTCCATCTGTCTCAGCAGCTGTACCGTCGGATCGGTTTGGGTGCGTTGCTCCACCAGCACGCCGGCGAGATTGAGGGTGAGGGCGCCCTCTATGGGGGTGCTGGGGGTCTCGCTCTGGTTGAGGCTGAAGGCGATGACCAGCACGACGATGAGAAACAGCAGATTGACCAGCATCAAGCGGGTAAAGTTGAGCAGACGCCAGAGGCTGCGAAACAGCCACCCCAGACCTTTGAAAATAGACATAGCCGTGCTAACGCCCTGTTAATGGGTAGAGAAGGGCATTATTAACCAGTTGACCCGCCAATTGCCATTTTCGCTTGGCCGTGATCGCTCCCCCTGGCTTCGGGATACGGTTGTTCGCTGAAAAAATGTCCAAACATTTGTTTGAAAAAGGATTTTCGATTCTTTACTCTAGTCTCAATTTGATAACAAAAAATTAACTGGAGGCCCTGTGAGCCGCTACCCGACGTTGCCGACCCCCCGCTGTCCCCTCTTGCGTCACCATGTGCTGGCGGCATCCTGTGCGTCTGCCTCGAAAAGGAGTGCGTCATGAGCCTTTATCCAACGCTGCTGACCCCCCTGGATCTCGGTTTTACCCAGCTAAAAAACCGTGTGCTGATGGGCTCCATGCATACCGGCCTCGAGGAGGAGAAGGGGGGCTTTGACAAGCTGGCCGCCTTCTATGCCGAGCGCGCTCGCGGCGGTGTCGGCCTCATAGTCACCGGCGGCATAGCGCCGAATCTGCGGGGGCGCCTGGTGCCCCATGGCTCCCAGCTCAGCTTCCCCTGGCAGGTCGCCAAGCACAAGAAGGTGACCGGCGCCGTGCATCAGGAGGGGGGCAAGATAGCCCTGCAGATCCTCCATGCCGGTCGCTATGCCTACCATCCGTTCAGCCTGGCGCCAAGCGCCATCAGGGCTCCCATCTCTCCGTTCAAGCCGCGGGCCATGAGCGAGCGGCAGATCCGTGGCACCATACGGGACTTCGCCTCGACCGCGGCCCTCGCCAAGGCGGCGGGCTATGACGGGGTCGAGGTGATGGGGTCGGAAGGCTATCTCATCAACCAGTTCATCTGCGAGCGCACCAACCAGCGCAGCGACGGCTGGGGCGGCAGCAGCGAAAACCGCATGCGCTTCCCGCTGGAAATAGTGCGGGCCATTCGCGAGCGGGTCGGCACCGACTTCATCATCATCTTCCGTCTCTCCATGCTGGATCTGGTGGAGAAGGGCTCCTCCCTGGAGGAGGTGATCGCGCTCGGGAAAGCGCTGGAGCAAGCCGGGGTTAGCCTCATCAACACCGGCATCGGCTGGCACGAGGCGCGCATCCCCACCATAGCCACCAGCGTGCCGCGGGGCGCCTTCAGCTGGGTGACCGCCGAGCTGAAAAAGCACCTCACAGTGCCGCTTATCACCACCAACCGCATCAACACCCCCGAGGTGGCCGAGCGCATCCTGGCGCAGGGGGAGGCGGACATGGTCTCCATGGCGCGCCCCTTCCTGGCGGATCCCGAGTTTGTCATCAAGGCCGCCGAGAACCGGGCGGACGAGATCAACACCTGCATCGCCTGCAACCAGGCCTGCCTCGATCACGTGTTCAAGCAAAAACGCGCCTCCTGCCTGGTCAATCCCCGCGCCTGTTTCGAGACCGAGCTGACGTTTGGCCGGGTGCCCCAGCCCAAGAAGCTGGCGGTGGTGGGGGCCGGGCCGGCCGGGCTGGCGTTCGCCTGCTACGCCGCCGAGCGTGGCCATCAGGTGAGCCTGTTCGATCAGGCGCCGACCATAGGCGGCCAGTTCAACTTCGCCAAGCAGATCCCGGGCAAGGAGGAGTTTCACGAGACCCTGCGCTACTTCGCCAGGCGGCTGGAGAAGTGCGGCGTCGAGCTCTATCTCGGCCAGCGCCAGAGCGCAGAGAGCCTGCTTGGCGGCGGTTTTGACGAGGTGATCCTCGCCACCGGCATACGCCCGCGCACCCCCAACATCCCAGGAATCGAGCATCCCAAGGTATTGAACTACCTCGATGTATTGCGCGATGGCAAGCCGGTGGGCCAGAAGGTCGCGGTGATCGGGGCTGGCGGCATCGGCTTCGACGTGGCCGAGTTCCTGGTGGAGAAGAAGGCGGAGGGGAGCGCGGATCATCATCGCGATCACTGGCTCAGGGAGTGGGGCATCGACAAGAGCCTGGGTGAGCGCGGCGGCCTGATCAAGCCCGAGATAGACGCTCCCGAGCGCCAGATCTGGTTGCTCCAGCGCAAGGAGAGCAAGGTGGGGGATGGCCTGGGCAAGACCACAGGCTGGATCCACAGAACCGTGCTCAAGAACCGCAAGGTGCAGATGCTCTCCGGCGTGCAATACCTGCGCATCGACGACGAGGGGCTGCACATCCAGGTGGGTGAGGCCAGGCAGTGCCTGCCGGTGGATCAGGTGATCATCTGCGCCGGACAAGAGCCCCTGCGGGAGCTGCAGGCCGGTCTGCAGGCGGCGGGCAAGCCGGTGCACATCATAGGCGGTGCCGACGTGGCGGCGGAGCTCGACGCCAAGCGGGCCATCCGCCAGGGGGCCGAGCTGGCGTCCGTTATCTAGCGCCCAGGCCTTGGCTGACAGCATGATGATAACCCCCTGACTATCAGGGGGTTTCTATTGGTGGCGCGTGCCAGCCCCGGCTGTGCTCCCCTTCGGGCTGTGCTAAGGTAGCGCCATCATTGCCCCCTGATAAGGAACTGACCATGGATGCCCTCTCCCTGTTACTCAACCGCCACTCCTGTGGCCGTCTGACCACCCCGGCCCCGAGTGGCGAGGTGCTCGACAATATTCTGAAGGCCGGCCTGCGGGCACCGGATCACGGCACCCTGACCCCCTGGCAGTTCATCCTGTTTGAAGGGGAGGGGCGCGAGCGACTGGGGGCCCTGCTGGCGGACGCTGCCCGCGCCCGGGGCGAGGACGACGAGAGCATCAAGAAGTGCAGTGAGGCGCCCCTGCGAGCGCCCCTGGTGGTGGCCGTCGCGACCCGCTATCAGGCACACCCCAAGGTGCCCAGGCTGGAGCAGGAGCTTTCTGCCGGCTGCGCCCTGATGGCGATGCAGATGGCGGCCCAGGCACAGGGGTTCAACGGCATCTGGCGCTCCGGCTGGTTCATCTTCGACGAGGTGATCAGTCAGGGGCTGGGGCTGGCACCGGACGATCAACTGGTGGGCTTCCTCTACCTGGGCACCCCCATGCTGGAGGCGCGCAAGCTGCGCGAGTTGCCGGTAGCTGACTTCGTGCGTCGCTTCTAAGCCAGCGACAGTGCAGAAAGGCCCTGATTATTCAGGGCTTTTTTATTTACCCCAAAATGATGGCAGGCTGTACTGATAAATGGAAACTTGCCAAGGGGGAGTTCGGGCTTGCCTGGGAATTTTTTGAATAGTGAGAGGCTGTTCTCAATCCTGGTTGATTACCCTATGTAAAACGTTTGCGCCCCGTTATTATCCCATTGCCAGTTTAGAAGGTGACCCCTTCTAATTTTCTGCGATGAGAGTCGCAATTCCGTAGCACCTTTTTACAGCCCAACGTCGTTATGACATTGGGCTTTATTTTTATGGGCGGTGTTCTGCCCCAGCCCCTCTGCGCCTCTGGCCGGCATCTGTTTACAGTCTCACGGGCCTTGATGATATCGGGCTTTATGTTGATGGGAATTTTTGCCCCTGGCTCTCGGTCACTGGGATCCTGGTCCTGGCGGGCAGGATGCGGGCCGGGTTGCCCACCACCCGGGCTCCGGCCGGGACGTCTCTGGTCACCACGGCGCCTGCGCCGACTATGGCCTCCCGCCCTATGGTGATCCCAGGCAGCAGTATGGCGCCACCGCCGATCCAGACCCTGTCTTCTATGGTGACCGGCAGCGCCGTCTCTACCCCCTGGATGCGCTCATCGGCGTCCAGGGCGTGGGCGGCGGTATAGATCTGTACGTTCGGCCCTATCATGACGTCGGCGCCGATGCGAATAGGCGCGTTGTCCAGCAGGGTGGCCCCCATGTTGATGTAGCTGCGCTCGCCAAGGTGGATGTGGCGGCCATAGGTGCAGTAGAGGGGCGGGCAGATGAAGGCCCCTGATGCCAGCTCACCGACGATATCTTTGAGCAGCGCCAGCTGCTCCTCCTCTTCCGCGCGATTGAAGCTGCGATAGCGGCGCGCCGTCTCCCGGCGCAGGAGATCCAGCTCGGGGGCCATGCAGTTGTAGGGCTGGCTGGCTAGCATCTTTTCGTATTGGGTCATGGCTGGGCCTCAATGGAATGGAGGAAGAGAGGATAAGTCATCGAGAGGCAGAGAAGCGTGAAGCTCTCCCCAGAGTGGGCGAAAGGGCGCGCAGCTGGCGCCGGAAACAACAAGGGCACCCTGGGGTGCCCTTGTTGTTCTGCAGGATGACACTGCTATCAGCCGTGCTTGCGACCGCAATGTTGCCACACTGATGACCTCTTGCAATCAGTCGTGCTTGCGGCCGCAGTGTTGCCACAGTGATGGCCTCTTGCAATCAGCCGTGCTTGCGACCGCAGTGTTGGCCTCTTGCAATCAGTCGTGCTTGCGGCCTGAGAGGCGGCACCACTCTTCCTTCACCGCGGTCGGGTCCATCTCGAACCACTGACCGTAGATGGTCTCCAGCTCCGGGGCCTGGCTCTCCAGCACGCCGGAGAGCGCCATCAGGCTGCCGGGCTTGCCGTGGCCGGCGATGAGCGGTGCCAGCTCGCGCAGCGGGCCGGCCAGTATGTTGGCCACCACCACGTCGGCCTCGACGTCTTGCGGCTGGTCGGCAGGCAGATAGAGCTCGATCTGGCCGGCGACGCCGTTACGTTCGGCGTTGTCGTGGCTGGCCTGGATAGCCTGCGGATCTATGTCGATGCCGATAACACGGGCGGCGCCCAGTTTCAGGGCGGCGATGCCGAGGATGCCGGAGCCGCAACCGAAGTCGACCACAGTCTTGCCGGCCAGATCCAGCCCGTCCAGCCACTGCAGGCAGAGCGCCGTGGTGGGGTGGGTGCCGGTACCGAAGGCCAGGCCCGGATCCAGCATGACGTTGACCGCATCAGGGTTGGGCACGTCGCGCCAGCTCGGGCAGATCCAGAGGCGCTCGCCGAACTGCATGGGGTGGAAGTGATCCATCCACTCGCGCACCCAGTCCTTGTCTTCCAGCTGCTCGACCTTGTAACCCACGTCTTCCCCGAAGATCTGCTGGAAGAAGGCGATGGTGGGCGCCGGGTCGGTTTCGGCATCGAACAGCCCCATCACCTCGGTCTCGCCCCAGAGCGGCGTTTCACCAGGCAGCGGCTCGTAAACGGGCACATCCTGGGCATCCATAAAGGTCACCGCCTGGGCTCCACGCCCCAGCAGCATGTTGCTCACCTTGTCCGCGGTCTTGGCGGTGGCGTTGATTCGAATTTGTATCCAGGGCATGGGGTCGACTCTTCATAAATGTGAAACCGCGGGATTCTATCATCATGGGCCTGTGCTGTCGTGGTTTGCCCATGATGGGATGGGGAAGGAAGGCAACTCTGCCAAGTTGGCACGGTTAATGTATTCCTTACTGGGTGACGGGAAGCAACTTGTTCCCGCTGAATGCTTTGCTCTATGAAGTTCCGTCATCTTTTTCAGCCACCTTAGGGTGGCTTTTTTTATGCCGGTGCGCCGAAAAACGGTCATTTTGCGGGTAAATGCAGACATTGGCACGCAATCTGCAAAGTTATACATGTCCTGCATAAGGATATGTGTGTGATTGTTACCCCAACGTTCAGGTTTTGAGGGCCATCCCGGCGGGATGGCCTCTTTTTTATGATTTTTCGGGGGGAAGGCCCCGCGAGGGGCGCAGATTGGCGGCGGGGCTGTGCACTCTTGGGGCTTGTCACTGGTGATCTCACCCCATGATGGTGCATTTTTTACCTATAAGGGAATAGGTTGCATGGCTGTGGGGATCCCTGGCGGCTGGGGATCTCAGCGGGCGAAGCCGCTCATGTCGATCACCAGCTTGCCCACCATGCGGCCTGCTTCCAGTTCGCGATGGGCCTGTGCCAGGCTGGCCGGGGTCAGTTCGGGCAGGGTACGAGTGAGCGTGCTCTTGAGCACCCCTTGGTCAAGCAAGGCGGCGACCCGGCCGAGCAGCTTGTGCTGCTCTATCATGTCCGGGGTCTGGAACAGGGAGCGGGTAAACATGAACTCCTGGCTGAAGGTGACGCTCTTGGCCTTGAGCAGACCCAGATCCCAGGGCTCGCTGGACTCGGCGATGGTGCAGATGTGGCCGAAGGGGCGAATGAGGCTCGCCATGGCGTTCCAGTGCTGCTCGGTGGCATTGGTGCAGAAGATGGCATCGAGCTGGCTGATGCCAAGGTCGGCCAGCTCTTCTTGCAGCTTGTGATGACTCACTACCTGGTGGGCGCCCATGGCCAGGCACCAGTCACGGGTTTCAGGCCGGGAGGCGGTGGCGATCACCTCCATCCTGGTGAGCTGGCGGGCCAGCTGGATGGCGATGGAGCCG
The DNA here is from genome assembly GCF_040908275.1 of Aeromonas sp. R4-3. Taxonomy (NCBI): domain Bacteria; kingdom Pseudomonadati; phylum Pseudomonadota; class Gammaproteobacteria; order Aeromonadales; family Aeromonadaceae; genus Aeromonas; species Aeromonas sp. R4-3. Next base: position 13,303 of record NZ_JBFODK010000035.1, read on the forward strand.
ACGCCACCGGCGCCGCCTATGATAAGCAGTCGCCCCTCGCTTTCGCTGGTGAGGCCGATGCGCTCAAACAGGGTTTCCCAGGCGGTGATGGCGGTCAGCGGCAAGGCGGCGGCTTCCAGGTCGTTCAGGGTCTTGGGGGCGAGGGCGGCGATGCGCTCATCCACCAGTTGCAGGGCACTGTTGCTGCCGGGGCGGCTGATGTCGCCGGCATACCAGACTCTGTCCCCCGCCTTGAACAGGGTCACCTCGTGGCCGACGGCCACCACTTCCCCCACGGCATCCCAGCCCAGCACGCGGGGCGTGGCTTCAACCTTGGCCTTGGGGGCGCGCACCTTGGTGTCAACCGGATTGATGGAGGTGGCCTTGACCCGTACCAGCAGGTCCCGCGGGCCCGGGGTCGGATCCGGCAGCTCGGTCTCGATGAAGCAGTGGGGGTGATCGCTTGGCAGATAATGGGTGAGTGCGATGGCTTTCATGGCAGTTCCTTTCAAATCGGTATGAGTGGGATTGCCAGAGAGTCTAGTCTGGTTGATTATTCAGATTAAGATGGGTAATTGGGACAGACTGTTTGCATATATGAACAATGTCGAACTGGAGTTGATGGGGCTGTTCGCTACTGTGGTGGAGCAGGGCAGTTTTACCGGGGCGGCCGAGGTGCTCGGCATGCCCAAGTCCTCGGTGAGCCAGAAGATCTCGCGCCTCGAGTCCCGGCTCGGGGTGCGGCTGTTGCAGCGCACCACCCGCAGACTGAGCCTGACCCCCCAGGGAGAGGTCTATGTGGAGCATTGCCAGTCCCTGCTGGCCCTGGCGAGAAGCGCCAATCTGGCCATGGCCAGGTTGCGCTCGGCCCCGGCGGGCCGGGTGCGGATCACAGCCCCCGAGGCCACGGGCACCCTGCTGCTTGGCCGGATCCTGGCCCAGTTTCGCGCCCTCTACCCCGAGGTGGTACTGGAACTGACCTTGAGTGACGAGCAGCTGGATCTGGTGGGAGAGGGTTACGATCTGGCGCTGCGGGCGGCTCCGCTGAAAGACTCCAGCCTCATCTGCCGGCGCATCGGCCAGGTGGCGCGCCATCTGGTGGCGGCCCCGGGTTATCTGGCGAGCCACGGCACGCCGCAACAATTGACGGAGCTGGGAGGCCATGCCTGCCTGGTGCATGGGGTGCTGCCAGTGTGGCCACTGCAGGAGGGGGGCTGGCGACCTCAGGGTGCCTGCCTCAGCAACAGCCTGCTGGCGCTGAGGGAGCTGGCACTCCACGAGGGGGGTATCGCCCTGTTGCCGGATCACGTCTGCCGGGAGGATCTGGCGGCGGGGCGCCTGCTGAAGGTGCTGCCGGCTCACCCCATACCGCCGAATCCCTTCTACCTCATCTATCCGAGCCGCGAGCACCTGGCGCCCGCCCTGCGCAGCCTGATGGATTTCGTCGCCGAGCGGCTGCCCTTTGCCTGATCAGCGGTGCTGGCTGAGGGGGGCCTGACCGGGCTCGAGACCGAGGGGGACCGACTGGCGCTCTGCCAGCATGCGGATCTGCCCCTCGATGAGGCCGGCGTTGGGGCCCAGCACCAGCACTAGCTGATGGTCATTCAGGACTATCCAGGAGAGGCAGCCGAGCCTGGCCAGATGGGACTGATCCACCAGCGCCATCTCCCGCACCCGCAGGCTGAGCCTGGTCAGGCAGACGCTCATGGCCTGCAGGTTGTCCATGCCCCCCAGCATCTTGAGGTACTGGATGGCCAGCATCTGCGGATCCGTGGGGGCCACGGCCGCGAGCTGGGGCAGATCCTCGGCGATGGGCTTGCTCGGCAGGCTGAGGGGGGCGTATTCAAGCAACCGGGAGAAGACCAGGGCATAGATGACGAAGAACAGTATGCCGAGGGGAATGAGCCAGAAACTGTGCTCACCTGAGCCGTAACTGAGCACCAGATCCAGCAGCCCGGCGGAGAAGTAACTGCCCACCTGGATGCCGAGCCCGCTGCAGATGGCCAGCGACAGCCCGGTCAGCAGGGCATGGGCCAGGAACAGCCAGGGGGCGGTGAAGGCGAACAGGAATTCGATGGGTTCGGTGATCCCCACCAGGGCCGAGGTGAGTGCCAGGGTGAGCAGCAAGCCCCCCTGCGGCAGGCGCCGCATCCGCTGGCGATGGAGCCAGATGGCAAAGCAGGCGCCGGGCAGACCAAACATGATGACGGGATAGAGACCCGCCACATAGCCCTCGTGCAGCGGCTGGGCGGCGGAGAGCGCCTGCAGGTTGCTCTCCCCCAGCCCCATCAGGCTGCCCAGCACCTGGTGCAAGCCGAGGGGGATCAGCAGCCGGTTCAGCACGCCGTAGCAGAAGGCGCCAAACGGCGTGGTGAGGAGATCGGAGGCGAGCAGTGTGATGCCTTGCTCCAGCAGGGGCCAGAGCAGGGCCAGGGGTACAACCAGCAACAGGCTGGCCAGGGCCGAGAGCAGCAGGCCGGGCAGCTCCTCCTGCAGCGGTCGCAGCCAGCCGGGGAGGGAGAGGCTGCGGGTCCAGGAGCAGACCATGGCGGTGGTCAGGCCCGCCAGCAGGCCGCAGATCATGTCCGCATGCAGGCCGGGCTGCAGGGTGGCGAGTGCCGAGCTCAGCAGCAGGAAGTTGACAGCGCCAGCCAGGGCTTGCGCCCCTTGCCCCTGTCGGCTCAGCCCGAAGGCGATGGCCACCGCGTAGATGAGCGGCATCTGACTGAAGAGGGCGCGTCCGGCCAGGGAGAGCACCGCCAGATCCAGCACGTCCGGCTGGCCGAGCCGATAGAGCAGGGCCGCCAGCGGCAGAATGGAAACGGGCAGCAACAGGGCATAACCGAGCCGTTGCAGGGACTGGGTCAGGATCTTTCTGGCGTTCTGGACTGGCATAAGGGCGCGGCATTTTGTGACGTGGCGCACATTTTACCCACTCGCACCCATTTGGGAATAGGTGCGAGTCCCTTTATTGGCCCCTTTCTTATTTCTGATCAAACAATCGGCGAACCGACTGATCCGGGGGCGGGGTCAGCAGGCTGACCAGAATGAAGGCCACCAGCCCGAGCCCCAGGCTGGGCACTATGGCGTGCAGGCCGGCCAGCTTGATCCCCCACTGACTCAAGGCCCCGTAGCAGACAATGCCTGACACCATGCTGGCCAGCGCCCCGGGGCCATTGGCCCGCGACCAGTAGAGGCCGAGCACCAGGGGCCAGAGGAAGACCGCCTGCAGGCCGCCGAAGGCGAGCAGGTTGAGCCAGATGATCATCTCTGGCGGCTGCAGCGCCGCCAGCAGTACCAGGGTGCCGAGGATCAGGGTGCAGAGCAGGGAGAGGCGCGGAATGCGCACCTCCAGCTTTTCTTGGCGAGGATTGAGGTAGTTGAGGTAGAGATCCTTGACCAGGGTCGCCGAGGCCTGGATCAGCTGGGAGTCGATAGTGGACATGATGGCCGCCATGGGGGCCGCCAGGAAGACCCCCGCCAGCCAGGGGGGCAGCACCTCCATCATCAGGGAGGGCATGATCTTGTCCGGGCTGTCCATGCCGGGCAGGATGGCGCGGCCCAGGGCGCCGGCCAGGTGCATGCCCAGCATCAGCAGGGCGCTGACTACGGTGCCGATGAGGATGCCTCTGTGCAGCGCCTTGCTGTCGCGGTAGCCGAAGCAGCGCAGGGCGGAGTGGGGCAGCCCCACCACACCGACGCAGACCAGGATCCAGAAGCTCAGCATGAAGGGTTGGGTCAGCATGTCACCGGCGCCGGTCGGGCTCACCAGCTTGGGATCTATCACCTTGAGCTGGTGGATGAGGTTCGGCAGGCCGTCACCGGCAATCAGTATCCCCGCCAGCAGGGCACCCGTGCCTATCAGCATGATGATGCCCTGCAGGGCATCCGTCATCACCACGGCGCGAAAGCCGCCGATCACCGTGTAGAGCAGCACGCAGCTGGCAAACAGGAAGAGTCCCTGCTGGTAGCTGAGGCCGGTGGCGGTTTCCAGCAGGCGGGCGCCGCCGATGAACTGCACCACCATGGTGGCGATAAAGGCGAGGATGATGGTCACCGAGCCCAGCACCACCACCCACTTGCTGCGGTAGCGGGCCCACAGCATGTCGTTGATGGTCACCGCATTGACCCGACGGGCTATGATGGCGAACTTCTTGCCAAGCACCCCCAGGGTGAGCCAGACGGTGGGCAGCTGGATCATCGCCAGCAGCACCCAGCCCAGGCCTATCTTGTAGGCGGCCCCGGGCCCGCCGATAAAGGAGGAGGCCGAGGTGTAAGTGGCCACTAGCGTCATGGCCAGCACCAGGCCGCCCATGCTGCGGTTGCCGATGAAGTACTCCTGCACGAAGTCACCACCGGCGCGGTGGCGACCTGCCCAGAAGCCGACCCCCAGCACCAGCACCAGGTAGATGACGAGCGGAAGCATCAACTCAAGATTCATGGGGGGACTCCTGGGTGTCCAGCGAGACGTCGGTAAACCGGTGGTCCGTCATGGATTCGCAGCGCGGCTCAGGATTCATGGGGAGGCTCCTCGGTGTCGAGAGGTATGTCGATGAACAGGCGGTCCACCATGAGCGCGCACAGGCCGATAAACAGCAGTGGCATCAGCATGCAGCTGAGCAGGAACCAGAGCGGCATATCCCAGAGTTCCAGCTCTTCCGGGATGAAATAAGCGGTGCCATACCAGGCAACGAAATAGAGCAGGGTCAGCAACAGACAGAGGGCTGCTTCCCGACGGGCGAGCGCGAAACGATTCACCTTGGCCTCCGACAATTTTGAGGGGCGCAAGGATAACAAAAAAGGGCCATGTCGCCATGGCCCTTTTTTCGTTGCCGATCCGGAGGGACCGGACAATCTCTGTTGAAGAGTCCTTACAGACCCAACTTCTTGTGCAGATGGTGGCTGTTAATGCCACCGTGCGGCAAGTTATCGGGTCCTGGCACCTCTTACAGACCCAACTTCTTGTGCAGGTAGTGGATGTTGGTACCACCGTGCTGGAAGTTCTCGTCCTTCATGATCTCTTTTTGCAGGGCGATGTTGGTCTTGATCCCTTCCACCACCAGCTCGTCGAGAGAGTGACGCATGCGGGCGATGGCGATGTCACGGTTCTCGCCGTAACAGATCAGCTTGCCGATCATGGAGTCGTAGTAGGGCGGCACCTTGTAACCCGCATAGATGTGGGATTCCCAACGCACGCCCAGACCACCCGGCGCGTGGAAGCGCTGGATGAGACCTGGAGACGGCATGAAGGTGGCCGGATCTTCGGCATTGATCCGGCATTCGATGGCATGGCCACGGATGCGGATGTCCTGCTGGGTGATCGACAGGGGCTGACCGGCGGCGATGCGCAGCTGCTCCTTGATCAGATCCACGCCGGTGACCATCTCGGTGACCGGGTGCTCGACCTGGATCCGGGTGTTCATCTCGATGAAGTAGAACTCGCCGTTCTCGTACAGGAACTCGAAAGTACCGGCACCGCGGTAGCCGATTTCGAGACAGGCGCGCACGCAGCGCTCACCGATGAACTTGCGCATCTCTTCGGTGATGCCGGGAGCCGGCGCCTCTTCCACCACCTTCTGGTGACGGCGCTGCATGGAGCAGTCCCGCTCACCCAGATAGAGGGCGGTACCCTGACCGTCTGCCAGCACCTGGATCTCGATGTGGCGCGGGTTCTCCAGGTATTTCTCCATGTAGACCATGTCGTTCTTGAAGAACTGGCCCGCTTCGGATTTTGTCAGGGCGATGGCGGCGGCCAGCTCTGACTCGTTGCGCACCACGCGCATGCCACGACCACCACCGCCACCGGCGGCCTTGATGATCACGGGGTAGCCGATCCGCTTGGCGATGGTGGCGTTGCGCTTGGCATCGTTGTCCACCGGGCCGTCGGAGCCGGGTACGCAGGGTACGCCTGCCTTCTTCATCGCCTCGATGGCGGAAACCTTGTCACCCATCAGGCGAATGGTTTCGGCGCGCGGGCCTATGAAGATGAAGCCGGATTTCTCGACCACTTCGGCAAAGTCGGCGTTCTCGGAGAGGAAGCCGTAGCCCGGGTGGATGGCGACGGCCCCGGTCACCTCGGCGGCGGCTATGATGGCCGGCACATTGAGGTAGGACTCACCGCTGGCGGGTTTGCCGATACAGATGGTTTCGTCGGCCAGGAGCACATGCTTGAGCTCCCGATCGGCAGTGGAGTGAACGGCCACTGTCTTGATCCCGAGCTCTTTGCAGGCACGCAGGATCCGCAGGGCAATTTCACCGCGGTTGGCGATGACTACTTTGTCCAACATGGGTGGCGTCTTCCCTTATTCGATGATGAACAGCGGCTCGTCAAATTCGACGGCCTGACCATTTTCAACCAGGATCGCTTTGATCACACCGGCCTTGTCAGACTCGATTTGGTTCATCATTTTCATGGCTTCGACGATGCACAGGGTGTCGCCGACATTGACGTGCTGACCGACTTCCACGAACGGCTTGGCTTCCGGGCTGGAGGAGCGGTAGAAGGAGCCCACCATGGGGGAGCGCATCAGATGGCCACTCGGGGCGGCATCGGCAGCAGGAGCGGCGGCCTGGGCGGCAGCGGTGACCGGAGCGGCGGCTTGTTGAACCTGTGCCGGCTGCATCATCATCTGCGGGGCAACGCTAACCTGGCCGGAGAAATTACGGCTGATGCGAACGGACTCTTCCCCTTCGGAGATTTCCAGCTCGGCGATGCCGGACTCTTCAACCAGTTCAATCAGCTTCTTGATTTTGCGGATATCCATTAGCATTCTCTTTCTTCTTTATCTGATCAGTGATTATCAAGCCGCGCGCAATTGATGCACGGCCGCGGTTAAAGCGAATTGGTAGCCATCGGCACCCAGCCCACAAATGACCCCCTTGGCGACATCAGACAGATAGGAGTGATGACGGAAGGGTTCCCTGGCATGAACGTTTGACAGGTGAACCTCGATAAAGGGGATGGCCACGCCCAGCAGGGCATCGCGCAGGGCGACGCTGGTGTGGGTGAAGGCGGCCGGGTTGATGATGATAAAATCCACCTGGCCCATGGCCTGATGGATGCGGCCGACCAACTCATGTTCGGCATTGGATTGCAGGTGTTCCAGGGTGACACCGAGTTCGTTGGCGTACTGGCTCAGATCGGCGACGATCTCATCGAGCGTCTTGCTGCCGTAGATTCCCGGCTCCCGCTTGCCCAGCAGATTCAGGTTGGGACCGTTGAGCAGGAGAATTCGGTGATGTTGCGACATATTGAGTACATCCTCGATGATAATGCTGCTATCTATCAGCTATCTGTGGACCACCAAAAATCTAGCCACTTTCTGCACAATTCGGTGTGCCCTGGCACACAGATTTCGCAATTATATTGATTTCGTGAAAATTAGCAGCATTTTACTGGTCTAATCTCTACATCTGGCCATTTATTAAGCATGTTGGTGCGCGGAGCCGCTCTGCCGCAATGCCCGCCTCTTCAGGCTTTCCAGACACGACAAAGCCGGCACAAGGCCGGCTTTGTCGAGAGAGGTGGGAGAGGACTCAGGCCGCTTCCGACTTCTCGCGGATAAGTTTGTCCACCACACCTGGATCCGCCAGGGTGGAGATATCCCCCAGGCTGTCGGTCTCGCCGGTGGCAATCTTGCGCAAGATCCGGCGCATGATCTTGCCGGAACGGGTCTTGGGCAACCCTTCGGCCCAGTGGATCACATCCGGGGTGGCGATGGCGCCTATCTCCTTGCGAACCCACTCCTTCACTTCCTTATGCAGCTCGCGACTCGGCTCCTCCCCGGCGATCAGGGTGACATAGGCGTAGATGCCCTGACCCTTGATCTCGTGGGGGACGCCCACCACGGCCGCCTCGGCTATCTTGGGGTGGGCCACCAGGGCCGATTCAATTTCGGCGGTACCCATGCGGTGGCCGGAGACGTTCAGTACATCATCCACCCGCCCCGTGATCCAGTAGTAGCCATCCTGGTCGCGACGGGCACCGTCGCCGGTGAAGTAGCGACCGGGGAAGGTGGAGAAGTAGGTCTGCTCGAAGCGCTCGTGATCGCCGAACACGGTGCGCATCTGGCCCGGCCAGGAGTCGGTGATCACCAGGTTGCCCTCGGTGGCACCCTCCAGCGGCTCACCCAGGTTGTCCACCAGGGCCGGCTGCACCCCGAAGAAGGGACGGGTGGCGGAGCCGGGCTTGAGGGCGGTGACGCCGGGCAGGGGGCTGATCAGGATGCCGCCGGTCTCGGTCTGCCACCAGGTGTCGACTATGGGGCAGCGCTCGTCGCCTATGGTGCGGTAGTACCACTCCCAGGCTTCCGGGTTGATGGGTTCCCCCACAGATCCCATGATGCGCAGGCTGGCGCGGGAGGTGCCTTCGATGGCCTCCTTGCCCTTGGCCATCAGGGCGCGGATGGCGGTGGGTGCGGTATAGAGGATGCTGACCTGGTGCTTGTCCACCACCTGGCTCATGCGGTTGGTGGCCGGGTAGTTGGGCACCCCTTCGAACATGAGGGTGGTGGCGCCGTTGGCGAGCGGCCCGTAGACCAGGTAGGAGTGACCGGTGACCCAGCCCACGTCGGCGGTACACCAGTAGATGTCCTCTTCGTGATAGTCGAACACGTACTTGAAGGTGAGAGCGGCATAGACCAGGTAGCCGCCCGTGGTGTGCAGCACTCCCTTGGGCTTGCCGGTGGAGCCCGAGGTGTAGAGCACGAACAGGGGATCCTCGGCGCCCATGGCTTCGGGCGGGCAATCCGGGCTGGCAGCGGCGACGGCGTCGTGCCACCAGATGTCTCTGTGGTCATGCCAGGCGACCTTGCCGCCGGTGCGCTTGAGGACGATCACCTTGTTGACCCGGGTATCCGGGTGGGTGAGCGCCTCATCCACGTTCTTCTTGAGGGGGATGGGGCGGCCGCCGCGCAGGCCCTCGTCGGCTGTGATGACGATGGAGGAGCCCGAGTCTATGATGCGACCCGAGAGGGCTTCCGGCGAGAAGCCGCCGAAGACGATGCTGTGCACGGCGCCGATGCGGGTACAGGCCAGCATGGCGATGGCCGCCTCCGGCACCATGGGCATGTAGAGGCAGACCATGTCGCCGCGCTTGACCCCTTGGGCTTTGAGCACGTTGGCAAACTTGCACACCTCGCCGTGGAGCTCGCGATAGGTCAGCTTGCGATCCTCGGCCGGGTTGTCCCCTTCCCAGATGATGGCGACCTTGTCACCCCGTTCGGCGAGATGGCGATCCAGGCAGTTGGCCGACACGTTGAGCAGGCCATCCTCGTACCATTTGATGGAGACGTGGCCCGGATCGTAGGAGGTGTTCTTGACACGGGTGTAGGGGGTCATCCAGTCGAGGATCTTGCCCTGCTCCCCCCAGAAGGCGTCCGGGTTCTGCACCGACGCCTGGTACATGGCTTCATAACCTTCCTTGTCCAGCAGGGCGTCGCTACCTATGTGGGCCTTGACCGGATAGACCTTGCTCTCGCTCATCTCTCACTCCTGTGAATACATTTTTGTAATGATTGAGTAACAACTTATACCTTTGGCACGGGAGGGCAATTAGACTTTTGGATAGCGACGAGAGGAGGAAGGGCGCCTGTGAGCGGGCCCTGACGGGAGCAAGCTGAAGGGAATAAAGAGAAGGGAGCCTGCTGCTCCCTTCTTCATTGGATCCCTTGAGGCGGCCATTGTCACCGCTGGGGGGCGAGCATGGAGGTCATGTGGGGTTCTGACAGGGGGTGGCTGAACAGGTAGCCCTGGCCCTCCTCGCAGCGCAGAGACTGCAAGAACTGGCGCTGGGGCTGGGTCTCTATGCCTTCCGCCGTGACCGCCATGCCGAGGCTGTCGGCCAGGCTGACTATGGTGCGGCACAGCTCCCGGCTGTGTTTGTCGTCGGGCAGCGCCTGCACGAAGGCCCTGTCTATCTTGATGCGGTCTATGGGCAGGCTTTTGAGCAGGCTCAGGGAGGAGAAGCCGGTGCCAAAGTCGTCGATGGCGATCTGCACTCCCAGCGCCTTGAGGCGGGTAAAGAGACTCAGGCTCTGATCCACGCTCTGGATGATGCTCTCGGTGACCTCTATCTCCAGCCGCTCTGCCGGGAAGCCGGTCTGCGCCAGGATGGCGGTGACCCTGTCCACGTAGTCGGGGGAGCGCATCTCCCTGACCGACACATTGACGGACAACCTGGGCACGGCGAACCCTTCCGCCAGCCACCGCTGTCCCTGCTGGCAGGCGGTGCGCATCACCCATTCCCCCAACTGCTCTATCAGGCCGCACTCCTCGGCCACCGGAATGAAGCGGGCGGGAGAGATCATGCCCTCGCTCGGGTGTTGCCAGCGTACCAGGGCCTCGAGGCCGCTGAGGCTGTCATTGGCCAGATCCGTCATGGGCTGGTACAGCAGGCGGAACTGCTGCTGCTCCATGGCCTTGATCAGCCCCTGCTCCAGGGCCATCCGCTCCCTCATCTGGGTCATCATGTCGGGAGAGTAGAACAGATAGCCGTTGCGGCCCCGGCGCTTGGCCTCATGCATGGCATTGTCCGCCGCACTGATGAGGCCGTCCGGGGTCAGGCCATGCTCCGGGTAGAGGGCGACGCCTATGCTGGCCGAGAGCCTCACCCGCTCCTGCCCTATGTCGGCCGGATCGTGGAGCCTGTGTTGCAGCCGCTCGATCAGCTCCACCAGGTCCTGGGGCTGCCGGATGTCGGGAAGCAGCACCAGGAACTCGTCTGCACCGAGCCGGGTGGCGAGATCCCCCGGGCGCAGGCTGTGGCGGATGCGCTGTGCCAGCAGCTTGAGCAGCAGATCCCCGGCGCTGTGCCCCAGGTTGTCGTTGATCAGCTTGAAGCCGTCGAGATCGATGAACAGCAGGGCGAGGGCCTGCTTGTTCAAGCGGGCCGTCTCTATCTCCAGTTCGAGCCGCTCCTGCAGCAGGTTGCGGTTGCCAAGATCTGTGAGGGGGTCGTGATAGGAGAGGTGGTGGAGCCTGGCCTCCGCCTGGTAGAGCCGCTGTGCGTGCTGGCTGCTGGTTTCCTGGATCTCCCCGGTGAAGCGGGCCACGCCCAGATAGGCGCGGGGATCCTGGGTGAGATCGCGGGCGATGAGGAAGATGCCATTGAAGATCCCAGCGGCATCCACCAGGGGGCTGCAGCTCATCTGCCAGCGCCTCGGCCCGCCGGGGCGGGAGACATGGATGCAGCCCAGATCCAGCTCGGCCCGGGGGACGCCATTGAGCAATTGCTTGAGCCGGGGGAGCAGCATGGGGGCCTGGGCCGGCGTGATGTCGAACAGCGTCTTGCCGAGGTGATCCCCCTGGGCCAGACCGCTCAGCTCGGTGAAGATACCGTTGACGCCACGGCACCTGAATTCACGATCGAAGACCCCTATCCCAAAGGGTGCCAGCTCGAACAGTTGTTGCCATTCATGAAGGGATAACGGGCCTGACAAATGCAGTGTCTGAACCGATTCGGGTAGCACTTTTTCCATGGAGGCTCCTGAATTGATTTCTTTGTCATTTAGACGACTGTGTCAGTATGGCAGGAAGTTTCAAGAGGGAGAAAAAGTCTGGGAGTGATGTTAAATCAACGGGATGTCAGCCTTTCTGGCGGCCGAATGCCTGAATGCCGCGCACCAGTACCAGCCAGCCGAGCAGGTGGAACGGCAGGGCCAGCAGGTAGAGCAGCAGAAAGTGCGACTCGCTGCCGCTGCTGTTGATGAAGTCTATCCAGGCCACCAGCAGGGTCAGCATGCCCGCTATCTGGAAGCGGCGGCGCAGCACCACCTCGACGCCGAGATTGGCGAGGTAGAGGGTGAGCAGGATACCGGCAAAGCCGGTGAGCTGGGCGGCGCCGTACAGTTCCCTGTCCGGGTGAAACAGCAGGACGGCGAGGGGGGTCAGGCCCTGATCCAGCGGGATCAGGGCCAGCAGCCAGCATGCAATCAGAAGCAGGGCTGTTTTCATGCGAGGCTTAGTCGGCAGACTGCGCCGGCTTGACCAGGCTGAGGTAGTTGGCATCCATGGTGAGGAAGACCCCCAGCAGCCGGGCGCTGGCGCCGTAGAAGCCAAACTGGTCGGCGGCGCGGCAGGCGGCCTCGAAGCGCGGGAACCAGGCCAGCAGATGTTCGTGCAGCAAGGCTTCCTGCTCCCCGAGCCAGCTCTCCCGCTGGGCGGCCGTGGTCGCTTCCGCCGCGTGTATGATGAGGTTGCCCATCAGATCCAGCTCTATGGCCAGGTGATCGGCGGGCTCCTTGTACTTGTCGCTGACATTGATGCCGAGGCGATCCAGGCGGGCCTGCATCTCGGCCATGGGGGCCTGCATCAGCAGCTTGGCATCGCCCCGGTAGAGGGACTCGTAGGGCAGGGCCCCCTGCTTGGGATCCACCAGGAAGAGGCCGGCAAAATCGGCGGCGAGCTCCAGCTGGCGATCGGTGCGCACCAGCAGGCGGGCGATGGCGTCATTGAGCTCGGCCACGGCCTCGCGCATGGGATCCAGAGTGGAGAGGCTTTTCAGGAAGCTTCGCACGTCATAGGTGTCATATTCGGCGATCTGCTCATCACTGAGTTCGGCGGCAAACAGGGTGGAGAACCACCAGTAGAGTTGGGCCCGGCGTTCGCTGGTAGCCATAAATTCCTGCATTTTTCCTCCGTGGATGGCAATCGGGAGCCTTGATGGCTCCCGATTCTAACGACTTTAAAAATAAAGGAAACTCAAGGGGGCGCTTTCGTCCCCCCGGGGTCAGAGTGCCGGGAACATGGGGTCTATGCCCTTGGCCGACTCAGGTGCGCCGAAGGCGGTGACGGCGGGCGCCTGCCCACTGAACTTCTCGATCTCCACCAGTGCTGTGTGGGCCGTGGTGGCCTGCGCCAGGCTGGAGGAGCCGATGTCGGCGGTCAGTACGTTGGGATCTCCATAGGTACAGAGGGTGCCGACCTTGCCGCCCTCTTGCGGGCCATACCAGGCCCCCTCCTGGATCCTGACGACGCCGGGGGCGTAGTCCTCGCTCACCACCAGACCGGCCAGTACCTGACCACGACCGTTGAACACCCGCACCAGATCCCCGTCCTTGAGGCCGCGGGAGTTGGCATCCTGCGGATTCATGTAGACGGGCTCGCGACCCTGTACCGTGTAAGTGGCGCGGTAATTATCGGAGGAGCAGAGCTGGCTGTGCAGCCGCTTGTCCGGGTGGCAGGATTGCAGGTGCAGCGGGAAACGCGCGCTGCCCGGCCCGCCGTGGGAGCGCTCGTAGGGTTCGATCCAGACCGGGTGGCCCGGGCAATCCCCATAGCCGTAGTCGGCTATGGTCTTGGAATAGATCTCGATAAGGCCTGACGGGGTACCGAGGGGTTCCAGATCCGGCTCCTGACGGAACGAGGCGTGACGCACCCAGGGTTGGCCCGCCGGGAAGGTGACGAAGCCTTCGCCGTGCCAGAACTGGCTGAAACGGGGCAGACGGATGCCGATGCCGCGACCCTGCAGGCGGGCGTCGTCATAGATGCTCTGGATCCACTCCAGCTTGCTCTTGCCGCCGGTGAACTCGGCCTCGCGACCGAAGCGACGGCAGAGATCGGCGAAGATATCGTAGTCATCCCGCGCCTCGAACAGCGGCTCCACCACCTTGTACATGGCCAGAATGCCCGCGTTGGAGTGGGAGCCCCACTGCTCGATATCATCCCGCTCATAGGTAGTGGTCGCGGGCAGCACTATGTCGGCGAAGCGGCAGCTGGCAGTCCACTGGTGATCGATGCTGACCACGGTTTCCAGCTTGCGCCAGGCCGCCACCATCTTGTTGCGATCCTGCTGGTGGTGGAAGGGGTTGTTGCCGCAGAACACCGCCATCTTCATGTGGGGGTAGGTGATGGTCTGGCCGTTGAAGGCGATGGTCTTGCCCGGATTGAGGATGCAGTCGACGAAACGGGCCACCGGAATGTATTTGGAGTAACCCTTCCAGTCGCCGTCGTGGAGCGGTTTGACGCCGGGAATGACAGAGCTGAAACCGGACATGATGGGGCCGCTGGAGGTGATGGTGCCCGCCCCGTTGTAGTGCCAGCCAAAGCCGTAACCGCCCCCCGGCAGGCCGATCTGGCCAATCATCGAGGCCAGTACCACCAGCATCCAGGCGTACTGCTCGCCGTGGTGCATGCGCTGCACACACCAGCCGCCGATAAGCTGGGTGCGGCCACTGGTCATGGCGCGGGCCAGCTCGCGTATGGTCTCGGCAGGGACGCCACAGATGGCGGCGGCCCACTCGGCATCCTTCACCTGACCGTCGCTGGTGCCCAGCAGGTAGGGCAGGAACTTGTCAAAACCTGTGGTGTAGTTCTTGAGGAAGGCCTCGTCGTGACGCTTCTCGCTGTAGAGGCTGTGGGCTATGCCCAGCATCAGCGGCACGTCGGTCTGCGGATTCAGGGTTATCTGATCGCAGTTGAGGTACTTCTGGGTCTTGGATTTGACCGGATCGATGCTGATGACCCGGATCTCGCCCTTGGCCACCTTCTCTTTGAGCTCTGCCCAGTAGTCGTAGACGCTGTGATCCGGCACCAGCCAGCCCACCTGCAGGTTCTTGATGGGGTCAGACCCCCAGATGACGATGGTCTTGCTGTGCTCCAGCACCAGCGGCCAGGAGGTCTGCTGCTCGTACACCTCCATGGCCCCTGCCACGTGGGGCAGGATCACCTGGGCGGCGCCGGTGGAGTAGTCACCTGCCTTGGCCAGATAGGTGCCGTGCAGGTTCATGGCACGCCCCAGCATGGCGCCAGCGGAGTGCAGCTTGCCCACCGACTGCCAGCCGGAGTGACCGGCATAGAGGGCGCTCGGGCCATGGGTTTTCTGCACCCGCTCCAGCTCGTGATAGAAAAAGTCCAGCGCCTGGGACCAGGTCACCCGCACGAAGCGGTTCTGGCCGCGCTCGCTGGTATCGGACTGGTGGCCCTTGCGCAGCCAGTTCAGCCGCACCATGGGGTAGCGGATGCGGGAGGGGTTGTAGACCACTTCACTCAAGGCCTTGAGCATCTCTGTGGGGTGTTTGTCATGCTCGAACGGCAGGGTCTCGAGCCAGCGGCCATCGACGACCCGGGCACGGAAGGCGCCCCAGTGGGAGCCGGACTGCACCAGTTTTTCGCCGGACTCGGCGGCCATCACGGCACGACCGAGCAGGGAGGGGCCGATCAGGGCAGAGGCACCGCTGGCCAGCAAGCCACCCAGAAAACCACGACGGGAAATATTGATCATCTTGTTGTTCCTCTCTCGGATCCGGAACTCGAATCCGGAATTAGTGGCTGCCCTGACCGCCGGTGTCGGCGGCATGGTTTTGCAGGTACTTGAGCAGGGTGCGCTCCTCTTCCTTGCTGAGGCGGTAGTAGGCAGACATCGCCTTGAGCCCCGAGATCCAGCCGTTGGCGGTGAAGTGAGCCGGGTCCGGCGCGCCGTGGCAGGAGTTGCAGGTGGACTTGTACATCTCGCCGGCGTAATCCCAGATGGGCTTGAGGGAGGGCTCGAGCCCCTTGCCATCGACCCAGGCCTGCACCTGCACCTGCTCCCACTGGATATGGGTGGCGCTGTCGGTCTCCTGCTTGAGCACTTTCTCGTTCGCTTTCAGCTCGTCTCGGACTGTGGCCACGAAGACCCGCTTGCCCATGTATTCGCTCAGCACCCGGCCCTTGCCTTCGCGCTCGCGCCAGCCCTCAATGGTCACCTGCAGGCGATCGCCGCTGCGGGCCACCACGTCGATGCGGGAGGCGGGCAGCAGCTTGCCGACCGGCTCAGTGCTCTGCTCGCTGGCATAGAGGTCTTTTTCACCCAGGGTGTAGAGGGTGTCGCCGGCTGGCGCCTGCTGGGCTTCGCTGGCCAGGGTGGCGTAGGTGGCCCTGAAGCCCCCCGCCATGTTGGGCAGCTCGTGGGCAATGCCCTTGTGGCACTCGATGCAGTTCATGTTCTTCGCTGCGGCATCCTTCATGGCCAGGGCGGCGGCGGGGGATTGCTTGGCGTGATCCATGTTGTCGTAGCTGTGGCAGGACTTGCAGGTCTTGGAGTTCTGGCTGCTCATCCGGGCCCACACCTTCTCGGCCAGGTGCAGGCGCCTGTCCTCGAACTTCTCCTGGGTGTCGATGCTGTGGCCTATGTACTCCTGATAGAGGTCGTTGGCCGCCTCCATCTTGCGGGCCACCTTGCCGACAAAGTCCTTCGGCTGGTGACAGTCGGTACAGACAGCCTGTACCCCGGAGGCATTCTTGAAGTGGATGGACTCCTTGTACTCCGGATAGACGGTGTCCTTCATGGAGTGGCAGGAGATGCAGAACTCGAGGCTGCTGGTCTTCTCGAAGCCGTAATGCAGGCCGACGGTACCGGCCAGGGTGACCCCGATGCCGGCCAGAAGCAGCGCCAGCACCGACCAGCGGCGGCTGGGTGTGCGCAGGAAGTGCCACAGTTTTTTCATAGCTGTCTCTCATCATCATGACTTTTTGATGAGGGCCATGATAGGGAGAGGCTGTGAACAGGGTTGCCGCCACAAATTAACGAAATAGGGGTATTTATGACAAAATGTGAATAGAATAATCCTCCCTTGTCGACCTTCGTGAACCCTGCCCATGAGCTACCACATTCTGGTTGTTGAAGATGATGCGGTTACCCGTGAGAAGCTGACCGGCTATTTCGAGCGGGAGGGCTATCGGGTGACGGCGGTGGAAAATGGCCAGGAGATGCGCGCCGTGCTGGCGGATCAGACGGTCGATCTGGTGATGCTGGACATCAACCTGCCGGGGGAGGATGGCCTGCTGCTGACCCGCGAGCTGAGGGCGCGCAGCACTGTCGGGATTATTCTGGTCACCGGCCGCAGCGATGCGGTGGACCGGATAGTCGGCCTGGAGATGGGGGCCGATGACTATGTCACCAAGCCGTTCGAGCTGCGGGAGCTGCTGGTGCGGGTCAAGAACCTGCTGTGGCGGATCTCGTTGGCGGCGCCTGCCACCCGGGTCGCCGAGCCCCTCGACGACGCTGTCTATTTCGGCCCCTGGCGCTTTGATATTCCCCGCCGCCAGCTCAGCAAGGACGGGGTGGCGGTGCGCCTGACCAAGGCCGAATACGAGGTGCTGGTGGCCTTCGTCGCCCACCCCGGGCGGGTGCTGAGCCGGGAGCGGATCCTGACCCTCATCAGCCACCGTGGCGATGGCCCGAGCGATCGCACCATAGACGTGCTGATCCGGCGGCTGCGGGGCAAGATGGAGCTGGATCCCCGGGATCCCCAGCTCTTTGTCACCGTCCACGGGGAAGGCTATCTGTTTGCCGGCGAGCTGGCCCCCTGAGTCAGCTGGCGGGGCTAATGGTCTGCGGGGGCGGCCCCGACCCGGTAGACGGGGCGAAAAGCCCCATCGGAGAGGGAGTCGCCGGTGTCGGCCAGGGGCCCATCCAGGGTCAGAATGGGTGGCCCCATCACCCGCGGGCACTGCTGCTCGCTCGCCTCGGGATGCTGTAGCAGGCAGACGGCCTGGGCCACGGCTAGACGGCCTTGCAGCCGCATCTGATCGCTGTTGGCCGCCAGCATCTTGCCCCGCAGCAGGCCGCGCTGCACCCCGTGACTGAAGTAGGTACTCAGCACTCGGGGCCTGTCGAGATGGCGCTGCGCCAGCTCGTTGACCGCCACTTCGGCGGCAATAGCCCCCCCCACCAGATAGTCGAGGTCCGGGTGGCGGGCCAGGGTCTGCTGCACCAGGGTGCGCTGGATCTCGCGGCTGTTGTCGCCGCGGGCCGTGGTCACCAGCTTGATGGCGCTCCCCCGGATGGCATCGGCAAAGCCGGGCTCGACCACGTTGTTGCCACCGCTGCTCTTGGGGCCCGGGAACAGGGCCACCGAGACGGGTTGGCTGCCCGCCGGGTGACGCAGTGCCAGCCAGTGCCCCATCTGCCAGCCCATCTGATACCAGGAGACGCCCACCTTGGCTTGCACCAGGCCAGCGGGCAGATCGTTGACCAGGCCGAAGACCGGCAGCGGGCTGGCGGTGATTGCCTCCCTCAGTCCCTCATGACTCACGGCGCCGAGCAGGATGGCGTCGCTCCCCTCCCTCAGGCACTGCTGCAACTGCTGGCGCTGCTCGGCCAGGGCACCGTAGCCTCCCGCCTCGTGGATCCGCAAGCTGACCCCCAGCCGTGTCGCCTCTTCCACCATGCCCTGATTGACCGACAGCCAGTAGGCGTCCCGCAGATGGGGATAGAGGGCGCACAGGGTCAGGGGTTTGGTTGCAGCGACGGGTTCCGGCCACTGCTGGCGCACCGGCTGGCCGCTGAAAGCGCCACCGGGCCAGTGATCCACCTCGAAGGCGAGCAGGGGGCCAGGGAGCAGCATGAGCAACAGGGAGAGATAGACGCTTCGCATGACCCGGGGTTTTGTTAAAGTGTGGGCCCACATTATCCGGTCAAAGCCGGCCACAACCAAGGTGCTGAGCGTGAGAATCTTTTCCGGCCTGGGAGGCAGGCTGCTGCTGGCCTTCTCCCTGATGGCGCTGCTGACCCTGAGCGCCTCCCTGCTCGGGTGGATTGGGCTCACCCACCTGCGCCAGCTGGAGCAGGGGGTGCAGCAGACCCTGGCCGATCAGGAGCGGGCCCGTACCCTGGCGCGCCTGAGCGGCGAGATCCAGAGCGCGTCCCATCTGCTGGCCACGGCGACCAGCGAGGCGGAGCGGGAGCATCAGGGGCGCTTGCTCACCCTGCAGGGGCAGCAGATGCAGCGCCTGCTGGCCCAGCTCGGCGGTGAGGGGGAGAGGCAGGTGCAGGAGCAGCTCCATCCCCTGAGCCAGGCCATCATAGGCAACCTGGGGCAGCAGGGCTGGCTGGTGGGGGAGCGCCTGACCCTGATGGCGCAAGGTGACGCCCTGCGCGCTCGCCTGGTGGCCGCGGCCAGCGAGGTGGCCGAGCTTGCCCGCAGCCAGATGGAGAATGCCGAAACCGTGATGGTGGCGGGGCTCGGCTCCCTCTACCCCTTGCAGGGGCGCGCCGCCGCCGCGGCGATAGACAGGTTGCTGGAGCAGGATCTCGACTGGCTGGAGCAGATGACTGAGCTGCGTCACAGAACCCTGATGCAGCAGCAGCGCATCGAGGAGATCTGGCGCGGCGAGCGGCAGGATCGCTTGCTGGCGCTGTTGCGGGATGGACAGCGGGAGCTGGCGATATTGCAGCTGCGCGCAGGGGCAGTGACGGATCCGGCCCGCCGCCAGGGGGTGGAGCAGGCCCTCTCCGTGCTGGCGCAGAGCGACAAGCTGGTGCAGCTGCGTAGCGACTGGCTCGGCAAGGGGGAGGCGCTGCGGGTGCTGGCCAGCGCCAATGAGGCCTTGATGAGCAGCCTCAACCAGCAGGTGGGTGACCTGGTCAACCGTGCCCGCGACTCCCTGGGAGAGAGTCAGCAGGCCCTGAGCCAGCGTCTCAAGCTGCTGGAGCAGGCCCTGATGGGGATAGGCCTGCTCACCCTGGTGCTGCTGATGCTGTTGATGTGGCGCATGGTCTACGGCCGCATCGTCTGGCCGCTGCAACACGCGGTGGCGGGGATGAGCCGGTTGGCGCGAGGGGATCTGGCCCCCCTGGACCCGATCGTCGGGGCGGGTAGTGACGAGCTGGCGGAGCTGGGGCGTGCCCTGCAGGTGTTTCGTGACAATGCGGTCGAGCTGGGTCGCTACCAGCGGGAGCTGGAGTCACGGGTGGTGGAGCGCACCCGCCAGCTCAGCCATGCCAACCTGCGCCTCAACGAAGAGGTGGAGAACCAGCGCCTGGCCCGCGCCGAGGCGGAGCAGGCCAATAGGGCCAAGTCGGTCTTCCTCGCCACCATGAGTCATGAAATTCGCACCCCCATGAACGGCATTCTGGGGGGCCTGACCCTGCTGGAGGATACCCATCTCAACGAGACCCAGCGGCGCTATCTGGCCGCCATAGAGCACAGCGGCGAATCCTTGCTGGAGATCCTCAACGACATCCTCGATTACTCCAAGATTGAGGCGGGCCACCTGGAGGCGCGCCGGGAACCCTTCCCGCTGCATCAGCTGGTGGATGAGCTGAGCGCCCTGTTCAGGCCCAAGGCAGAGGCCAGGGGAGTGGCCCTGGTGCTGGAATATGCCCCCGCCCTGCCCCCCGTGGTGGAAGGGGATCTGGGCAAGCTGCGCCAGGTGCTCGGGAACCTCTTGGGCAACGCGGTCAAGTTCACCGCCAGGGGGCGGATCTGCCTCGAGGTGAGCCCCCTCCCATGCGGTGGCCCCTGCGCCGAGCCCTGCATCCTGTTCGTGGTGAGCGATACCGGCCCCGGCATTCCGGAGCATGAGCAGGAGGCGGTGTTCGAGGCGTTCCGCCAGCGCAAGCGGGACATGGGGCACCAGGGGGGCACAGGGCTCGGGCTTGCCATCAGCCGCAAGCTGGTGGCCGCCATGGGGGGGGAGCTGTGCCTTGCCAGCCGGCCCGGGGAGGGTTGCCGCTTCAGCTTCAGCCTGCCCCTGCAACGCTCGGCCGCCCAGTTGCCGGCCACGGCTCAGCCGCTGCATCTCGGCCAGTCTCGCGACATCCTGCTGGTGGAGGACAACGAGATCAACCGGCTGGTGGCGCAGGGCATGCTGGTGCGCCTAGGCCACAGTGTCACCCTGGCGGAAGACGGGCGCTCGGCCCTGGCGCGGGTGACAGAGCGGGGTTTCGATCTGGCGCTGCTCGACATCAATCTGCCGGACATGGATGGTCTGACCCTGCGCGAGGATCTGGCTGCCATCAGCGAGGAGGTGCATGAGCGCCCCCTGCCCGCCATCGCCATCTCGGCCCAGATGTACCCCGAGGATATCCGTCTCTGTCTGGAGGCGGGCTTTGCGGACTTTGTCGGCAAACCGGTGCGCCTGGCGGCGCTGGCCAGCGCCATAGACCGGCAGTTCCAGGGAGAGACGACGCAGGCTCCGTCGGGTGCGAGGGAGGGCACCGTCAACCCGCCCGCCCCCCAGGCCGCCAACCCAGTGCTGGACGCGGATCTGGCCTTGCTCGGCAGCCAGCGCATCCGTCAGCTCATCGGATTGTTTGAATCCCAGGGGGCGGCCCTGGTGGCCGCGCTGGTGCGGTGCGAGGGGGAAGAGCGCAAGGGGATGGCCCACAAGCTCAAGGGCAGTGCCCTGGCACTCGGGCTGGATGACTTTGCCGCGCAGTGTGCCGCCCTGGAGGCGGGGGAGGGTGATCCTGCGGGGCTGGCCGGGGAGTTTGAGGCGGCGGTGGCGACGCTCAAGGCGTGGCAGGAGAGGCAGCTGCCAACCCAGGCATGATCCTCAGCCTGGCCTGCTGCCGACGGTTTCTCCGCCGCTTTCTTCCTGCTCCTCGTCTCTATAGAGCGCCTGCTTGCAGCGGGGGCAGATGTGCTGGCGCCGGTAGTCGGCCTGGTGCACCACCCCCACCTCGAGCTGCTGATGGTGGCCGCAATGGATGCAGAAGATGATATCGCCATCGACGGCCTCGGGGTGGGCCGCCAGGTACTGCGCCCGGGTGGGCAGCGCCTCCCAGCTAGTGGTGCAGGCGCCCTTGCGACTGCCGGTGTAGTAGACCCAATAGAAGATGGCAAAGACAGCGACAATCACAAACAGCATCAGATGATCCATGGTGGAGTTCCCCCTTGTGGTGAGAGAGGCAAATGCAGGGCTCTGGTGTGACCCTGTGCGCCAAAGGGCCCTGCCGTTGCCAGCCCATGGCCGCTCGCCAGGCTTCGCAACCGCTGTGCTGTCTAAAGATGTTATCTGTTAGTAAATGCTATATCCATGATCTGGCTCTGGTTTTTGCCCTTCACTGGGGAAGACTCGGAGGGCGGGTCAGGCAGGAGCATCGGGCGCCTGAGGAGGGGCTGAGCCGGCGCAGGGCGTACGGGGCCCGCGAGAGGCAAGGGGGAAGAGGGGCGTCCGGCTTCGAAAATTGCGACGTATTTTACATTTTATAAACAAGTTTTTGGGTGGTTGGACTGTCTCTTTGATCCAGCTCACGTTACAATGCGCGGGCCCACTTCACCTATCGCGCAAACGATTTTCAGGAGATAAACGGATGTTGAAACGTGACATGACCATCGCCGGCTATGATCCAGAGCTGTGGCAGGCCATCACAGACGAAACCCGTCGTCAGGAAGAACATATCGAGCTGATCGCGTCTGAGAACTACACCAGCCCCCGCGTCATGGAAGCCCAGGGCTCCCAGTTGACCAACAAGTACGCTGAAGGCTATCCGGCCAAGCGTTACTACGGCGGTTGCGAGTACGTCGACGTGGTCGAAACCCTGGCCATCGAGCGCGCCAAGGAACTGTTTGGTGCCACCTATGCCAACGTGCAGCCGCACTCCGGTTCCCAGGCCAACAGCGCCGTCTACATGGCCCTGCTGCAGCCGGGCGACACAGTGCTGGGCATGAACCTGGCCCACGGTGGTCACCTGACCCACGGCTCCCCCGTCAACTTCTCCGGCAAGCTGTACAACATCATCCCCTACGGCATCGATGAGTCCGGCAAGATCGACTATGACGAGATGGAGCGCCTGGCCGTTGAGCACAAGCCGAAGATGATGATCGGTGGCTTCTCCGCCTACTCCGGCATTGTCGACTGGGCCCGCATGCGCGAAATCGCCGACAAGATCGGTGCTTACCTGTTCGTCGACATGGCTCACGTGGCCGGTCTGATTGCCGCAGGCGTCTACCCGAACCCGGTGCCCCACGCCCACGTGGTCACCTCCACCACCCACAAGACCCTTGCCGGTCCCCGTGGTGGTCTGATCCTCTCCGCCGCTGACGACGAAGATCTGTACAAGAAGCTGAACTCCGCCGTCTTCCCGGGTGGTCAGGGTGGCCCGCTGATGCACGTCATCGCCGGCAAGGCCGTGGCCTTCAAGGAAGCGTTGGAGCCAGGGTTCAAGACCTATCAGGCCCAGGTCGTGAAAAACGCCAAGGCCATGGCCGCCACCTTCATGGAGCGCGGCTACAAGATCGTCTCCGGCGGTACCGACAACCATCTGATGCTGGTGGATCTGATCGGTCGCGAGCTGACCGGTAAAGAAGCCGACGCCGCTCTTGGCAAGGCCAACATCACCGTCAACAAGAACTCGGTGCCGAATGACCCGCGCTCTCCGTTCGTCACCTCGGGTGTGCGGATCGGTACCCCGGCCATCACCCGCCGTGGTTTCAAGGAAGCCGAGTCCATCGAGCTGACCAACTGGATCTGCGACGTGTTGGACAACCACGACAACGACGCCGTGCTGGCCACAGTTCGCGAGAAGGTGCTGGACATCTGCCGCCGTTTCCCTGTCTATGCCTGATCGGCCAGACAGTCTGGTTTGAGACCAATGCCACCTGCGGGTGGCATTGTTTTTTCTATCGCGGCCCATGGGCTGTGCACTGATGCAACAGTCCGTGTTTAGCAACAGCAAGAGGAGACATGATGACCAGTCAGATCCGGATCGCCGACGAGGAGGCTATCTCGTCCATCCGCCCCCAGTATCACTTTCGCCCGGCGCCCGAGGGGCTGCTGGCGTGGGATGTGCGCAGGCTGGTGAGGCTGAGCCGTGAGCTGCCGGTGCAAGCCGTGCCGCTCTCGCAGATTGCCGAACTGGACAGCGTGCACTGGTACGGGCATGGCAGCGTGAAACCCACTGTGCGCAGCATCATAGAACACTGCCAGCTGATGCTGGCCGCCGATCTCGCCTATCCCATCATACTGGACAGTGCCGGACGGGTGATGGATGGCATGCACAGGGTGAGCAAGGCCCTGATGCAAGGGGCTACCCAGATAGGGGCGGTACAGTTTGAGCAAGATCCGGCTCCCGACTATGTGGATTGCGATCCGGATCTGTTGCCCTACGACAACTGAGCCGGCGTCATTTCAGCCCCAATGCCACCTGCGGGTGGCATTGTTTTTTCTGGGCTTTTACCGGCTTTGGATGGCCGTGCTACACTGGCCGGCCAAGATCCTGACCCTGCGGGGCAGGTGCCTTTTCCGTTAACGCCGGAGGTCAGATGCATTGCCCTTTCTGTAGTGCCGTTGATACCAAGGTGATCGACTCCCGTCTGGTGGCAGAAGGCCATCAGGTGCGCCGCCGTCGTGAATGCCTGCTCTGCCACGAGCGCTTCACCACCTTCGAGATGGCCGAGCTGGTGATGCCCCGAGTCATCAAGTCCAACGGCTCCCGCGAGCCCTTCAATGAAGACAAGCTGCGGGCCGGCATACTGCGGGCCCTGGAGAAGCGGCCGGTGAGCATGGAGGCCATCGAAAAGGGGGTCAACCACATCAAGTCCCGGCTGCGTGCCACCGGCGAGCGCGAAGTCGCCTCCCAGCTGGTGGGCAACCTGGTGATGGATGAGCTCAAGAGCCTGGACAAGGTGGCCTATATCCGCTTCGCCTCCGTCTATCGCAGCTTCGAGGACATCCGCGAATTCGGTGAAGAGATCGCCAAGCTGGAGAAGTAATGCTATCGGGTGGGCAAGGCGATATCCGCTTCGTTTCCACCTATCGCAGCTTCGAGGACATCCGCCTTGTTTATGACAAGAAGCGGTGAAGAGATCGCCAAGCTGGAGAAACAAGCTTTCTCAACGTCCGATCTCGCTGCGCTAATCGAACCTACAACGCCCATTTTCTCGCTTTGAACGGGAGCCCAGATGTTTAGTCAAGATGATTACCAATGGATGAGTCGGGCCCTCGAACTGGCCCGCCGCGGCCGTTACACCACGGCCCCCAATCCCTGTGTGGGCGCCGTGCTGGTGAAGGCCGGCGTTGTGGTGGGGGAGGGCTGGCACCAGCGTGCCGGTGAACCCCATGCCGAGGTCTATGCCCTGCATGCCGCCGGTGAAGAGGCCCGCGGCGCCACCGCCTATGTGACCCTGGAGCCCTGCTCCCATCACGGTCGCACCCCCCCCTGCGCCGAGGCGCTGATCAAGGCCGGGGTGACCCGGGTGGTGGCGGCCATGGTGGATCCCAATCCCCAGGTGGGGGGGCGCGGCCTGCGCATGCTCTCCGAGGCGGGCATCAAGACCGACTTCGGCCTGCTCAGCGCCGAGGCCGAGGCCCTCAATCCGGGCTTCTTCAAGCGGATGCGCACCGCCTTCCCGCAGGTGACTGTCAAGCTCGGTGCCAGCCTCGATGGTCGCACCGCCATGGCGAGTGGCGAGAGCCAGTGGATCACCTCCCCGGAGGCGCGTCGCGACGTGCAGCGGCTGCGTGCCCGCCACGATGCTGTGCTCTCCAGCGCCGAGACTGTGCTGGCCGACGGCGCCTCCCTCAGCGTGCGCTGGGACGAGTTGCCGGCCTCTGTCAAGGCAAGCTATCCCAGGGAGACCCTGCGCCAGCCGCTGCGGGTCATCGTCGATTCCCAGAACCGGCTCACCCCGGACCTGCCCCTGTTCCAGAGCGAGAGCCCCGTGCTGCTGGCCCGTCACAAGGTCGACGGGGACTGGCCTGCCTGGGTGCAGCAGCTGACCCTGCCGCTGCTGGATGGCAAGCTGGATCTGGTGAGCCTCTTTATGCTGCTGGCCAAGCAGAACATCAACTCTGTGCTGGTGGAGGCGGGCCCCAGGCTGTGCGGCGCCCTGCTGGCCAAGGGGCTGGTGGACGAGCTGGTGCTCTATCAGGCCCCCAAGCTGCTGGGGGATGAGGGGCGCGGCCTGTTCCACCTGCCGGAGTTGACCAAGCTGTTCCAGGCCCCCAAGCTCCAGCTCAAGGATGTGCGCCTGGTGGGGCAGGATATTCGCATCACAGCGAAAATTGCCTGATTTTTCACTGTCTATCGGGGCCGGTTCGGCCCCGTCATCATCAAGGTGATCTGCATGTTTACCGGAATTATCGAAGCCATGGGCACCCTGGCTGCCCTGCGCCGCCAGGGGGATGACATGGCCCTCACCGTCCATGCACCGACCCTGGACTTTGGCGACGTCAAGCTGGGCGACTCCATCGCCACCAACGGCGTCTGCCTGACCGTGGTGGCCCTGGGGGACAAGAGCTACACCGCCGACGTCTCCCTTGAGACCCTCTCTCGCACCGGTTTTGCCGAGGCCAAGGTGGGGGATCCGGTGAATCTCGAGAAGGCGCTGATGCCGAGCTCCCGCCTCGGTGGCCACCTGGTCTCGGGCCACGTGGATGGCATAGGCGAGGTGAAGAGCAAGTCCAGCAGCGGCCGCGCCATCGAGTACTGGATCCAGGCGCCACAGGAACTTTCTCGCTACATAGCCGAGAAGGGGTCGATTGCGGTGGATGGCATCAGTCTGACGGTCAACGCCGTGCAGGGGGATCTCTTTCGCCTGACCATAGTGCCCCACACCGCGCAGGAGACCACCATAGCCCGCTGGAAACCGGGCCACAGGGTGAACCTGGAGGTGGATCAAATCGCCCGCTATCTGGAGCGACTGATGCAGGGCAGGGCGCAGGAGCAGGGCGGATCCAGCCTGACCCTGGAGACCCTGGCCCGATCCGGGTTTATCTGACAGGCAGGCGAGCGGGCAAAATACGGTTCTGTGATCCCGCTCCGATTGAAATGGGGCCCCGCGCCCCCATCTAGCACACAATGATGCAGTATCAAGCCGAGCCGGCAGGCTCAATTCCCCAAGCATGTTGATGGAGTAGCCCATGGCGCTGAGCACAACCCAGGAAATCATTGCCGATATCAAGGCAGGCAAGATGGTGATCCTGATGGATGACGAAGACAGGGAGAACGAAGGGGACCTCATCATGGCCGCCTCCTGTGTCCGTCCGGAGGATATCAACTTCATGGCCCGTTACGGCAGGGGCTTGATCTGCCTGACCCTGACCCGGGATCGCTGCAAGCAGCTGGCGCTGCCGCTGATGGTGGACAGGAACAACGCCCAGTTCTCCACCGCCTTCACCGTGACCATAGAAGCGGCCGAGGGGGTGACCACCGGCATCTCAGCCGCCGATCGCGCCGTCACCGTACAGGCCGCCGTCGCACCGAACGCCAAGGCTGCCGATCTGGTGCAGCCTGGCCACATCTTCCCGCTGATGGCGCAGGATGGCGGCGTGCTGAC
This sequence comes from Aeromonas sp. R4-3, assembly GCF_040908275.1. Lineage (NCBI taxonomy): Bacteria > Pseudomonadati > Pseudomonadota > Gammaproteobacteria > Aeromonadales > Aeromonadaceae > Aeromonas > Aeromonas sp. R4-3. Next base: position 40,266 of record NZ_JBFODK010000035.1, read on the forward strand.
CCGTGCCGGCCATACCGAGGCGGGCTGCGATCTGGCCCGTCTGGCCGGATACGAGGCGGCCTCCGTCATCGTCGAGATCCTCAACGAGGATGGCACCATGGCGCGCCGTCCCGACCTTGAGGTCTTCGCCGAGCAGCACGGCATCAAGCTCGGCACCATCGCCGACCTCATCGAGTATCGCAACCAGCACGAGACCACGGTGGAGAAGGTGGCCGAGTGCAAGCTGCCCACCGAGTTCGGGGAATTTGATCTGGTCACCTTCCGCGACACCATAGACAACCAGGTGCACTTCGCCCTCAAGAAAGGCGAGGTGAAAGCCGACCAGCCGACCCTGGTGCGGGTCCATCTGCACGACGTGCTGAGCGATCTGCTGCTGACGGATCGCCACAGCGCCCGCAGCTGGCCGCTGCCCAAATCCATGGCCCGCATCGCCGAAGAGGGCGGTGTGCTGGTGATCCTGGGGGCCGAAGCCCAGGGCGCCGAGCTGCTGGCCCGGGTCAAAGGCTTTGAAGCCGCCGACAAGGGACTGGCACCGGAAGGGGCCAAGTGGCAGGGCACCTCGCGCCGGGTCGGTGTGGGTTCCCAGATCCTCAAGGCGCTCGGGGTCGGCAAGATGCGCCTCTTGAGCTCGCCGAAGAAATACCATGCCCTAGGCGGTTTCGGTCTGGAAGTGGTGGAATACGTCGGCGAGTAAGCGCTTTGGTACTCGCTCGATGAAATATCCCCCTCTTCCCGCGGCTTCGGCCTTGAGGTGGTGGAGTACGTCGGCGAACAAGTCCCTGCTGGCTTGAATGACTATCATGGCCGCACGTTGCGGCCATGGTTTTTTGTCGCGGCTCTGTTGTGCTAGAATGCGTGCACTTTTGGCCCCGGCCCCTATTGATTGCACAGAGACAGGATTTCCAATGAAGATTATCGAAGGAAATATCGCCGCTCCCGAGGCGCGTGTTGCTATTGTCGTTGCCCGTTTCAACAGCTTCATCAATGACAGCCTGGTGAACGGCGCGCTGGACGTGCTGAAGCGTCAAGGCCAGGTCCAGGACAGCAATCTCACCCTGGTGCGTGTGCCGGGTGCCGTCGAAATTCCCCTGGCAGCCAAGAAGCTGGCCAAGAGCGGTCAATACGACGCCATAGTCGCGCTCGGTACCGTCATCCGTGGCGGCACCTATCACTTCGAACTGGTGGCGAGCGAGAACGGCAAGGGGCTGGCCCAGGTGATGATGGAGTATGAAATTCCCGTCGCCTTCGGCGTACTGACCACTGAAAATATTGAACAAGCCATCGAGCGCGCCGGTACCAAGGCGGGTAACAAGGGTGCAGAGGCTGCACTGAGCGCGCTCGAAATGATCAACGTCCTGAAACAGCTGGACGTGTAACGAGGAGAAGTACATTGAAACCGTCCGAGCGCCGTAAGGCCCGCCATTGCGCCACCCAAGCCATCTACCAGTGGCAGATGACCCAGGCCAACGTGGGCGACATCGAAGAGCAGTTCAAGATCGATCAGGACACCAAGGGTGTGGACCTGAGCTATTTCCGCGATCTGCTGTTCGGGGTAGCGGTCCACTGCAACGAGCTGGACAAGGTGTTCTCACCTTTCCTCTCCCGTCCGCTGGAAGAAGTGGACATGGTGGACAAGGCGATCCTGCGTCTGGCGACCTACGAGCTGACCCGTCGTGATGATGTGCCGCCGCGCGTGGTGATCAACGAAGCGATCGAGCTGGCCAAAGCCTTCGCCGCCGATGACAGCCACAAGTTTGTCAACGGTGTACTGGACAAGGTGATCAAGACGCTGCCCAAGCGTTGATCCCGCCGTCCATCAGCATTCAGTGCTGATAGATGCTCTGTCGCGAGAAGTCGTCAGCAAGGTGAAGAGCAGCGCAGGGGCCGGAGTGTATAGAGATACATGAGGAGCCCGAGCAGCAGATGAGCCTTGATCACTATGTCGCAGCAAGCGCATCAACAGCATCTAAGAGAGGAGCCAGCTTAACCGCTGGCTTTTTACTGTATGGGTGAATTTGAGCTGATTGAGAAGTACTTCAAGGTCCCCCACGCCCGCAAGGACGTGGTGATGGGCCCAGGGGATGACTGCGCCCTGCTGACCCTGCCCGCCGATACCATGCTGGCGGTGAGCACGGATACCCTGGTGAGCGGCGTGCACTTCTTCCCGGACATGGATCCGGTGGATCTGGGCTACAAGGCGCTGGCGGTCAACCTCTCCGATCTTGCCGCCATGGGGGCCGAGCCGCGCTGGGTCTCCCTGGCGCTGACCCTGCCCGCCGTCAACGAGGCCTGGGTCGCGGGCTTTGCGGAAGGGTTCCTCGAGCTCGCCGAATATTACAATGTGGCCCTGGTGGGGGGGGACATGACCCGCGGGCCACTCTCCATCACCGTTTCGGTGAAGGGATCCGTGCCGACCGGCCGTGCCCTGATGCGCAGCGGCGCCAGGGTAGGGGACGGCATCTATGTCACCGGCACCCTGGGGGATGCGGCCCTGGCCCTCTCCCATCTGCTGGGCAAACGCACCCTCAACGAGAACCAGCTGGCGGCCGTGCTGCCCAGGCTCGATCATCCCCATCCCCGCATCCTGGCCGGTCAGGCCTTGCGCGGGCTGGCAAGCAGCGCGCTGGATCTCTCCGACGGCCTGGCTTCCGATCTCGGTCATATCCTCAAGGCGTCCGGCGTGCGGGCCCAGATAGATCTGGACCTGCTGCCCCTCTCGCCCGTGTTGCAGGACGCCGTGCCCGCACGGGATGCCTGGCAGCTGGCGCTGGCCGGTGGCGATGACTACGAGCTCTGCTTCACTGTGCCACAAGAGCATCACGGTGCCCTGGACACGGCGCTGGCCAACTGCGGCGTCAGGTTCACCCGCATCGGCCGCATCCAGGCCGGCGACCCCGGCATCGACTATGTGCAGGATGAGCAGCCGGTCGAGCTTCATCTCAAGGGCTGGGATCACTTCGCATGAGCTTTTTCAAGATAAGGCCCGAGCTGAAAGGCCTGAGCCTGAAGAACCCGCTCCACTGCCTGGCGCTGGGCTTTGGTGCCGGTCTCTCCCCCAGGGCACCGGGCACCATGGGGACCCTGGTAGCCATTCCGCTCTACCTGCTGGTGAGCGGTCTGCCGACCCCCTGGTTCATCGCCCTGCTGGCGGTGGGGTTCGTGGCGGGCATTCGCATCTGCCAGGCGGCCACCGATGCCATCGGCATGCCGGATCACGGTGCCATCGTCTGGGACGAGGTGATAGGTTTCGGCGTCACCATGATAGCGGCGCCCGCCGGCTGGGAGTGGGTGCTGGCCGGCTTCGTGCTGTTCCGGCTGTTCGACGTGCTCAAGCCCTGGCCCATCTCCTGGTTCGATCGCCGTATCCATGGCGGGCTCGGCATCATGCTGGATGACCTCATCGCCGGTCTGTTCGCCCTGCTCTGCATGCAGTTGCTGGCCTGCTGGTAAGGCGGGGTCGGCGGTCACGGCGGGCTTGGCCCTCGATGCCGCGCAGTGTCATCCTCTGCCTGCCCGCTCTTTCCATACAATTAAGCTTCAGGCGCAGTTCCTTGATGGGACTGCGCCTTTTTGTATGCAATCCCCCCGGCTTGTCCGGTGACGGCGCGCTGGGCTCTGGCAGATCATTCTGAGTTGACCCTATTTATCTCTGCTTAGTTTTCCTTCATCCAGATATGCTGCCGTTAAAAAATCATTTCACATAAATATTCACTACTCATTCGAAGCCGCGTAGTCTGTGTTGAATAGTGGATTCGATTGCTTGTTACATCTTTGTTGAAATTTAAATAAGCTAATCACTCGCATTGCCATCACAATCTCTGTTAATGTGATATTTATCGACATTTTGCGCCAATGACGAGTGCGTTATCTGCGCAAAGTATTGCGAAATTGTATAACTGGATCATTTACACCCGCGGGCAAACCGACTAACTTACTCGCGGGTTATTCCAAAAAAATGCAAAAAACCCGCCCGGATCGCTGGTTTGGCTGCCTCATGGATTGAGCGTTTATTACACAAGACAAGCTCTCAACATAAGTACCAAGGCACAACCAGCATCTGCGGCTGATTTACGGACGAATTATTTGGGACGGATGTCCCCCGCAGAGGTAACCATGTCCTTGCTCGAAGTGAAAAACTTGCGGATCGAGTACCCCTCCCGCTATGGGGTGCTGGCCGCGGTCAAGGATCTCTCTTTTTCCGTGGAAAAAGGCGAGATCGTCGGTGTGGTCGGTGAATCAGGTGCCGGCAAGTCCACCATAGGCAATGCCGTCATCGATCTGTTGAGCCCGCCCGGTCGCATCGCCCGTGGCGATATCTACCTCAACGGCGAGCTCATCTCCGGTAAGAGCCAGAACGAGATGCGGGCCATCCGTGGCTCCCGTATCGGCTTCATCTTCCAGGATCCCATGACCTCCCTCAATCCGCTGTTCACCGTTGAACAGCAGTTGGTGGAGACCATACTGGCCAATACCGATCTCAATCGCGAGGCCGCCTTTGCCAAGGCCCTCGAGCTGATGGGGGCGGTCGGGATACCGCAGCCGGAAATCCGCATCAAGCAGTATCCACACCAGTTCTCCGGTGGCATGCGCCAGCGGGTGGTCATCGCCATAGCGCTGTCGGGGGATCCCGAGCTCATCATCGCCGATGAGCCGACCACGGCGCTGGATGTCTCCATTCAGGACCAGATCCTCCAGCTCATCCGCAACCTCTGCAAGGAGCGTCAGGTGGGCTGCATGCTGGTGACCCACGACATGGGCGTGGTCTCCAACGTCACCGACAAGGTGGCTGTCATGTATCGCGGGGATCTGGTGGAGTTCGGCACCACAGAACAGGTGCTGGGTCGCCCCAGCCACCCCTATACCCGCAGCCTCATCTCGGCGGTGCCCCGCTCGGATGTGAAGCTGGTGCGTTTCCCGCTGGTCTCCTATATCGAGGATGCCGGTGCGCCGGATCTCAGCATAGATCTCAAGACCCACTGGCTCGGCCAGAGTCAGGACGAGCGCAGCTATGAAGGTGCCCTGCTGCGGGTGGAGAACGTGGATCTGAAGTTCGTCACCAAGGATTCCATCTTCCCGAGTCGTCGCCAGTACGTGCGTGCCTGTAACAACATCAGCTTCGAGATCTTCGAAGGGGAGACCTTCGGTCTGGTGGGGGAGTCGGGCTCCGGCAAATCCACCATAGCCCGTGCCATCACAGGCCTCTATCCGCCCGATACCGGCAAGATCTTCTTCGAGGGGATCGACCTCACCGCGCTCAAGGGTGAGCATGAGCGCCGCCCGCTGCGCCGCCAGATGCAGATGGTGTTCCAGAACCCTTACTCCTCGATGAACCCGCGCATGAAGGTGCGTGACATCATCGCCGAGCCGATCCGCTTCCACAAACTGGCGAGCAGCGAGAGCCAGATCCAGGGCATAGTGAGCGATCTGCTGGATCACGTCGGCCTCGGCCGCGGGGCCGGGGTCAAGTATCCCCACGAGTTCTCAGGTGGTCAGCGCCAGCGTATCTCTATCGCCCGCGCCCTGGCGACCCGGCCGCGCTTCCTCATCTGCGACGAGCCCACCTCGGCGCTGGATGTCTCGGTGCAGGCCCAGATCCTCAACCTGCTCAAGGATTTGCAGCAGGAGCTTGGGCTCACCATGCTGTTCATCAGCCACGATCTGCCGGTCATCCGCCAGATGTGCGATCGCATCGGCGTGATGCAGCACGGCCACCTGGTGGAGGTCGCGGAGACCGAAAAACTGTTTACCAATGCCGAGCATGAGTACAGCCGCAAGCTGATCTCCCTCATGCCGGAATTTAAGGGAATGTCCCGCGAGGGGCTGGAAATCGCAAGCTAGGAAAGCACCGGTTCGCCGGTTTGTCTGTCAATAAAAAGCCAAAAGCATGGAGAAAGACATGAAGAAAGGATTATCCAAGATCGCCATGGCGCTGTTCGCCGCTGGTCTCGCGTTCAACGTTTCTGCCGCCGACATCAAGGTTGCCGTCGCCTCTGACGCCACCTCGCTGGACCCGCAGGAGCAGCTCTCCGGTCAGACCCTGGAGATGTCTCACCTGGTGTTCGATCCCCTGATGCGTTACACCCAGGATCTGCAATTCGAGCCGCGTCTGGCCGAGAAGTATGAGCGCATCGACGACAAGACCGTCCGCTTCCACCTGCGCAAGGGTGTCAAGTTCCACTCCGGCAACGACTTCACCGCCGATGACGTGGTATGGACAGTCAACCGTCTGAAGGCCTCCCCGGACTTCAAGGCGATCTTCGACCCCATCGCCGAAGCCAAGAAGGTGGATGACTTCACCGTGGATCTCGTCACCGCCAAGCCGTTCCCGCTGGTGCTGCAGACCGTTACCTACATCTTCCCGATGGACTCCAAGTTCTACAGCGGCAAGGATGAAGCCGGCAAGGACAAGGCCGCCATCGTCAAGAACGGCGACTCCTATGCCTCTACCCATGTTTCCGGTACTGGTCCGTTCAGCGTCAAGTTCCGCGAGCAGGGCGTGAAGCTGGAGTATGCCCGCAACGCCAACTACTGGGACAAGGCCTCCAAGGGCAACGTCCAGAACCTGACAGTGGTGCCGATCAAGGAAGACGCGACCCGCGTAGCCGCCCTGCTGGGTGGTGATGTGGACATGATCTACCCGGTTGCCCCGAACGATCTGGAGCGAGTGAAGAACGGCAAGGATTCCCAGCTGGTGACCCTGTCCGGTACCCGCGCCATCATCATCGAGCTGAACCAGAACACCAACCCGGCGCTCAAAGACAAGCGCGTGCGTCAGGCAATCAACTACGCCATCAACCAGGTGGGCATTGTCGACAAGATCAACAAGGGCTTCGGTACCCCCGCTGGCCAGCTGAGCCCGAAAGGCTATGCCGGTTACAACGAGGCGCTCAAGCCCCAGTATGATCTGGCCAAGGCCAAGGAGCTGATGAAGGAAGCCGGTTACGAGAAGGGCTTCAAGATGACCTTCATCTCCCCGGCTGCCCGCTACGTCAACGACGTCAAGATCGCCCAGGCCGTCTCCGCCATGCTGTCCAAGATCAACATCAAGGTGGATCTGAAGACCATGCCGGTTGCCCAGTACTGGCCCGAGTTTGACAAGTGCGCCTCCGACATGCAGTTGATCGGCTGGCACTCCGACACCGAAGACAGTGCGAACTTCTTCGAGTTCCTGACCTTCACCAAGGATGCCAAGACCGGCATGGGTCAGTACAACTGCGGCGGTTATGCCAACGCAGAAGCTGACAAGATGGTGATGGAAGCGAACACCGAAACTGATCCGGCCAAGCGTGCCGCCATCCTGCAGAAGGTGGAAGCCATGCTGATCGACGACGCTGCCTACGTGCCCTTGCACTGGGAAGACCTGGCCTACGGTGCCAAGAAGAACGTCGACATCAAGCCTGTGGTCAACGTGATGAACTTCCCTTACCTGGGTGACCTGGTGGTCAACAAGTAAGTGAAGCGCTAAGGAAGGACCTGGCGGGGTGCCCATGGGTGCCCCGTCATTAACAGAAGCCTGTGCCAAGACACAGGCCACGTAGAAGGACAAGCATGTTTACATTCCTGCTGAAACGGTTCTATCAGGCCGTGATAGTGATGTTCGTCATCAGCCTGGTCGCCTTCTCCATCCAGGACAACCTGGGGGATCCGCTGCGCGAGCTGGTGGGACAATCCGTCTCCGAGTCCGTGCGCCAGGAGCTGCGCGACAAAATGGGCCTCAACGATCCCTTTTTGGTGAAATACAGCCGCTTCTTGCAGAACGCGGTGCAAGGGGATCTGGGCACCTCCTATTTCTTCAAGCGACCGGCCCTCGAGGTGATCCTCGACAAGCTGGTGGCTACCCTTGAGCTGGTGTTTGCTGCCGCGCTCATCATCGTCGTGGTCTCCATTCCGCTGGGGGTTTATTCGGCGATAAGACCACGCAGTTTCCTGACCAAGCTCATCATGGCGGTGAGCAGCATCGGCATCTCGATCCCGGTCTTCCTGACCGCCATCATGCTGATGTACCTCTTCTCCATCCAGCTGGGCTGGCTGCCGGCCTATGGTCGTGGCGAGACCTACAACCTGCTGGGCTGGGAGTCGGGCTTCTTCACCTGGGACGGTATCAAGCACCTGATCCTGCCTGCGGTGTCCCTCTCCTCCATCATGCTGCCGCTGTTCATCCGGCTGGTACGCTCCGAGATGCTGGAGCAGCTCTCCTCCGAGTACGTGAAGTTCGCCCGTGCCAAGGGGCTGGACAACAACAAGGTCTACTACAGCCACGCCCTCAAAAACACCATGCTGCCGGTCATCACAGTCGGCGGCGTGCAGATCGGCACCATGGTGGCCTACACCATACTGACCGAGAGCGTGTTCCAGTGGCCGGGGACGGGTTTCCTGTTCCTCGAGGCGATCCACAGGGTCGATACCCCGCTGATCACCGCTTACGTCATCTTCGTGGGCCTTATCTTCGTGGTGACCAATACCCTGGTCGACCTGCTCTACGGGTTCATCAACCCGACCGTCAACCTGACCGCCAAGGGGTAACAGATGACTAACGCTGTAACTGCAAGCCCAAGCCGTTGGGCGCGATTCAAGAACTCTGACATCGTCTACTACTTCCTGCGGGACAAGGTAGCCATGTTCAGCTTTGCGGTGTTCGTGGTGTTCGTACTGGCGGCGCTGCTGGCGCCCTGGCTGGCACCGCACAACGTCTATGACCAGACCAGCTTCGATCTGATGGATGCGGAGCTGCCGCCCTCCTGGCTGGAAGGGGGCGAGGCGCGCTTCTGGCTCGGTACCGACAACCAGGGACGGGACATCTGGAGCACCATCCTCTATGGCGCCCGCATCTCGTTGACCATAGGCCTGTTCGCCGTCGGCCTGCAGCTGGTGCTCGGCATCGTCATCGGCCTGATCGCCGGTTACTTCGGTGGTCGCATCGACAACCTGCTGATGCGCTTTGCCGACGTGCAGCTGTCGTTCTCCACCATGATGGTGGCCATCATCATCTCCGCCATCTTCCAGGCGACCTTTGGCTCCGAGTTCTACTCTAAGTTCGCCATCCTGATGCTGGTGGTGATCATCGGCATCGCCGAGTGGCCCCAGTACGCCCGGACGGTACGCGCCTCCGTGCTGGCGGAGAAGAAGAAGGAGTATGTGGAAGCGGCCCAGGTGATGGGGTTCCGTGCCCCGCGCATCATGTTCCGCCACATACTGCCGAACTGCCTGTCGCCCATCCTGGTCATTTCCACTGTGCAGGTGGCGAACGCCATCATGAGCGAGGCGGCACTCTCCTTCCTCGGTCTGGGCATGCCGGTGGATCAGCCGTCGCTGGGGTCGCTGATCAGCGTGGGCTTCAACTACATCTTCTCCGGCTCCTGGTGGATCACCGCCTTCCCGGGCATCTGCCTGGTGGTGCTGGTGCTGGTCATCAACCTACTGGGTGACTGGCTGCGGGATGTGTTCAACCCCAAGATCTACAAGGGCTGATAAAAACCTGTCCTCACACTTACTGCGAGGGCGTGATCAAGGCTCATGTGCTGCTCGCTTATGTGGAACCAAAGAGTGCTCACGTATGTCTATACGCTCCGGTTCCTGAGCAGCTTGTAACCTTGCTGACGCCCTTCTCGCGACAGTGTGTGCACAGGTTTGAAATAATGGATAACAAGAAGGGCGCCATCAGGCGCCCTTCTTTTGTTTGATCGCGTTAACCGCTTGATCAGGCTTGCAGCCAGGCCTCTATGCTGGCCTGGATGCCCGTGGCATCCAGCCCCAGCTGGGCATAGATCTCCTCCTGGGTACCTTGCTCCACGAAGCGATCCGGCAAACCGAGGTTGAGCACAGGTTTGCACTGCTTGGCACGCATCAGCAGCTCGTTCACCGCAGAACCGGCCCCGCCCATGATGGCGTTGTCCTCGAGAGTGACAAACTGATCGTGGGAGGCGGCAAGGGAGAGCACCAGCGACTCGTCCATGGGCTTGACGAAGCGCATGTCCACCAGGGTGGCGTCCAGCGCCTCTGCGGCGGCCCAAGCCTGATGCAGCAGGGTGCCAAACGCCAGTATGGCGGTACCCTTGCCATCACGAATGACGCGACCCTTGCCGAGTGCCAGCGCTGTCATCTCGCTCTGGATCTCGGTGCCACAGCCGCTGCCACGGGGATAACGCACCGCCGCGGGCTGGTTGCACTGATAGCCGGTGTAGAGCATCTGGCGGCACTCGTTCTCGTCGGACGGCGTCATCACCACCATGTTCGGCACTGTGCGCAGGAAGCTGATGTCGAACGCCCCCTGATGGGTAGGGCCGTCGGCACCCACCAGACCGGCGCGGTCTATGGCGAACAGCACCGGCAGGTTTTGCAGCGCCACGTCGTGGATCAGCTGGTCATAGGCCCGTTGCAGGAAGCTTGAATAGATGGCGACCACGGGTTTCTTGTCGGCGATGGCAAGGCCGGCGGCGAAGGTGACCGCATGCTGCTCGGCGATGGCCACGTCGAAGTAGCGATCCGGATACTGCTGGCTGAACTTGACCAGCCCCGAGCCCTCGCGCATGGCGGGGGTGATGCCGATCAGACGCTCGTCCCTGGCGGCCATGTCGCACAGCCACTGGCCGAAGATGGCGGAGAAGGTCGGCTTGCCGCCGCCACTCTTGGGCAGGGCGCACTCGTCCGGGTTGAACTTGGGCACGGCGTGGTAACCGATGGGGTCTTTCTCGGCAGGCTCGTAGCCCTTGCCCTTCTTGGTCTTGACGTGCAGCAGCTGGGGACCCTTGAGGTTGCGCATGTTGCGCAGGGTTTCGACCAGAGCGTGGATGTCGTGGCCGTCGATGGGGCCTATGTAGTTGAAGCCGAACTCCTCGAACAGGGTGCCTGGCACCACCATGCCCTTGAGGTGCTCCTCGGCCCGCTTGGCCAGCTCCTTGACCGGCGGCAGCCCCGCCAGCACCTTCTTGCCGCCTTCGCGGATGGTGGTGTAGAGCTTGCCGGACATCAGCCTGGCCAGGTGGTTGTTGAGTGCCCCGACGTTTTCGGAGATGGACATCTCGTTGTCATTGAGCACCACCAGCATGTCCTTGTGGACGTCGCCGGCGTGGTTGAGGGCCTCGAACGCCATGCCGGCCGTGATGGCGCCGTCACCTATGACGGCCACAACCTTGCGGCCCAGCCCCTCGCTCTCGGCGGCAACCGCCATGCCGAGGGCAGCACCTATGGAGGTGCTGGAGTGGCCCACGCTGAGCACGTCGTACTCGCTCTCTTCCCGCCAGGGGAAGGGGTGCAGGCCATCTTTCTGGCGAATGGTGTGAATGCGCTCGCGCCGACCGGTCAGGATCTTGTGGGGATAGGCCTGATGGCCCACGTCCCACACCAAGCGATCGAAGGGGGTGTTGTAGACGTAATGCAGCGCCACCGTCAGCTCGACTGTGCCAAGGCCGGAGGCGAAGTGGCCGCTGGAGCGGCTCACCGAGCGCAGCAGATACTCGCGCAGCTCTTCGCATAGAATGGGTAGCCGCTCTTTGGGCAGGGATCGCAACTCGACCGGCGTATCCGCGAGGGCCAGGTTGGGGAAATCGCTAATATCAACGCTCATATTGTTACTGTTATCCAGCGTTTAGTGGGTTCGCTCGATGATGTAATCGGCAAACGCTTCCAGAATGTCGGTATTGTAGGGCAAGGATTGCAGGGCTGTTAAGGCCTTGTCATGCAGTTCGCGAGCCAGCTCACGGGCAGGGTCGAGACCGAGCAGGGCCGGATAGGTGCTCTTCTCCTGCGCCAGATCCGAACCTTGCGGCTTGCCCAGGGTCGCGGTGTCGCCCGTGATGTCGAGGATGTCATCCTGCACCTGGAAGGCGAGCCCGATGGCGGCGGCATAGGTTTGCAGCGCGGCCAGGGTGGCAGGCGCCACATCGGCCTTGCACAGGGCCCCCAGGGTGACGGCGCACTCGATGAGGGCTCCCGTCTTGTGGCGGTGCACCTGCTCCAGCTCGGCCAGGCTGATCCGGCGGCCTTCGGCCTCCAGATCCAGCGCCTGACCGCCGCACATGCCGAGATAACCGGAGGCGCGGGCCAGGGCGCTCAGCATACGTACCCGGTTGGCCAGCAGCTCGTCGGGGAGGGGATGGTCCGCCAGTATGGAGAATGCCAGGGTCTGGAGGGCATCACCGGCCAGGATGGCGGTGCCTTCATCGAACGCCTTGTGCACTGTCGGTTGGCCGCGGCGCAGATCGTCGTTGTCCATGGCGGGCAGATCGTCGTGCAGCAGGGAGTAGGCGTGAATGCACTCCACAGCGGCGGCGGGACCGTCGAGGCGCTCGCTTGGCACCCCCAGCATCTCGCCCACGGCGTAGACCAGGAAGGGGCGTACCCGTTTTCCGCCGAGCAGCAGGCCGTATCTCATCGCGTCCCGCAGGCGCGGCGCCATGGCGGGCAGAGCCTCAAGCTGTGCCGAGAGGCAGTCGTCGATGCGGCGCCGGTGCAGGCGGGAGAAATCGTCCAGGGTCACTCACTCCTCTCCTTGCTCTGATCGAAAGGGAACCGCCTGTTCGCTGCCGTCGGCCTGGGTCAGGAGGATCTGGATCTTCTGCTCGGCTTGCTCCAGCTTCTGCTGGCCGGCCCGCACCAGATGGATGCCCTGTTCGAATTGTTTGAGTGCTTCCTCGAGGGGGAGCGACCCCTGTTCGAGTTGATGCACTATGGTTTCCAGCTCTTCCAGGGTGGCATCAAAACTCAGACGGTCGATTTTTTTACTGGCCATGTCCATCCTCGGGGATTGAAAAAAACGGCTCATCTTAACATCGACCGGGCACAGGGGGGAGGCAGAAAAGTGTGCCGCCCTCAAACTATCCTGACCGCGGCCGATAACAAGGGGCTGGCATCCATCTATTGCCGACGTGTTATGAAGGCGTGCCGGGCTTGCTGCCAGGGGCGCAATAGCAGAAAATTCAACGCAATATAAATAAATGGCAAGTTCGGCGACAGGAGTAGGGATGTGGATTTAGGCAGTCTGATAGGCATAGTGCTGGGATTTGGGGTCGTGGTGTACGGCATGCTGCTGGGTGGCCCCATGAACATGTATGTGGATATGCCCTCGGTCTATATCACCATACTGGGCTCCCTCTTCATCTGCATGATGAAGTTCAACCTCAGCCAGTTCCTGATGGCGTTCAAGGTCGCGGGCAAGGCCTTCATGTACAAGGGCGACAAGCTCGATGACCTGATTGCCAAGGCGGTGGAGCTGGCGGACGCGGCCCGCAAGGGGGGCTTTCTGGCGCTGGAAGCGGCGGAGATCCCCAATGCCTTCATGAAGAAGGGCATCGACATGCTGGTGGACGGCCATGACGCCGATGTGGTGCGCGCCGTGATGGAAAAAGACATAGAGCTGACCTCGGAGCGCCACGTCATCGCCATCAAGGTGTTTCGCTCCCTGGGTGATCTCGGCCCCGCCATGGGGATGATAGGTACGCTAGTGGGGCTGGTGGCCATGCTGGCGAACATGAGTGATCCCAAGTCCATAGGCCCGGCCATGGCGGTGGCCTTGCTGACGACCCTGTATGGCGCCATCGAAGCCAACATGGTGGCCATTCCCATCGCCGACAAGCTGGAGCTGCGCAGCGGCGAGGAGCAACTGAGCCGCACCCTGATCCTCGACGCCATCATGGGCATCCAGGACGGCCAGAATCCTCGCGTGATCCAGGCCATGCTGCAGAACTACCTCAACCAGTCCAAACGCAACAACGGGCTCGACTAGGAGGCCCCATGGCAAAGTGCAAGTGTCCGCCTCCCGGCCTGCCGGGCTACATGGGTACCTTCGCCGATCTCATGTCCCTGTTGATGTGCTTCTTCGTGCTGTTGCTCTCCTTTGCGGAGATGGATGTGCAGAAGTTCAAGCAGATCGCCGGCTCCATGGAGAAGGCATTCGGGGTGCAGAACATCCTGGAGGTGAAGGATATTCCCAAGGGGACCTCGGTCATCGCTCAGGAGTTTCGCCCTGGCCGGCCCGAACCGACCCCCATCGACACCATCATGCAGCAGACCATCGACATGACCCAGACCGAGCTGGATTTTCAGCCCGGGGATGCGGATCAGGCGGGGGGCCATGACAAGACCGAGGGTCAGCAGAGCGGTGGTGACACCGCCCAGCAGGCCCAGAAGGCGCAGGCGCAGTCCAACGAACTGGCCAAGGCGCTGGCCGAGCAGATGCAGGCCCAGATCCAGGACGGGGCCATAGAGATAGAGGCGCTGGGTCAGCAGATCATCATTCGCATCCGCGAGAAGGCGGCGTTCCCGGCGGGTTCCGCCTTCCTGCAGCCCCAGTTCTGGCCGGTGATCCGTAAAGTGGCGACCCTGCTCAAGGATGTGCCCGGGGAGATCACCGTCTCCGGTCACACCGATGACGTCGCCACCGAAGACGAGCTGTTCCAGTCCAACTGGGAGCTTTCGTCCCAGCGGGCGGTGGCGGTGGCCCACCAGATGATCAAGGTGCCCGGCTTTGACGGCAACCGCCTGGTGGTGCAGGGAATGGCGGACTCCCAACCGCTGGTGCCGAACAACAGCCCGGAGAACCGGCGCATGAACCGGCGGGTGGAGATCGCCATCATGCAGGGCAAACCGACGGTATCTGCCCCTATCGGCGTGGCTGATCCCAAGTAGCGTTCGCAAGAAAGCGCGATCCCGCTGGCAGCGGTTGTCTCCGATAACCGCTGCTTCTCTTTTTCTGTTGAGTCGGAGTCGCCTAGCATAGGGCCTCCGCTCGCCGCATGTTCAGGCAAATTGGGTGAGAACAGTGGCCGATTGAACCGCGCCTCTGCGGTTCGCCCGCCCATCAGTCACTCCCAATGCGCCGCCTGTCGCGCGGCAATGCGCTATCATCTCCCCCCTGATCTCATGCCGCTCCCCCGTGGCCTTGTAGACCTCCCGCGTTATGTACGATGCCGTACAGAACTGCGCGCTGCCCCGTGTTACATCTTCGTCACGGCGAATGGATAGCACCCGGGCTGCCGGATGTGCGTTTTTTCAGCCCTCCAGGAAGGAACCACCATGAACCATATCTTCAGTGCCAGCTTGCTCCTCACCGGACTGCTGTTGCTCCCGTTAGCCAGCCACGGCGCCGGGCTCACCGACGACACCGATGCCGCGCAGTCGATGCCATCTGAATCGACGACCATGGAGTCCTCGACGCTGGAATATGTCGAGGACTCGGTCATCACCACCAAGATCAAGGCGGGGCTTGCGGCCGAGCAGATGTCCAGCCTGGTCAATATCCATGTCGATACCGATGATGCCGGGGAGGTCACCCTGAGTGGCGGCGCGGTGGATCAGGCGGCGCTGGACAAGGCCGTCGCGATTGCCATGGGCGTCGAGGGGGTGACCTCTGTCAAGAATGACATCAAGGTCGAGACCGACCGCTAGGCAAACACCCGACGAGCCCTCAGGCCCTGGCACCCTGCCCTGCAGGGGAACCCTTGACCCTGCGGATCCTGCACGCTGCCTGTGTGGCTACCGCCATCGGTCGATGGGGGCCCTTAGGCAGGTCGCCTGTTCGGGGTTGCTACTCCGTCGTCAGGGTGGCCAGCCTTGAAACCGACCACCACACCGGCTGCCATGAGCCGGGCGACGCCACAGGCGCTGGCGTTGTCGGGATCCTGGACTGCGCTGGGTATGGGCAGTCTGACAAGCGAGCTCGACTCCCTTGCCGTCCCGGCCGGAGAGCATTGGGTCATCGACGCCTCTGGTATCGAGGCCCTCGATACGGCCGGGGCCTGGATCCTGCAGACACTGCTGCGCCGGCTGCGTGATGGTGCGGCCGGCGTCGAATTGCACCAACTGCGCCCGGAGTTCGCCAGGCTGTTCGATGCCCTGGCTCAGGAGGCCGCTCCGGGGCCCACATTTCTACCCCGGCCTCTGTCCCGCCTGGAAAGCCTGGGTCAGGGCACGGTGACCCTGCTGGCACAAGGCTGCGCCCTGCTCGCCTTCATCGGCGAGTGCACCTTCGCCTTGGGTGGCTGGCTGGCCCATCCGACACGGATTCGCTGGCGCCCAATTCTTTACAACATCCGCAGCGCAGGTGTCGATGCCCTGCCCATCGTCGGTTTGCTCTCCTTTCTGCTCGGCATCGTCGTCGCCTATCAGGGGGCCGCGCAGCTGCGCCTCTATGGCGCCAACATCTTTGTCGTCGATCTGGTCGCGCTTTCGATGCTGCGAGAGTTTGCTCCGCTGATCACCGCCATCATAGTCGCCGGCCGCTCCGGTTCCGCCTACGCGGCGCAGATTGGCACCATGGCGGTGACCGAGGAGATCGATGCCATGCGCACCATAGGCATTGCACCACTCGACATGCTGGTGCTGCCCAAGGCGCTCGCTCTCCTGATCACTCTCCCCTTGCTCACCCTCTTCGCCGATCTCTTCGGCGTCCTGGGGGGCATGCTGATGGCGCACATCCAGCTGGACGTCGGCACGGCCGAATTCCTCGATCGCTTCGTCAAGACGGTGAGCGTCACGGATCTGCTGATCGGCATCGGTAAGGCGCCGGTATTTGCCGCCATCATAGTGACCGTTGGCTGCTTCCAGGGGTTTCAAACCAAGGGAGGAGCCGACAGCATCGGACGGCAGACCACGCGCAGCGTCGTCCACTCCATCTTTATGGTGATAGTGGCCGATGCGCTCTTCTCGGTTGCCTTCAGCGCCCTGGATCTCTGAGATGAAGGCGCCAGATGGCAGTGTCACCCCGGCCATCATCATCAGCCAGTTGATGACGCGCTTTGGCGAGCATGTGGTCCATGACGGGATCGATCTGGTGGTCAACCACGGCGAGATCTTCGCGCTGATCGGCGGCTCGGGATCGGGCAAGTCGACCCTGCTGCGGGAGATCATCCTGCTTCAGCAACCCGAGTCGGGCTCGATCCGGGTGCTCGGGGTCGATCTCGCCAACATCGAAGACGCCGACGCCCTTGCCCTGCGCCAGCGCTGGGGCGTCATGTTTCAGAGTGGCGGCTTGTTCGGCTCCCTGACCGCCAGGGAAAACGTGGGTCTGCCGCTGCGTGAGCACACCGAACTCGCACAAGGGCTGATCGACGACATCGCTGACAGGAAGCTGGCGATGAGCGGCCTGGAGCCGGTCGTGGGTGATCAGTACCCGGCCGAGCTGAGCGGCGGCATGCTAAAGCGCGTTTCGCTGGCACGTGCCCTGGCCCTCGATCCCGAACTGCTCTTTCTCGATGAGCCGACTGCAGGTCTGGACCCCGAGAGCGCTGGCGAGATTGACAGCCTGATCCGCAAGTTACGCGATCTGTTCGGCCTGACCATAGTCCTTATCACCCACGATCTCGATCTGCTGTGGCAGGTGGCCGACCGCGTCGCCGTGCTCGGTGACGGCAAGGTGCAGGGGATAGGGTCGATGACAGCGCTGGCAGAGATGGATCTGCCGGCAATCCGGCCATTCTTCGAGGGCCCGCGAGGGCGGGCCGCCGAGCAACGCAGCGAGGGGACATGATGGAAACCAAGGTCAGTTACGCCCTGGTAGGGGGTTTTGTCGTCATCCTCGGCACCCTGCTGGTGGCCGTCATCCTCTGGCTCGCCTCGGGAGGGGCTTTCCAGAAGGCATACGATCTCTATCTGGCGATCTCGGAGGAGTCGGTCGCCGGCCTC
The DNA here is from genome assembly GCF_040908275.1 of Aeromonas sp. R4-3. NCBI lineage: Bacteria > Pseudomonadati > Pseudomonadota > Gammaproteobacteria > Aeromonadales > Aeromonadaceae > Aeromonas > Aeromonas sp. R4-3. The sequence continues at coordinate 57,882 of NZ_JBFODK010000035.1, forward strand.
AATCTCAATGCACCGGTCAAATACAACGGTGTTGATGTCGGCAGGGTCAGGCAGATACGGCTCGATCCGACCAATCCCGAGCAGGTCAATCTGCTGTTCGCCATCGAGCGAGGCACGCCGATCAGGCAGGACACTGTGGCCGTGCTCAAGACACAGGGCCTGACGGGCATCGCCTACGTCGAGCTGAGCGGCGGGGCCAGCGACATGCCCCTGTTGCAGGCCACCCCTGGCTATCAGTATCCGGTGATCCGCACCCATCCATCGCTTGCTGCTCGCCTCGAGAACGTCCTCACCAGCGTGCTGGCCAAGCTGGACAGTACCTCGAACAGCCTCAACGCCCTGCTCGGTCCGGAGAATCAGGCGGCCTTCCAGAGCACCCTGACCGACATTGCCCGGGTGGCGCATACCCTGGCCGAGCGCAACGAGAGCATAGATGCCGGCCTGAAGGATGCGGCCAGGGTGATGAAAAACAGCGCAAGCGCGAGCCACGAGCTCGCCCCCCTGATCGCGCGTATCGGGCGGGCGGCGGATGCCGTCGAGAAGATGGGCAATGAGATCGCCGGCACCAGTGCCAGCGCAGGCAAGACCCTCAACGCGGTCGGCAGCGACATCAACCGCTTCACGGCGGAGACCCTGCCACAGCTGGAACGCCTGCTCGGCGAGCTCAGCGTGCTGACGACCTCGCTGCGCCGCCTCAGCGAGCAGACCGAACGCAATCCCTCCGGACTCCTGTTTGGCCGCAAGCCGGTGCCGGATGGCCCCGGAGAATCATCCGAAGGAGGGAAACAGCCATGATCCGCCAGCCACCACCTCCCTTCACCCGGCTCGCCATCACTGCGCTGTTGCTGCTCCTGCCCACTGCCTGCAGCATGTTCGATGCGACCAAGGTGCCGCCACCGGCCTTCTATTCGCTCTCCGGGGTGGGTGCATCCCCCCCGGCCAAGGCCGCAGCGGCCAGACTGGGCGCCGCGCCTACGCTGATCGTCAACCCACCACGTGCCGCCCCCGGTTTCGACAGCCAGCGGATCATCTATGTTCGCGAGCCCTATCAGCTGGAGTATTTCGCGCACAGTGAATGGATCGATACGCCCGCTCGGATGATAGCCCCACGCATTGTCGCCGCACTCGAGGGCACGGGGGCCTTTCGCGCCGTCGTCCTGGCTCCCAGCCCGGCTGCGGGGGATCTGCGCCTCGATGTCGAAATCATCCGCCTGCAGCAGGAGTTCGACAGATCACCCAGCCGTACCCGCTTCACGCTGCGGGCCTACCTGGTGGACAGCGACAGCCGCCAGGTGCTGGCCTGGCGCGAATTCGACGAGACAGTGCCAGCACCGCAGGCCAATCCCTACGGCGGCGTGATGGCGGCCAATAGTGCCGTTCAGCAGGTCGTGCAGCGCCTGGCCAGCTTCTGTGCCGACGCCGCGGGCAACTGGCGCCCCTCACCCGGGGCACGTCGCTGAACCGCAGACATGGCAGAGAAAAGGGGGCAGGCACAGGCCGGGGAGCTGCAGGCTCCCTTGGTTCTGACATCTGGATGGGGCTTCATCTTGATGCCTGACACTCAGCCTCTCCTGTCGGCGGGTTGTGTCGCCTCGGGGCCTTGCCGGCGGTAGCCGGGGGAGGGGGTCGAGCAAGTGGTGCTCTGATTTAACGCAGCATCAGCGAGCCATTGGTCAGGTGCCGGGCCCGTGCTCTATGTGGGTCAACGTACAGACCCCCTGTTGTGTGCGGCTTATTCTCACGATGGTTGGTGCGGGATCCCTTGTTGCTTCTCGCACCCCTCATCCAACTGACTATCAGGAGTTCATCATGAACAAGGACCAACTCAAGGGTCGTACTGAAGAGACCAAAGGCAAGGGTAAGGACGATAAGGAATCAAAGGGGGCGATTCCAGTGTCCGCCGGCAAACACCAGGCGGCCCCCGACGATAGAAAAGAAGAGCGCAGGGACGCCAGAAAGGGGAAATAAAACGTCACCGCGTTGGTGAGCGTTCTGCCAACGCTCTTTCCCCTCACTCTTTCTTCCAACAATGTCAGGAGTATCAAATGAACAATATCATTCCATCCAGCCGTCTTGGGTCAAGAGTACTCAGCGCCAGCACGCTCAGTGGCGACGATGTGTACGACCCGAGAGGTGAAAAGCTGGGCAGCATCAAGGAGCTCATGCTGGATATCGAAAACGGCAAGGTGTGCTATGCGGTGCTCTCCTTCGGCGGTTTCCTCAGTCTCGGCGAGAAGCTGTTTGCCGTACCCTGGAGTGCCCTGAAGGTCGATACTGAAAACAAGCGCTTCATCATGGATACCACAGAGGAACGCATGAAGAATGCCCCGGGTTTTGATAGCGACCACTGGCCCAACATGGCAGATACCTCTTGGGAAAAGAGCATTTACAGCTATTACGACACCAGGTACTGAGGTGGTTTTGCACGCTGGCTTGATGTTGGTCTGCCTTTTGATCCCCTCCGGCCTATGATCGCCAGCAAGGCATGGAAACGTGTCTGCAAGCAGGATTTCACCTAGGCAAGGCGAGGCTCGATGCGGTGGTGAGCCTGATCAGACAACCAAAACGAAAATATTGCAGCCAGGGTCAAGGTCGCCGTGGCTGCCTCCGCTCGCCTCATCCTCTCGATTTTCTTCAGCCTCCCGGCAGGCCTCTGGTCATTCAAAGCGCGATCCCGCTCGCAGGGGCTGACATGGATTTTGTGGCGGCTTCATATTAAGATGCCTCATCCGAACCGATAGCTGCGGCTCTCTTTGATTGCCGCAGCTTCTCTTTTTCAAGCAACCCAGGTTTCGACTATGAATCATACTCCGATGACTGTTCGCGGCGCTGAAAAGCTGCGTCAAGAGCTCGACTATCTGAAGAGCGAGCTGCGTCCCCAGATTATCGAAGCGATTGCTGATGCCCGTGAACATGGTGATCTGAAAGAAAACGCCGAATACCATGCCGCTCGCGAGCAGCAAGGTTTCTGTGAAGGCCGCATTCAGGAAATTGAGAGCAAGCTCTCCAATGCCCAGGTGATCGATATCACCAAGATTGCCAACAATGGCCGCGTCATCTTCGGTGCGACCGTGACTCTGCTGAAAAGCGAAACGGAAGAGGAAGTGGTCTACCGCATCGTGGGTGACGACGAGGCGGACATCAAACAGAACATGATCTCCGTGAACTCGCCCATTGCCCGTGCCCTGATCGGCAAGGAAGTGGACGACGTGGCCATCGTCAAGACACCGGCTGGCGATGTTGAGTACGAAATTCTGGAAGTCGCCTACCTCTGACGATGAGGGGCGGTGAAGAGACAGGGGAGCCCGGCTCCCCTGTTGCATTTAGTCCCCCTGATAGGTCTGGACGAAGGCGTCCTGATGACGTTGGAAGAGCCAGTCCCGCAGTTGCTCCTGATCTCCCTTGTCCAACTGGAATTGCAAGGCCCAGTCATGGTGCTTCTGGTGGGACTGGACATGCCTTATGAGGGTGCCGCTCAGTGCCAGGGGAGGCAATCCCTCGATGCCGAGGGTGCCGTGCAGCCGATCGCCCTTGGTCAGAGTCGGTGGCAAACCGGCCACGATGAGACCGCCGAGGGAGAGGCTGTGCACCTCATACTCGGCATCGCTGGTGTGCAGGACGGCTTTCTCATCGAGTCGCCAGGCGCGCAGGTGAGGGGAGCCCAGCTCTGTGATGGTGGGGGCGGCGATACGCAGCTCGGTGTGGCCTTCCGCCGCCAGGGTACAATGCAGCGGAAAACGCAGTTGATGGCCGGCGATACGGGCCTCGATCGTCAAGGGGCTGGCCCGTTGCAACAGGCTCTGTAGGGGAAGACTCAGGTTGCCTCGCAGGAACTGGCCGGCGGCCATGTCCTCTGCGTTTCCCAAGTCCTGCAGCATAGCCAGCTCCTCGTCGGTGAGAATCTGATGCTTGTCCATAGTGGGTGTCCGCAAGTATTCATCGCAGGTTAAGGGCCTGACGACTATTTTGGCAAGCGACTTGGGAAGAAGAGAAATGAAGGAAAGAGCGAACGCTCTTTCCTGTTACTTGCGGGGCAACTGGATCTTGGGTTCTGTGGCCTGACGATAGATGGTCAGTACATGGCCCATGCTCTGTACCTTGATGGCGCCTGTCTCACGGACGATGGCTTCCATCACCAGCTGTTTCATCTCACGATCTTCAGACGACACCTTAACCTTGATCAGCTCGTGGTGGTTCAGCGCCAGATCGATCTCGGCCAGCACCCCTTCGGTCAGGCCGTGTTGTCCCAGCAGGACGACCGGCTTGAGGCTGTGGGCTAGGCCCTTGAGGTACTGTTTCTGTTTATTGTTGAGAATCATGGCAATTTCTTCATAAGTCAGGGTTGAAAGGGGCGTATTCTACCCCCACTTAGCCCTTAATACTAATAACCCTTGTGGTTTTTTAAAGTCGACAATCATGACCCAGAAAAAACATTCCCCCAGTTCAACCCGCTGGTTAAAAGAACATTTTGACGATCATTACGTCAAAAAAGCCCAGAAGTTGGGACTGCGTTCCCGTGCCGTGTTCAAGATCGATGAGATCCAGGGCAAGGACAAACTGCTCAAGCCGGGCATGACGGTGGTGGATCTGGGGGCGGCCCCCGGTGGCTGGTCCCAGTTTGCCATCGATCAGGTGGGTGACAAGGGGCGAGTGATTGCTTGCGATATTCTGCCGATGGATTCCATTGCCGGTGTCGATTTCCTGCAAGGGGACTTTCGGGAGGAAACTGTGCTTGCCGCCTTGCTGGCACGAGTGGGCCCGGACAAGGTTGATGTGGTCATGTCTGACATGGCGCCCAACATGAGCGGGACCCAGCAGGTGGATCAGGCTCGCTCCATGTATCTGATCGAGCTGGCGCTGGACATGTGCAATCAGGTCCTGCGCAGTAATGGCAGTTTCGTGGTCAAGGTATTCCAGGGGGAGGGGTTTGATGCCTATCTCAATGAAATTCGTAGACTTTTCTCTGTCGTCAAGATTCGTAAACCAGACTCCTCCCGTGCCCGTTCACGAGAAGTCTACATTGTGGCTACCGGTTTTAAACTGTAGTACCCTAACCCTCATCGTTAACTGTCAGTCTGCGAGGTCATTGATTTGAGTGACATGGCGAAAAACCTAATCCTGTGGCTGGTCATCGCCGTCGTGCTGATGTCGGTATTCAATAGCTTCAGCCCCAGCGATACCACCAGTCGCCAGCTGGACTATTCCAGCTTCGTGAAAGAAGTGACCCAAGAGCAGATCCGTGAAGTGCGGATGGATGGCAAGGTCATTAATGGCGTCAAGCGCACCGGTGAACGTTTCACTACCATCATCCCTGCGCCGGATCCCCAACTGCTCAACGACATGCTCAACCACAACGTGAAGGTGATGGGTGAGAAGCCGGAAGAGCCGTCTCTGATCACGTCCATCTTCATCTCCTGGTTCCCGATGCTGTTGCTGATCGGTGTCTGGGTCTTCTTCATGCGTCAGATGCAGGGCGGCGGTGGCAAGGGTGCCATGTCGTTCGGCAAGAGCAAGGCTCGCCTGATGAGTGAAGATCAGATCAAGACCACCTTCGTCGACGTGGCGGGTTGTGACGAGGCAAAGGAAGAGGTCAAAGAGCTGGTCGACTATCTGCGTGATCCGACCAAGTTCCAGAAACTGGGCGGCAAGATCCCCACCGGCGTGCTGCTGGTCGGCCCGCCCGGTACAGGTAAGACCCTGCTGGCTAAGGCCATCGCGGGTGAGGCCAAGGTGCCCTTCTTCACCATCTCGGGTTCCGACTTCGTCGAGATGTTCGTGGGTGTCGGTGCCTCCCGGGTGCGCGACATGTTCGAGCAGGCCAAGAAGTCTTCCCCCTGCATCATCTTCATCGATGAAATCGATGCGGTCGGTCGTCAGCGTGGCGCCGGTCTGGGTGGTGGCCACGATGAGCGTGAGCAGACCCTGAACCAGATGCTGGTCGAGATGGATGGTTTTGAAGGCAATGAAGGCGTCATCGTCATCGCCGCGACCAACCGTCCAGACGTGCTGGATCCCGCGCTGCTGCGTCCGGGTCGTTTCGACCGTCAGGTCGTGGTCGGTCTGCCGGATGTCCGCGGTCGTGAGCAGATCCTGAAGGTGCACATGCGCAAGGTTCCGTTGGCGGATGACGTCAATGCCGCAGTGATTGCACGTGGCACCCCGGGCTTCTCCGGCGCCGATCTCGCCAACCTGGTCAACGAAGCCGCCCTGTTCTCCGCCCGTGAGAGCCGTCGTGTGGTCTCCATGCTGGAGTTCGAGAAGGCCAAGGACAAGATCATGATGGGTGCGGAGCGTCGCTCCATGGTGATGAGAGACTCCGAGAAGGAGATGACCGCTTATCATGAAGCCGGCCATGCCATCATCGGTCGGGTAGTGCCGGATCATGATCCCGTCTACAAGGTCTCCATCATTCCCCGTGGCCGTGCCCTTGGGGTGACCATGTACCTGCCGGAGCAGGATCGCTGGAGCCACTCCAAGCAGCATCTGGAGTCCATGATCTCCAGCCTGTATGGCGGTCGTTTGGCGGAAGAGCTGATCTACGGTGCCGAGAAGGTATCGACCGGTGCTTCCAACGACATCGAGCGTGCCACCGACATCGCCCGCAAGATGGTGACCCAGTGGGGTATGTCCGAGCGTCTGGGCCCCATGCTCTATGCCGAAGAAGACGGTGAAGTCTTCCTTGGTCGCAGCATGGCCAAGGCCAAGCACATGTCCGACGATACCGCGCGCGTCATCGATGCCGAGGTCAAGCAGGTCATCGATCGCAACTATGCTCGTGCCAAGCAGATCCTGCAGGACAACATGGATGTGCTGCACACCATGAAGGATGCCTTGATGAAGTACGAGACCATAGATGCCAAGCAGATCGACGATCTGATGGCCCGTCGTGAGGTCCGTGCTCCCAGCAACTGGCACGATGAGCACGGTGACACCCCGCAAGGCGGCGCCAGCGTGAGCAGCGAGCCAGAGGTCAAGGCGCAGGCCGATGACAACAGCGCACCGCGCAATGACATCGACAAGGCGAACGATGTGCCGGCCAAATAAGCTTTCATGATCCAGACCCCGGGCTTGCCCGGGGTTTTTCTTTATGCGATACCCAGATTTTCTTGTGACAGGTAGATGTAAAGATGCAACTAATCAGCAAGGGGCGCAGCCTCTCTCTGGACAGTCCCCACGTCATGGGGATCCTCAACGTGACGCCGGACTCCTTCTCCGATGGCGGGCGCTTCAAGCCGCTTGAACTGGCCCTGGCCCATGCCCGCCAGATGATGGAGGAGGGGGCCACCCTCATCGACATCGGCGGCGAGTCGACCCGCCCCGGCGCCCCCGATGTGAGCGAGCAGGAGGAGCTGGACAGGGTCATCCCCGTGGTCGAGCGGATGGTCCAGGAGCTGGATGTGATGATCTCCCTCGATACTTCCAAGGCTGCCGTGATGAGGGCGGGCTGCGCGGCAGGCGCTCACCTCATCAATGACGTGAGGGCCCTGCTCGAGCCCGGTGCCCTGGCTGCCGCGGCAGAGGCTGACGTGCCCGTGTGCCTGATGCACATGCAGGGGCAGCCGAGAACCATGCAGGCAGAGCCGCATTACGACGACTTGCTGGGGGAGGTGAGGGCCTTCTTCGACGAGCGGATAGCCGCTTGCCTGGATGCCGGGATCCGGCGCCAGCACCTGCTGCTGGATCCGGGTTATGGCTTTGGCAAGACGGTGGCACACAACTACCAGTTACTGGCCGAGCAGCAGAAGTTGCTGGATTACGGTCTGCCGCTCTTGGTGGGGATGTCGCGAAAGTCTATGATAGGCAATCTGCTTGGCCGCCCCGTTGATGAGCGGCTGGCCGGCAGCCTGGCCTGCGCCCTGATCGGGTTGCAACATGGCGCCAGGATCATTCGGGTGCACGACGTGCGAGCCACCATGGACGCGCTGCGCGTAGGCTGGATGACCATGACGGGACAAGATTTCGTATCCAGATAAAATAACGAGAACAGACAATGACCAGAAAGTACTTCGGCACAGACGGTGTGCGCGGCAAGGTGGGTGAATACCCGATCACCCCGGATTTCGTGATGAAGCTGGGCTGGGCCGCCGGCAAGGTGCTCTCCAAGAAGGGCACCAAGAAGGTGCTGATCGGCAAGGACACCCGGATCTCCGGCTACATGCTGGAATCGGCGCTGGAAGCGGGCCTCTCCGCTGCGGGCCTCAAGGCCATATTGATGGGCCCCATGCCGACGCCGGCGGTGGCCTACCTGACTCGCACCTTCCGTGCCGAGGCTGGCATCGTCATCAGCGCCTCCCACAACCCCTATTACGACAACGGCATCAAGTTCTTCTCCGCCGACGGCACCAAGCTGCCCGATGAGGTGGAGCTGGCCATCGAAGCCGAGCTGGATCACGAGCTCAAGTGCGTGGAGTCCGCCGAACTTGGCAAGGCGCAGCGCATCGACGATGCCGCCGGCCGTTACATCGAGTTCTGCAAGAGCACCTTCCCCACCCATCTGAGCCTGGAAGGGGTGAAGATGGTGGTGGATTGCGGCCATGGCGCCACCTATCACATAGCTCCCTCAGTGTTTCGCGAGCTGGGCGCCGAGGTGATTGCCATCGGTTGCAGCCCGGATGGCCTCAACATCAACGATGGGGTGGGCTCTACCGCACCTGAGGCGCTGGCCGCCAAGGTGCTGGAGTGCAAGGCCGATCTCGGTGTCGCCTTCGACGGTGACGGCGATCGCCTGGTGATGGTAGACAGCACTGGCTACATCATCGACGGGGACGAGATCCTCTACATCATCGCCCGCGATGCCCTGCGCAACGGTCGCCTCAAGGGCGGCGTAGTCGGTACCCTGATGGCCAACATGGGCCTGGAGCTGGCATTGCAGACGCTCGGTATTCCGTTTGCCCGTGCCAAGGTGGGTGACCGCTATGTGCTCGAGATGATGAACGAGAAGGGCTGGCGCATCGGTGGCGAGAACTCGGGTCACATCATCTGCCTGGATCAGACCACCACAGGGGATGGCATAGTCGCCGCCCTGCAGGTGCTGACGGCGGTGTGCTCTGCGGAGATGCCGCTGGCCAAGCTGCGCTCCGGTATGAGCAAGTTCCCCCAGGTACTGGTGAACGTACGTTTTGCCGAGGGCAAGGATCCGCTGGCGGCCGAAGCCGTACAGCAGGAAGTGGCCAAGGTGGAACAGGAACTGGGTGGCCGTGGCCGTGTCCTGCTGCGCAAATCCGGCACCGAGCCCCTGATCCGGGTGATGGTGGAAGGGGAGCATGAGCAACAGGTGCGTGACATGGCACAACGCATCGCCCAACAGGTCGAATCGGCGTTTTAATGAGCAACCATGGCGGTTTTTTAACCGCCATGGTTGTATCTTGTTCAAACGATTCGAAAATTTGAAAATAGCACTTGTCAGCTGATCATCCTCTGGATATTATCAGCCCCGCTTTCGCAAGGGAGTTGCCGATGGGACATCGCAAGCCGTTTGTAGCAGCCAACTGGAAGTTACACGGTAGTAGGTCGCAGTTAGAGCAGTTTACGAGTCAATGCCTGAAGGGTGTTGGTGATGATGTAGATGTTGTTCTCTGTCCTTCCCATGTGCATCTCGACTTTACCGCACGACTGCTCGATGAGCAGAAGGCGATAAGGTTGGGGGCTCAGAATGTGAGCCAGCACCGACAAGGCGCTTATACGGGTGAAGTCTCGTGTGAGATGCTGGTCGAGGCTGGGTGCCGATACGTACTGGTTGGGCACTCCGAGCGCAGGCGTCTCTTTGGTGAGACCAGCTTTATCGTCGCAGAGAAGTTTGCGGCAGTCAGAGCGGCAGGTTTGATTCCCATCCTTTGTCTGGGGGAGTCAGGTGCTGCGAGGCAGGCGAGAAGAACCTTCGAGGTGATCGCCGAAGAGCTGGATATTGTCATAGAGAAAAATGGCGCGATGGCTTTCGATAATGCTATCATCGCCTACGAGCCGATTTGGGCTGTAGGTACAGGTAAATGCGCCACACCCGAGCAGGCACAAGAGGTTCATTCCTTTATTCGTGGTCGCTTGGCGGAGGATACTCCGGTAATAGGTGAGAAAGTCAGAATCATCTATGGTGGGAGCGTGACGCCGACCAACGCGAGAGATTTGTTTGCCCAGCCCGACATTGATGGCGGACTGATAGGTGGAGCAAGCCTCGATAGCGATGCGTTTTTAGGAATTGTTGAAGCGGCAAAGGGTGCAAGTTAAATGTACGAGATTCTTTTAGTCGTTTATCTGCTGGTGTCACTGGCTCTGATCGGTCTGGTGATGATTCAGCAAGGTAAAGGGGCTGATATGGGCGCCTCCTTCGGCGCAGGGGCATCGAATACTGTATTCGGCTCCGGTGGTTCAGGCAGTTTCCTGACCCGCACAACTGCAATTTTGGCCACTCTGTTCTTTTTGATCAGCCTGGTGCTTGGATCCATGTCAAGCAACAAGGTAAAACAGGGTAGCGAATGGGAAAATCTGCAACAGACTCAGCAAGTTGAGCAGACCAAAGCGCCAGTGAAGAAAGACACTGACGTTCCCGAGTAAAGAGTTTTTGCCGTGGTGGTGGAATTGGTAGACACGCTATCTTGAGGGGGTAGTGCTCTAGGGTGTGCGGGTTCGAGTCCCGCCCACGGCACCAATTAAGCAGTGAGCCCGGGTAACCGGGTGTATTATAGTCACTCAGTCTTGTATGAAGAGAATGATCTGGCTATAATCTCGCACGATTTCGGACGCGGGGTGGAGCAGCATGGTAGCTCGTCGGGCTCATAACCCGAAGGTCGTCGGTTCAAATCCGGCCCCCGCAACCAAATTTCACGCATTTCCTACGCTCAGGAAGGCGGTCGCTGCGAGGCGACAATCAGGGTAAAGCGCCAAGCCCCGATTTGACATCGGGGCTTTTTGTTATGTGCGATTTACTCTGAATCGATATCTATCTGGGCTATATGCCCTTTTTTTGTTTTTCGGAGGGTGACTTTGGCTACGTTGGAACAACGTTTGACCGATCTGCTCGAGGCTCCGGTCGTTGCCTTGGGTTTTGAACTTTGGGGTGTCGAGTTTATCCGTGCGGGTAAGCACTCGACCTTGCGCGTCTTCATCGACTCAGAGCAAGGCGTGACGGTGGAAGACTGTGCCGAGGTGAGCCGCCAGGTTGGCGCCATCATGGACGTTGAAGATCCCATCACCGAGGAGTATTACCTCGAGGTTTCCTCCCCGGGCCTGGATCGTCCGCTGTTCAAGGTTGCCCAGTTCGAAAAATACGTTGGCCAAGAGGCGGCGGTTTCGCTTCGGATGGCAACAAACAACCGCCGCAAGTTCAAAGGCGTAATCAAAGCTGTGCAGGGGGACATGGTCACCCTGACAGTAGATGGTAAGGACGAGGTGTTGGCTTTCACCAATATCCAAAAAGCGAACATAGTGCCGAACTTTGGTTAACGAGGCTATCGGATATGAATAAAGAGATTTTGCTGGTCGTTGACGCTGTGTCCAACGAGAAGGCTGTCCCCCGCGAGAAGATTTTCCAGGCTCTGGAGACTGCGCTGGCGACTGCGACCAAGAAAAAATACGAAGGCGAGATTGAAGTTCGGGTCGAGATCGATCGCAAGACCGGTGACTACGACACCTATCGCCGTTGGGTCGTGGTGGCCGATCAGGCTTCCATGGAGAACCCGTACGGGGAAATCACTCTCGAAGCCGCTCAGATCGAGCAGCCGGATATCCAGATCGGCGACTATGTTGAAGACCAGATTGACTCTGTGACCTTCGACCGCATCACCACCCAGACCGCCAAGCAGGTTATCGTGCAGAAAGTGCGCGAGGCCGAGCGTTCCCAAGTCGTTGACCAGTTCAAGGACAAGGAAGGCACCATCATCAGCGGCGTGGTCAAGAAGAGCAACCGCGACAACGTGATCCTGGATCTGGGCAGCAATGCCGAGGCCGTGATCTTCCGCGACGACATGCTGCCCCGTGAGACCTTCCGTCCCGGTGACCGCATCCGTGGCCTGCTCTATGCCGTCCGCCCGGAAGCCCGTGGTTCCCAGCTGTTCGTCAGCCGCTCCAGCCCGGACTTCCTGAAAGAGCTGTTCCGCATCGAAGTGCCGGAAATCGGCGAAGAGATGATCGAAATCATGGGCGCCGCCCGTGATCCGGGTTCCCGCGCCAAGATCGCGGTCAAGACCAACGATCGTCGTATCGACCCGATCGGTGCCTGTATCGGCATGCGCGGTGCCCGCGTTCAGGCCGTCTCCGCCGAGCTGAGTGGTGAGCGTGCCGACATCGTGCTGTACGATGACAACCCTGCCCAATACGTGATCAATGCCATGGCGCCTGCCGATGTAGCCTCCATCATCGTTGATGAAGACAACCACACCATGGACATCGCCGTGGAAGCTGCCAACCTGGCCCAGGCCATCGGTCGCAACGGTCAGAACGTGCGTCTGGCCTCCCAGCTGACCGGTTGGGAGCTGAACGTCATGACCGTCGAGGACATGCGTGCCAAGCACCAGGCCGAGAACGATCGCATCCTGACCCTGTTCACCAGCGCGCTGGACATCGACGACGATTTCGCCGGTCTGCTGATGGAAGAAGGTTTCTCCACCCTGGAAGAGATCGCCTTCGTACCCGTCAATGAGCTGCTGGCCATCGACGGTCTGGACGAAGACATGGTGGAAGAGCTGCGCAAGCGTGCCAAGGATGTCCTGACCACCAAGGCCCTGGCCAAAGAAGAATCCTTCGACGGCGTAGAGCCTTCCGAAGAACTGCTCAATCTCAACGGCCTTGGCCGTGAAATGGCGTATGCCCTGGCCGCTCGCGGCGTCGGCACCCTGGAAGATTTGGCAGAGCAAGGTATCGACGACCTTGCCGACATTGAAGAGCTGACCGCTGAGAAAGCCGGTGAGCTGATTATGGCTGCTCGCAATATCTGTTGGTTCGGAGAAGAGCAGTCTGAATAAGATCAAACGGAGGAAAATGAATGGCAGAAGTATCAGTCAAACAACTTGCCACTGACATCGACACGCCGGTTGATCGTCTTCTCCAGCAGTTTGTCGATGCCGGTATCAGCAAGAGCAAGGCCGACGACCTCGTCAGCGAGTCTGAGAAACAGACTCTGCTGGCTCACTTGAAAAAACAGCATGGAGGTGACGAGATCACCGCACCAGCCCGCATGACTTTGCAGCGCAAGACCAAGAGCACTCTGAGTGTTCAAGGGACTGGCGGCAAGAATAAGGAAGTGCAGGTTGAAGTGCGCAAGACTCGCACCTATGTAAAACGCTCGGCGCTGGAAGATGAACAGCGTCAGGCGGAAGCCGAGGAAAAAGCGCGTTTGGAAGCAGAAGAAAAAGCTCGTCACGAGGCCGAAAACAAGGCCCGTCTCGATGCTGAAGAGAAGGCTCGCCGTGAGGCTGAGCAGGCTCGTCGTGAAGCTGAGGAAAAGGCGCGGATCGAGGCACAATCAAAGGCTCGACAGGCTCCACAGCCCGCCAAAGTAGCCGCTAGCACAGCTCAGCAAGAGGCAGAAAAGATGGCCAAGCGCGAAGCAGAAGAACTGAAGCGCCAACAGGAACAAACCGCTTTGCAAAAAGCAGAAGAACTCGCCGCGAAGAAAGCCGAAGAGGCTCGCGTCATGGCGGAACAGAACGGCCCTCGCTGGGCTGAAGAAGAAGCTGCTCGTGCCAAAGAGAGCAGTGACTACCATCTGACCACCAACAAGCATGCGCAAGCCGCAGAAGACGAGTTGGACCGGAAGGAAGAGACCAGTCGTCGCACGGCTGCTGCAGCAGTCAAGGCCCCGAAAAAGGCCACTCGCCGCGAAGACGACCGTGACTCCCGCAACCCCCGTGCTCGCAAAGGCAAGCGCGGCAAGGTCGCCATGCCCAATGCCATGAAGCACGGCTTCAACAAGCCTGCCGCCGTGGTGAACCGTGACGTCGTCATCGGCGAGACCATCACAGTGGCCGAGCTGGCCAACAAGATGGCCGTCAAGGGTGTCGAAGTCATCAAGGCGATGATGAAGATGGGCGCCATGGCGACCATCAACCAGGTGATCGATCAGGAGACCGCTCAGCTGGTCGCCGAGGAGATGGGTCACAAGGTATTGCTGCGTCGCGAGAACGAGCTGGAAGAGGCGGTACTGTCCGATCGTGACGAGACCTCCGAAGCCAAGCCGCGCGCGCCAGTCGTGACCATCATGGGTCACGTCGACCACGGCAAGACCTCGCTGCTGGATTACATCCGTAAAGCCAAGGTTGCCGCTGGCGAAGCCGGTGGTATTACCCAGCACATCGGTGCCTACCACGTCGAGACCGACAGTGGCATGATCACCTTCCTGGATACTCCGGGTCACGCTGCGTTTACCTCCATGCGTGCTCGTGGTGCCAAGTCGACCGATATCGTCGTTCTGGTTGTTGCTGCCGATGACGGCGTCATGCCGCAGACCATCGAAGCCATCCAGCACGCCAAGGCGGCAGAAGTGCCCATCGTGGTTGCGGTCAACAAGATCGACAAGCCCGAAGCGGATCCGGATCGTGTCAAGACCGAGCTGGCCCGTTACAACGTCATGTCCGAAGACTGGGGTGGCGACAGCCAGTTCGTTCACGTCTCCGCCAAGTCTGGCGAAGGCATCGACGACCTGCTGGAAGCCATCCTGATCCAGTCCGAAGTACTGGAATTGAAAGCGGTTGTCGATGGCATGGCCAGCGGCGTCGTGATCGAATCCTTCCTGGACAAGGGTCGTGGTCCGGTTGCCACCGTGCTGGTACAAGAAGGTACCCTGCGCCAGGGCGACATCGTGCTCTGCGGTCTGGAATACGGTCGTATCCGTGCCATGCGTGACGAACTGGGTCGCGAGATCAAGGAAGCGGGCCCGTCCCTGCCGGTGGAAATCCTGGGTCTGTCCGGGGTGCCGTCTGCTGGTGATGAAGCCACCGTTGTACGTGACGAGAAGAAGGCCCGTGAAGTGGCACTCTATCGTCAAGGCAAGTTCCGCGACGTCAAGCTGGCTCGCCAGCAGAAGGCCAAGCTGGAGAACATGTTCGCCAACATGACCGAGGGCGAAGTGTCCGAAGTGAACGTGGTGATCAAGGCCGACGTACAGGGTTCGGTGCAAGCTATCTGCGATGCGCTGGTGCAGCTCTCTACCGACGAAGTCAAGGTCAAGATCGTGGGTTCCGGCGTAGGTGGTATCACCGAAACCGACGCTACCCTGGCGGCTGCTTCCAGCGCCATCCTGGTGGGCTTCAACGTCCGTGCCGACGCTTCTGCGCGCAAGGTCATCGAGTCCGAGAGCCTGGATCTGCGTTACTACTCCGTCATCTATGATTTGATCGACGAAGTGAAGCAGGCCATGAGCGGCAAGCTGGCTCCTGAATATCGTCAGGAGATCATCGGTCTGGCTGAAGTCCGTAGCGTCTTCAAGTCACCGAAGTTCGGCGCCGTTGCCGGCTGTATGGTCACCGAAGGTGTGGTCAAGCGTTCCAACCGTATTCGCGTTCTGCGTGACAACGTGGTTATCTATGAAGGCGAGCTGGAATCCCTGCGTCGCTTCAAGGATGACGTCAACGAGGTCCGCAACGGTTACGAGTGTGGTATCGCGGTCAAGAACTACAACGACGTACGCGAAGGCGACCAGATCGAAGTTTACGAGACCATTGAAATTCAACGGACTCTGTAAGCCGACAGTTAGACAAAATAGGGGGCTGCGGCCCCCTTTTATCGCAGGATAGAATATGGCCAGAGAATTCAGCCGGACCCGTCGGGTCGGGCAGCAGATCCAGCGTGAAATCGCGCTGATCCTGCAGCGCGAGGTGAAAGACCCGCGCATCGGCATGGTGACCGTCTCCGACGTGGAAGTCTCCAAGGACCTCAACTATGCCAAGATTTACGTCACCTTCCTGCAGCTGGAGAATGACGCCGAGCGTATCGCGGAAGGGCTCAAGGGCCTGACCGAGGCGGCCGGTTACATTCGCAGCCTGCTTGGCAGCGCCATGCGTCTGCGGGTGGTGCCTGAGCTGCGTTTCTACTACGACCAGACCCTGGTCGAGGGGATGCGCCTCTCCAACCTGGTGACCAACACTGTGCGTGAAGACAAGCGTCGCATGACCGAAGCCGGTCGTGAAGAAGACGAAGCCGCACCGGATGATACTACTGAGGACAAAGCCTGAGATGTCTCGAAGACGTCGTTTCAAGGGCCGTGACGTACACGGTATCCTGCTGCTGGACAAGCCGACCGGTCTGACTTCCAACGATGTGTTGCAGAAGGTCAAGCGGATCTACAACGCGGCCAAGGCCGGCCACACCGGCGCCCTGGATCCCCTGGCGACCGGCATGTTGCCGATCTGCCTCGGTGAGGCCACCAAGTTCTCCCAGTATCTGCTGGAGGCGGACAAGCGCTATGAGGTGACCGCCAAGCTGGGCGAGCGTACCAACACCAGCGACTCCGACGGCGAGGTGGTCTCCACCCGTCCGGTGAACGTGGCCGTGGGTACCCTGATCGAGGCGCTGGACCAGTTCCGTGGCCCCATCATGCAGGTGCCGTCCATGTACTCCGCCCTCAAGCACAACGGTCGTCCGCTCTACGAGTACGCCCGTGAAGGCATAGAGATCGAGCGGGAAGCTCGCCCCATCACCGTATTCGAGCTCAAACTGCTGAGCTTCGAAGGGGATGAGGTGCGCCTCGAGGTGCATTGCAGCAAGGGCACCTACATCCGCTCTCTGGTGGACGATCTCGGCGAAGTGCTGGGCTGTGGCGCCCACGTCACCCAGCTGCGTCGCACCCAGGTGGCCAGCTATCCCTATGACAGGATGCTGACCCTGGATCAGCTCGAGTGCATCTTCGAGCAGGCCAAGGCCGAGAGCATCCCGCCGCGGGAGCAGCTGGATCCCCTGCTGCTGCCGATGGATACCGCAGTGGCGTCCCTGCCCGAGGTGAACATGCTGACGGCCGTGGCCGCCTATGTGAACCAGGGCCAGGCCGTGCAGGTGGCAGGTGCGCCGCAAAGCGGCCAGGTCCGCATGACGGTCGGTCCTGAGCGCGAGTTCATCGGCGTCGGCGAAATCGACGACGAAGGGCGGGTCGCCCCCAAGCGACTGGTGCGTTATCACGACGATAACAACGAGGAGTGATCCTCTGGCGGTATCGCTCTGGCTCACCGGCCAGGGGGAGTGCAACTCGCCCCTCTTTATCGTTGCGAAAAGGGGCGGCTGCGATTATGATACCGCCCTCATTTCACGGCTGAATTAGAGATTGGCTGTGAACCTTTAAACACTCTACTGGAGTAATACCATGTCTCTAAATGCTGAGATCAAAGCTTCCATCGTTGCTGACAACGCTCGTTGCGCCAACGACACCGGTTCCCCCGAAGTGCAGGTTGCCCTGCTGACTGCCCAGATCAACCATCTGCAAGGTCACTTCAAGGAGCACTCCAAGGATCACCACGGTCGTCGCGGTCTGCTGCGCATGGTTTCCCAGCGTCGTAAGCTGCTGGACTACCTGAAGCGTAAAGACGTTCAGCGTTACGCTGCTCTGATCGCCAAGCTGGGTCTGCGTCGTTAATCGACCATCAGATTTCGCGAAAAAGGGGAACCGTGAGGTTCCCCTTTTTTATGGATCATTTTTATCGCGCGGCAAACCGTTGCCTGCCTCACAGAATGCGCGCCACCGCTTACCTTTTGATGCGAATCAAGTATACTTGCACGCGAATTTAAAGCGCCAAATTGTAAAAAGGAAATTCACGTGAATCCTATTGTAAAGTCATTCCAGTACGGTCAACACACCGTCACCCTGGAAACCGGTGTGATGGCCCGTCAAGCCACTGCGGCCGTTATGGTCAGCATGGACGATACCTGCGTATTTGTGACCGTCGTCGGCAAGAAAGAGGCCGATCACGGCCGTGATTTCTTCCCGCTGACCGTCAACTACCAGGAGCGTACCTATGCTGCTGGTCGTATCCCGGGTGGTTTCTTCCGTCGTGAAGGCCGTCCGAGCGAAGGTGAGACCCTCATCTCCCGCCTGATCGACCGTCCTATTCGTCCGCTGTTCCCGGAAGGCTTCCTCAATGAGGTTCAGGTGGTTGCCACCGTCATGTCCGTGAACCCGGCCGTGTCCCCAGACATCGTAGCCATGATCGGTGCCTCTGCTGCCCTGGCCATCTCAGGTATCCCGTTCGGCGGCCCGATTGCTGCTGCCCGCGTGGGTTACATGAACGGTCAGTACGTGTTGAACCCGACCACCACCGAACTGCCCCAGAGCGATCTGGATCTGGTGGTTGCCGGTACCGCCAACGCCGTGCTGATGGTGGAATCCGAAGCGGCCATCCTCTCCGAAGAGGTGATGCTGGGCGCCGTGGTCTATGGCCACGAGCAGATGCAGGTGGTGATCAACGCCATCAACGAATTCGCCGCCGACGTGGGTACCCAGCCGTGGGACTGGACCCCGCCTGCCGTCAACGAAGCGCTGAAAGCCAAGGTTGCCGAGCTGGCCACCGCCGAACTGGGTGAAGCCTACCGCATCACCGAGAAGGCCGTGCGTTACGCCGCCATCGGTGCCATCAAGTCCCGTGTGGTTGAGCAAGTCATCGCCTCCGGCGTGGAAGAAGATGCCAAGAAGATCGGCGAAGAGTTCCACAGCCTGGAAAGCCGCATCGTCCGTGGCCGTGTGGTCCGTGGCGAGCCGCGCATCGATGGTCGCGATCCGGAAATGATCCGCGCCCTGTCTGTCGGCACCGGCATCCTGCCCCGTGCTCACGGCTCCGCCCTGTTCACCCGTGGTGAGACTCAGGCCATCGTGGTTGCGACTCTGGGTACCGAGCGTGACGCCCAGAACATCGACGAGCTGGCTGGCCACCGTGCCGACCGCTTCATGCTGCACTACAACTTCCCGCCGTACTGCGTCGGCGAGACCGGCATGATGGGCAGCCCCAAGCGTCGTGAAATCGGTCATGGTCGTCTGGCCAAGCGCGGCGTTGCTGCCGTGATGCCGAGCGCCGCCGAGTTCCCGTACGTGGTACGCGTGGTGTCTGAAATCACCGAATCCAACGGTTCCTCCTCCATGGCCTCCGTCTGTGGTTCCTCCCTGGCGCTGATGGACGCGGGTGTGCCGATCAAGGCCTCCGTTGCCGGTATCGCCATGGGTCTGGTGAAGGAAGAAGAAGGTTTCGTCGTGCTGTCCGACATCCTGGGTGATGAAGATCACCTGGGCGACATGGACTTCAAGGTAGCCGGTACTACCCAGGGTATCACCGCGCTGCAGATGGACATCAAGATCGAAGGCATCACCAAAGAGATCATGGAGATTGCCCTCAAGCAAGCTCGTGGCGCTCGCCTGCACATCCTGAAGGTCATGGACGAAGCCATCCAGGCGCCGCGTGCCGAGATCTCCGATTTCGCCCCGCGCATCCACACCATCAAGATCAATCCTGAGAAGATCAAGGATGTCATCGGCAAGGGCGGTTCCGTGATCCGTGCCCTGACCGAAGAGACCGGCACCAACATCGAGCTGGATGATGACGGTACAGTCCGCATCTCCGCCGTTGCCAACGAAGCCGCCATGGAAGCCATCCGTCGCATCGAGGCCATCACCGCCGAGATCGAAGTGAACCGCATCTATGAAGGCAAGGTTGTGCGTCTGGCCGATTTCGGCGCCTTCGTCAATATCCTGCCGGGTAAAGACGGTCTGGTACACATCTCCCAGATCACCGATGCCCGCGTGCAGAACGTGGCCGACTTCCTGAAGATCGGTGACGTTGTGAAGGTGAAGGTACTGGAAGTGGACCGTCAAGGCCGTGTGCGTCTCTCCATCAAGGAAGCGAATGCACCGACCGAAGCCGCCGCCCCGGTTGCCGACGTGGCCGTTGCCGAAGAGCCGGCTGCCGAATAAGGCATCCGCTCTGTGAAAAGCCGACCTCAGGGTCGGCTTTTTTGTGCCTGTCTGCCTGAGGGGACCAGGGAGAAGATGCCTTGTTCCTTTTGGCGCCAGTTGCTATAAGAGACGACTCGCTGTCACGTTGTCAAAAGGAAGTGCAGCATGTCATGGGCCTATCTCAGGCAGTTTCCCCCGCTGGTCTGGATCGTCATCCTGGGCACCTTCATGGTGCGCACCACCTTCTTCATGGTCTGGCCCTTTCTCTCCATCCTGCTCTACCGCGACTATGGGCTTTCGGCGACCCTGATCGGCCTCATCCTGGGGGCCACGGCGGCCCTCTCCACCCTGGTCAGCTTCTATGGCGGCTGGCTGTCGGACAAGTGGGGGAGGCGCAACATACTGCTGTTTGGCTGCCTGGTGTCCGCCCTGAGCGTCGCCCTGCTCGGCCTCTCCCATCAGGTGATCTGGCTGGCGATGGGGGTGATCGGCAGCGGGCTCTCCTACGGGCTCATCGACTCGCCGGGCAAGGCGCTGATGGCCGATAGCCTGGCCGAGCCCAAAGCCCGCGAGCTGGCGCTGCACCTGCGTTACTTTCTGCTCAACCTGGGGGCGGCCATAGGTCCCCTGCTCGGGGTCAGCTACGGCCTGAGCGCTCGGCAGGAGACCTTCCTGTTGCTCAGTGCCAGCTATCTGCTGCTCGGCTTCATCTTCTTCGTCGGTTTTCGACTGGCCGCCTGTCAGCCAAGCCATGCCGCCGGTCCGGGCATGCGCGCCGTGCTGCGGGTGCTCTGGCAGGACAGGGGCTTCCTGCTGCTGACGATGGCCAACATGCTGCTGATGCTGGTCTATGCCCAGTTCGAATCACCGCTCATCCAGTATCTGACCCGAGCCGGTACCCCGGAAGTGGAGCGCCTCATCGGCTGGCTGGTGAGCACCAATGCGCTGACCATAGTGATCCTGCAGTTCCCGCTGCTGCACCTGACCGCCAACTGGTCTATCAAGCGCCGACTGCAGCTCGGGGTCGCCTTCTTCCTCAGCGCCCAGCTGCAGTTCGCGCTCGGGGATACCGCCATCTGGTTGCACTGGATAGTGGCGGTGATCCTGCTGAGCGTCGGCGAGTGCATCCTGTTCCCGCTGCTCAATGTGCTGGTCGATCAGATGGCACCGGAGCACCTCAAGGGCAGCTACTTCGGGGCGGCCTCCATGTCCGGGCTCGGGATCGCCATCGGTGCCCTGCTGGGGGGCTGGATCCTGGCCAACTGGGGGGGCAGCTGGCTCTATGGCTGCATGGCGCTGCTCTGCCTGGCGATCCTGATGCTCTATGGCCTGAGTACCCGGACCTCACGCCCTGCGCTGGTCCGGGCCGAGCCCTGATCCCTAGAAGGTCAGCACCTTGTCGGCCGCCAGGGTCCACTGGGCCAGCAGGGGCAGGGTGCCTATCTCTATGCCCTCGATAAGTGGCAGGGAGCTGATGCCACGGGCGTCGGTGCAGCTCTTGCACAGTCGGATGACGGTGCCCTGTGCCAGCAGGATCTCCAGCATCTGGCGCAGGTTGTAACCCTCGGCAGGGGACTGGCCCGCCAGGGCGGCGCCGACGGCATCGGACATCAGGAATATCTTCAGGATGACGCCTTCCTGCTCGTTGAGGGCTATCCCCAGACGCAGGGCATTGAACAGGGACTCGCTGCCATAGGGGGCGCCGTTGGCGATGATGAGGATCTCTTGCTTCATGGGACTCTCCGGGTTGAAAGGGGCATTGTAGCGTCGCCAGCTTGGCGGCGGCATGACCCAGTGCAAACTCTGTCGTAGCCCTTTCCCTGTGCCTTGACCTCGGGAGATGAGTCAGGTTTCATAGGCGGCCATCCAGTATGACAGAGCAAAGAGGTCGTTATGTGGAAGATTGCCGGAATAGGATTATTGCTGTTGGCCGGACAGGCCTATGGCAGTGAAAACGTCGGCTGCAAGGCCAGGCATCAGGCGGTGACCGAGCAGCTGAGCTTCGCCCGGGCGCACGATAACGCGCAGCAGGTGGCGGGCCTGGAGCAGGCCCTGCGCAACATCGAGGCCCATTGCACCGATGCCGGGCTCCTCGAGGAGCAGCAAGAGAAGGTGGCCAAGCAGAAGCAAGAGGTGGAGGAGCGCCTGGCGGATCTGCAGAGCGCCCGGGTCTCGGGCAAGCCGGACAAGATCGCCAAGAAGCAGGTCAAGCTGGAGGAGTCCCAGGCCGAGCTGCTGGAGGCCCAGCGCGAGCTTGAGGCGCTGCAAAAACTGGTCAAACCCTGAGGGAAGGGCAGCGCAATAGAAAAAGCCGGGCATGCCCGGCTTTTTCTATTTCTGGGTGACCAGCAGGTCCGGCATTACTGCCTGTGCATCAGCACAAACTTGTCCATCAGCTGCTCTTCGGTCTCCACATGGGCGGGATCCCGGAGGATGCAGTCAACAAGGCGCAGACGCTGATGCCGGTTTACTGCCTGTGCATCAGCACAAACTTGTCCATCAGTTGCTCTTCGGTCTCCACGTGGGCGGGATCCCAGATGATGCAATCGATAGGGCAGACGCTGATGCAGGTGGGCTTCTCATAGTGGCCGACGCACTCGGTGCAGCGATCCGGATCTATCTCGTAGATCTTGTCCCCCAGGCTGATGGCCTGGTTCGGACACTCGGGATCGCACATGTCACAGTTGATGCACTTGTCGGTGATGAGCAGCGCCATCTCAGGCCGCCGAGTGGGGCTGGCGGGTGTCCTGACGATCGCCCAGGTTGCGCAGCAGTATGCCGTAGTTGATGTCGATCTCTTTCGGGACCGGCACATAGACCACGTGGCCGTTGCCTGGCGCTGTGTCGATGAGCTCGCCCTTGCGGTTCTGCA
Organism: Aeromonas sp. R4-3; assembly: GCF_040908275.1. Lineage (NCBI taxonomy): Bacteria > Pseudomonadati > Pseudomonadota > Gammaproteobacteria > Aeromonadales > Aeromonadaceae > Aeromonas > Aeromonas sp. R4-3. Next base: position 80,609 of record NZ_JBFODK010000035.1, read on the forward strand.
TCTGCTCCAGGTTGAAGCTGACATTGCCCTGCGGCGTCATCAGCTCCAGGCTGTTGCCCACCAGGAACTTGTTCTTCACTTCCACTTCCACCATGTCGCCCTGGCGACCGGTGATCTCGCCGACGAACTGCTGGGTGTCGGAGACGGAGTAGCCGTAGTCGTAGTTCTGGTACTCGCTGTGGTTGTGACGACGCAGGAAGCCCTCGGTGTAGCCACGGTGGGCCAGGTTCTCGAGGGTGCCCATCAGGGTCGGATCGAACGGGCGACCGGCGACCGCATCGTCGATGGCCTTGCGATAGACCTGGGCGGTACGGGCGCAGTAGTAGAAGGACTTGGTGCGGCCTTCGATTTTCAGCGAATGCACGCCCATCTTGGTCAGGCGCTCCACGTGCTCGACGGCGCGCAGATCCTTGGAGTTCATGATGTAGGTGCCGTGCTCGTCCTCGAACGCCGTCATGTATTCACCGGGGCGGTTGGACTCTTCCAGCAGCACCAGGGCATCGCTCGGCTTGCCGAGGCCTAAGGTGTTGTCCGGGCGCACGGCGATGGGCTCCTGACGGTGGACAATCTGGCCCACGTCATCTTCCTTGCCCTCGTGCACCTTGTACTCCCAGCGGCAGGAGTTGGTGCAGGTGCCCTGGTTGGGGTCTCGCTTGTTGATGTAACCGGAGAGCAGGCAGCGGCCCGAGTAGGCCATGCACAGCGCCCCGTGGACGAAGACTTCCAGCTCCATCTCCGGCACCTGCATGCGGATCTCTTCGATCTCGTCCAGAGACAGCTCGCGCGACAGGATGGCGCGGGTCAGGCCCATCTGATGCCAGAACTTCACCGTGGCCCAGTTGACCGCGTTGGCCTGCACCGAGAGGTGGATGGGCATGTCCGGGAAGGCTTCGCGCATCATCATGATGAGACCGGGGTCGGACATGATGAGCGCATCCGGCTTCATGTCTACCACGGGGCGCATGTCGCGGATGAAGGTCTTGAGCTTGGAGTTGTGGGGCTGGATGTTGGCCACCACATAGAACTGCTTGCCCAGTGCATGGGCCTCGTTGATGCCGAGCTGCAGATTCTCGTGATCGAATTCGTTGTTGCGCACCCGCAGGCTGTAGCGCGGCTGGCCCGCATAGACGGCGTCGGCGCCATAGGCATAGGCGTAACGCATATTCTTGAGGGTCCCGGCGGGGGAGAGCAATTCTGGTCTGAACATGTTGGACTCTTTCTGTCTGATTGCAAATCAGGACGGCGCCACCTGATGGCGCCGTATAGGGTCATCGGCATGGTGCGACCGTACTCGACGCACGGCCACCCGATGAGGTACACCCAGAGCACGAGATGACTCGATACTCCTGATAAAAGGGGTGCGAGATTGTACTCGTGACGGCGCCATCATGCAATTTGGGGCTAGGGTGGCGGGCCGGATGCATGTTCATTTTGCGCTCAGATTGGCGATGTTAGGCTGACAGGCACCCGATACGGTCGATTGTTGGGGGGAGAATGGATCTTTTCCGCGAAAAAGCCCCCTCTTCAAGTTGAAATTTTGTCCGACTCGGGAAAGAATGCGCGCTCGGTATTGGCCTCGGGCGAGCGCTACTCGTGACAAGGGACAGACCGAGGATGAACCGGCTTCAGGCCAACAGGTACAGGAAACCATACAGGAATTTTATGAATCCCCTTCGCATTGCCGCTTCGGCCCTTTTTTGCACTCTGACCCTGGTCAGCCAGCAGGCCGCCGCCGTTGAATACGCGCTGCCAGCCGCCAACAGCCGTCTGATCGGTGAGAACCAGGAATACGTGGTGCCCGCAGACAACCGTCCGCTGGAGCAGATCGCCGCCGACTTCCAGCTGGGCCTGACCAACATCATGGAAGCGAACCCGGGCGTCGACCCCTATCTGCCAACGCCGGGCAGCAAGCTGACCATTCCGCATCAGCTGATCCTGCCGAATGCACCGCGCGAGGGGATCGTCATCAACGTGGCCGAGATGCGTCTCTACTACTACCCGAAAGGCAAGAACGTGGTGCAGGTGCTGCCCATCGGCATCGGCCAGCTGGGGGTCAACACCCCGGAGAACTGGATCACCAAGGTAGAGCGCAAGCGCGCCAACCCGACCTGGACCCCGACCGAGAACATCCGTCGTCGCTACGCCGCCCAGGGCAAGACACTGCCCGCGGTCTGGCCGGCCGGTCCGGATAACCCCATGGGCCTGCACGCCCTCTATATCGGCAACCTCTATGCCATCCACGGCACCAACGCCACCTTCGGCATAGGTCTGCGGGTGAGCAGCGGTTGCGTGCGTCTGCGCGCCGATGACATCAAGTACCTGTTCGACAACGTGCCGGTCGGTACCCGCGTCCAGTTCGTCAACCAGCCGGTCAAGACCACGGTCGAGCCGGATGGCGGTCGTTACATGGAAGTGCACGAGCCGCTGTCGCGCACCGAGGAGGAGTTCAACTCCACCGCCTCTGTGCCGCTCCCCATGACTCCGGCCACCACCCGCTTCATCGCCCACATGGACAGCGACTCCAATGTGGTCAAGCAGGTGCTGGAACAGCGTACCGGCATGCCGACTCGCCTCAATCCTGAAGCCTGATCGCTTCTGCGAGACGCTCGGTAACAATAACGGCGACCCCAGGGTCGCCGTTATTGTTTATATGGCTCAAGGGGAGGGCGGGGCATAGAGGGCCAGCCAGTTGCCTTCGGTATCCTCTATGATGACCCGGGAGCCGTGGCCGCTGCCGATGGAATGCAGGGGTTCGAGCACCCGTCCGCCGAGCCGGGGAACCAGCTGCTCAGCCTCCTGCAACCTGTCACCCAGGGAGAGATAGATGAGGGGACCGGCGCCACCGGGCTGGTGGTATTTGTCCATGGGGCCGAGACAGGCCGCCGCGTTGCTGCCATCGTGGCGTAGCATGGCAAACCGCATCTCCTCCTCCTGTATGGGGGTGACCTGCACATCGAGCAGGGCCGAGTAGAAGTCCATGGCGCGATCCAGATCCCGTGTCGGAATGTCGGCCCAGACCAGGGTGTTGTCCATCTTCGTATTCTCCAGCGGTTCCCGACCGATGCGGTCGGTGGCTCTTTGAGGGTAGGAGTGGCCGAACAGGGACGCCATCAATGAAAAAGCGGCGCCTGATGGCGCCGCTTTTGGGTGGGGAAGATAACTGCGTTTCTCACTAGATACAGTCACTTGCCAGCGACATTCAAGCCACCGAAACGGATGGATGGAGGAGCATGGCACTCCTTGTCATCCCTTGGTTGTCACTTGCCTGCGACATTCAAGCCACCGAAACGGATCAGGGGGGCATAGAAGCCCTTGCCATCGCTGTGGTGCAGCACATTGCCGACCGCTTCCAGCTCGCCGAGCAGGCGGTAGAAGTTACCCGCCACCGTGATGCCGCGCACCGGCTGGAGCCGCACCCCATCGCGGCACAGGAAGCCCGAGGCGCCAAACGAGAAGTCACCGCTCACCGCATCGGCACCGGAGTGCAGGCCGTCCAGCTTGACCAGCTCCAGATAGTCGCCGCTCTGCACCTCGCCCTCGCTGTGAGGACCTGTGCCAAACACCAGGTGGCGGGCGGTCACATCCAGCGCGCTGCGGGCGCTGCGGGCCGCCGAGCCATTGCTCACCCCCCCAAAGTGGCGGGCGGTGGCGCTGTTGTGGAGCAGGGTCTTGAGCTCCCCCTCGCCAATGAGCAGCAGATCCGAGGTGGCTGCCCCTTCGCCATCGAACGCCTTGATGTTCATGCCTCCCGGCATATAGGCCCGGCTCTCCAGGGTGAGCCAGCGGGACGCCACGCTTTGCCCCACCTTGCTGCGCCAGGGGTTGATCCCCTGCTGGGCCCACTTGCCCGACAGCGCCCCCTGGAAGCAGCCAAACAGGCTGGCGAAGCAGTTGGTGCTGAAGAGGACGCTGTAGCGACCGCTCGGCACCGCTTCCCCCGGCAGCAGGTCATGGGCCACGGCGTAGATCTGTTCGATAAGGGTCTGGCTATCCAGCTCGTCGAAGCGGCGGCCATATTGTCCTTGCGAGTGCATCGACTGGCGGCCATCCCGCTCCACCAGCGCCGAGGTATAGCAACCGACGCTGAATTCACTGTGCTGGCAGAGGCTGCCCAGGCTGTTGGCGAGCCAGAGGCGGCTCTCCCCCTCGAAGAAGCTGTTGTAGGGGGCGCCGGTCACATCAGGTTGCGCCAGCATATCCGCCTCGAGGCGCAGGGCCAGGGCTATCTTCTCCTCCACCGCCGTGGTATCGGGCTGGTTTATCTCGGCGCAGTCGGTGCTGATCCGGCTGCCGGCAACCGAGATGCGCTGATCCGCGTCCACCTTGGCAAAGCGGCTGGCATCGAGCGCATCCTGCAGCATGGCATCCAGCGCCAGCTCATCGAGGGACTCCGAGTAGGCGATGCCGACCCGACCCTCCTTGATCAGGCGAATGCCGAGCTGCTGGCTGCTGGTGACCTTGTATTCGCCGAGTTCCCCCTTGTCGGCCTTGAGGGAGAAGGCCTTGTCCTGATTGGCGATGATGTCCGCCTCGGCATCGAGGTCGGCGACCTTCTCCAGCAGGCGGCTGAGCAGTTGATTCATATCGAGTGTGCTCATCAGGCGTTCCCTCCTACCAGGATCTTGTCAACTTTCAAGGCGGGTTGGCCGACAGAGGTGGGCACCGAGCCGGAGACTGAGCCGCACATGCCGGCGGCCAGGGCCAGATTGCGCCCCACCATGGAGATCTCTTTGAGCACTTGCGGGCCTGTGCCGATCAGGGTCGCCGACTTGAGGGGCCGGGTTATCTTGCCATGCTCGATGAGGTAGGCCTCCTGCACGTTGAAGTTGAACTCGCCTGTGCCCGGTTGCACCGAGCCGCCCCCCATCTTCTTGGCGTAGATGCCGTGCTCGACGGTGGCCAGCATCTCGTCCAGGCTGTGGCTGCCCGGTTCGATATAGGTGTTGCGCATGCGGGAGGTGGGGGCGAACTTGTAGGACTCGCGCCTTCCTGAGCCGGTGCGGGCATGGCCGGTCTTGATGGCGCCCATTCTGTCCACCAGGAAGCCGGTCAGCACCCCATCCTTGATGAGCTGGGTGTGCTGGGTCGCCATCCCTTCGTCATCGACGTTGATGGAGCCCCAGGCGTTGCTCTGCAAGCCTTCATCCACGGCGCTGACCGCCGGATTGGCGATGAGCTGGCCCATCTTGTCGTGGAACACCGAGGCCTTCTTGGCCACCGAGGTGGTCTCCAGCAGGTGGCCGCAGGCCTCGTGGAAGATGACGCCGCCAAAGCCGCTCTCCATGATGACCGGCAGGGTGCCGCTCGGACAGGGGGCTGCGCCCAGCTTCACCAGCGCCTGACGGGTGGCGGTGAGGGCCAGCTCCCGCGGGTCTATGCGCTCGGCATGCTCCCAGCCCATCAGGGCGCCGGGGGCCTCGTAGCCCACACTCTGCTCGCTCCCTTCCACCGCTATGGTCTGGGCCATGATGCGGTTGTAGTGGCGGCGATCGCTCACCTGCAGCCCTTCGCTGTTGAAGATCTCCACCTCCTGCTCCCAGCCCAGCACGTTGCCGGAGAACTGGCTCACCTTGCCGCTCTCGGCGCGGGCCACCGCATCCATGGCATGCAGATAGGCAATCTTCTGCTCCAGCTGCTTGTCGGCCGAGAGCGGCAGGGCCACCGGATTGCGGTCTGTGATGGGGGTGAAATCGAAGGCAGTGGCGGTGACCACGGGGTCACGCCTGTCCTTGGCCGCCAGCAGGCTGACGATGCGCAGCAGCTCGTCGCGGCTGGCCAGGTTGGTGTAGCCGTAGAGCACCTTGTGGCCGTAGCACAGGCGAACGCCTATGCCAAAATCGAGGCCGCCGCTGATGTTCTCTATCTGGCTGGAGAGCAGGCTGAGCTGGCTGCGGCGCTTGCGCTCCACAAACAGCTCGGCGAAGTCGGCACCCAGCCGCAGGGCGTGATCGAGCACGTCGCGGGCTATGGAGGGGGCCAACAGGGAGAGTGAGGTCATAGAATTTCCTTTTCTGGTCTGTTTCCTGTTTGCTTCCGACACCCGTTCTGATTGTGTTATGGGGTGTCGGTTGCATTGTTGCAGACCAGCAGCAAAAAGTCGCTATAGCGTCAGGCGATGATACCGAACGAGAAAATCGGTGCGATAACTGCGCCCGGCAGCCAGTGTGGCCGGCTGCCGGCAGGGGAGATCAACGCCGCTTTCGAGGGGCGATGAGGGAGCCGGGCCGTCGACAAGATGATGGCCATAGTCGCTCCGCATTCAAGGGGTCATCGAACATGCAAGCTACCTGGATCACAGCAGCTCGTGGATCTCATTCAGAATCTGATCGACCCACTGCTCGATGCGGGATTCGGTCTGGTCGTACTGGTTGGCGTCATCGAGAGCCAGGCCGACGAAGTGGCGGCCATCGTCGATCAGCGCCTTGGAGGCATCGAACTCGTACCCCTCGTTGGGCCAGTAACCCACCAGCCTGACCCCCTTGGGCACCAGCTGATCGTGCAACAGGCCGAGGGCATCCTGATACCACTCGCCGTACCCCAGCTGATCGCCCATGCCGAACAGGGCTATGATGCGTCCTTCCAGAGGCACATCCTTGATGTCTTCCCAGCGGGATTCCCAATCTTCCTGCAGCTCGCCGAAGTCCCAGGTGGAGATGCCGAGGATCAGGATGTCGTACTCCTGCATGCGGGCCAGGGGCACATCCTTGATGTTGTGGAGATCAACCAGCTCGGGGCCAATGAGGGCGCGGATCTTCTCGGCGGCCATCTCGGTGTAGCAGGTGGTTGAGCCGTAAAACAAACCTATCTTCATCGCTCTTCTCTTGATCGCAGTAGGCAAGGGGGTGTCGGGCAACCATGGGGCCGGACCGCCCGAGTGAGGGCGCCAGTCTAGCAGATTGCCCCTCGCGCTTCACCGCCTGGTATGCCTGCCGGGGAAGCGCAAGCCCCTGATGTGCGCGCCGGCCTGGCAGGCTACAATGGGCCACCGTTTGCCCAAGACCGACACCCCATGACCAAGCCAGCCCCTGCCGTGCACAACCATCCCCTTATCGAGCCCTTCCTGGATGCCCTCTGGCTGGAGCGGGGGCTGTCCGACAACACCGTCAGCTCCTATCGCACGGATCTGGAAAAGTTTGCCCTCTGGCTCGACGGCCAGGGTGGCTCCCTGCTGCTGGCGGGGATGGACGACATCCAGCACTACCTTGCCTGGCGGGTGGACAAGCAGTTTGCGGCGAGCAGCACGGCCCGCTTCCTCTCGGCCCTGCGCCGCTTCTATCAGTATCTCAATCGGGAAAAATTGCGCGGCGACGATCCGACAGTGCTGCTGGAGGGCCCCAAGCTGCCCAAGAAGCTGCCCTCGGATCTCAGCGAGGCCGAGGTGGATGCACTGCTGACGGCGCCCCTGGTGGACGACCCGCTGGAGCTGCGGGACAAGGCGATGCTCGAGCTGCTCTATGCCACCGGGCTGCGGGTCTCCGAGCTGGTGGGGCTCACCGCCGAGCATGTCAGCCTGCGCCAGGGGTTGGTGCGGGTGGTGGGCAAGGGCAACAAGGAGCGGCTGGTGCCCATGGGGGAGGAGGCGGTCCACTGGCTGGAGCGTTACTATCGGGAGGCCCGCACCTTGCTGCTGGGGGGCACCAGCTCGGACGTGGTCTTCCCCTCCAAGCAGGCCAGGATGATGACCCGCCAGACCTTCTGGCATCGCATCAAGCTCTATGCCCAGCGGGCGGGGATCAGGGGAGAGCTCTCCCCCCACACCCTGCGCCACGCCTTCGCCACCCATCTGCTCAACCACGGCGCCGATCTGCGGGTGGTGCAGATGCTGCTGGGGCACGCGGATCTCTCCACCACCCAGATCTACACCCACGTGGCCAACGAGCGGCTCAAGGCGCTCCATGGGGAGCACCATCCCCGGGCCTGACCCGTGCCTCCGCCAATAAAAAACCGCCAAATGGCGGTTTTTTCATCACTGCACGACAGGAGATGGCGTCTATTTCCCCTGCTGGGATTTCAGCAAATCGCGGATCTCGGTCAGCAGCTCCTGATCCTTGGTGGGGCCGGCCGGGGCAGGGGCTTCCTCTGCCTGCTTCTTCTGCAGGGTGTTGACGGCCTTGAGCCCCATGAAGATGGCGAAGGCGATGATCAGAAAGTCGATGATGGTCTGGATGAACTTGCCGTAGGCGATGACCACGGCAGGGATGTCACCTTCGGCGGCCTTCAGGGTGACTGCCAGATCGCTGAAGTCCACCCCCCCCAGGATGAGGCCGATGGGCGGCATGATGACGTCGCCCACGAAGGAGGAGACTATCTTGCCAAAGGCGGCACCTATGATGATACCGACCGCCATGTCGATGACGTTGCCTCTGGCCGCAAAGGCCTTGAACTCTTGAATCAGACTCATTTTTCCCCCTAAAAAATGGACAGGATGCGGTGCGACCACATCGCTGTTTGGACGATAAAACATCAATAAAACAGAGGGATGACCATGGTGTCTCCCGTCGTCCTGATTAGCTTGCTGGGCCTTAGCCCAATTGGCAACCTGTCAGATCGGGATTTTTTTGCGATCCACGCTATTAATCAATCGCTAATTAAGAGGTTGGGGCAAGGATGTGCACTGAGTTACCTTATGAATCCATTCAATCATGCCAGGTGAGTCATCAAGTGCGACATTTACTGCTGGGAATGATGCTGCTGTGCACCTTTGCTGCCAGCGCGGGGATGGATCCCCAGCTGTTGAAACAGACCATAGGGCAGCGCCTCGGGGTGCAGGTCTTCCTGGTGGACGAGACCCCGGTGCCCGGGCTCTATCTGCTGGGCACAGCCCAGGGGCTGCTCTATAGCGATGCCAGGGGAAACTATGTGCTGCAGGGCTCCATGCTGGATCTGGCCCACGACATGCAAAACCTCACCCGCCTGAGCCAGCAGCAACAACGTCGGCTGGCGCTGGCGCAGGTAGGCGAGGCGCGACTCTGGCTCAAGGCGCCGAACGAGCGCTACCAGGTTACCCTGTTTACCGATCTCGGCTGTCGCCGCTGTCACGCCGTGCTGGACGATCTGCCCCAGTTGCAGGCCAGGGGGGTGAGCGTGCAGTTGCTGCCCCTGGCGGCCCCCTTCGCCGAGCTGGCCGAAACGCAGGCGCTCTGGTGCGATCCCGCCCTGCTGGGTGAACTCAGTCTCAGTGATCGTTTGCCTGCGGCCGGATGTAATGAGATCCTTGCCCATCATATCGGCCTGAGCCAGTGGCTCGGGATCAAGGCGTCACCGAGCTGGGTCCTGCCAAACGGGGATCTGGTGCGGGGATATCAGAGCCCTGAACAACTGCTCAAGATACTGGATCACATCAATGCCCCTGCAAATCCGTCGTCGTCCGCGAGTTGATGATTCCCATCTGCCCGCCACCCTGCATCCTCTGCTTCGTCAAATCTTCGCCAGTCGCGGCGTGGAGGATCCCGCCCTGCTGGAGCGCAGCGCCAGCCAGCTGCTGCCGCCCCAGCGGCTGTTTGGCATGGAGCAGGCGGTGCCCCTGCTGGCGGATGCCCTGACGGCGCAGCAGCGGATCCTCATCGTCGGCGACTTCGACTGCGACGGCGCCACCAGCTCGGCCCTGTGCGTGCTGGCCCTGCGGGCCATGGGGGGCCATCACGTCGATTTTCTGGTGCCCAACCGCTTCGAGTTCGGCTACGGCCTCACCCCCGAAATCGTCGAGCTGGCGGTGGCCCGGGGCGCCGAGTTTCTCATCACTGTGGATAACGGCATCTCCAGCATTGCCGGGGTGGCGGCGGCCAAGGCGGCCGGGATGCGGGTACTGGTTACCGATCACCACTTGCCGGGCCAGGAGCTGCCTGATGCCGATGCGATAGTAAACCCTAACCAGCGTGGCTGCGACTTCCCCTCCAAATCCCTGGCCGGGGTCGGGGTGGCCTTCTATCTGATGGCGGCCCTCAACACCCATCTGCGCCAGAGCGGCTGGTATGAGCGCCAGGGCATTCGCGCCCCCAATGTGGCGGACTATCTCGATCTGGTGGCCCTCGGCACGGTCGCCGACGTGGTGGCGCTGGATGGCAACAACCGTATCCTGGTCCATCAGGGGCTGCAGCGGATCCGGGCCGGTCGCTGCCGCCCCGGCATCCAGGCGCTGGTGGACGTGTCGGGCCGCGATGGCCGCCGCCTGTGCGCCGCCGATCTCGGCTTTGCCCTGGGGCCCCGCCTCAATGCGGTGGGCCGTCTCGATGACATGTCCCTCGGGGTCGCTTGTCTGCTGAGCGATGATCTCAACCTGGCGCGCCAGCTTGCGGCCGAGATGGACAGCCTCAACCAGGAGCGCAAGGAGATAGAGCAGGGGATGCAGCAGGAGGCGCTCGCTACCCTGGAGCAGATCCGGTTTCGCGATGGCGAGGTGCCAAGCGGCATAGTGCTGCACAGGGACGAGTGGCATCAGGGGGTGGTGGGACTGGTGGCCTCCAAGATCAAGGAGAAGTACTACAGACCCGTGATTGCGTTTGCGCAGAGCAGCGACACCGAGCTCAAGGGCTCGGGGCGCTCCATTCCCGGGGTGCACCTGCGCGATGCGCTGGAGCTGCTCGATACCCGCCATCCGGGCCTGATGGGCAAGTTTGGCGGCCACGCCATGGCGGCGGGGCTGACCCTGCCTAAGGCCAATATAGCGGCGTTTGGCCGGGCGTTTGAAGCCGTCATCGCCGAGCTGGTGACGCCGGAGCTGCTGACCGGGGTGCTGCTCACCGACGGCGAGCTGCTGCCGGACGAGCTGAGTCTGGAGCTGGCGGAGCTCATCCGTGCCTCCGGCCCCTGGGGCCAGGCCTTCCCCGAGCCGCTGTTCGACGGCGAGTTCGTGCTGGTGCAGCAGCGGCTGGTGGGGGAGAAACACCTCAAGATGATGCTGACCACGGATTCCGGCCATGCGGTGGATGCCATCGCCTTCGGGGTGGATCTCAAGCGCTGGCCCGATGCCTCGGTGAAACGGGTGCGGCTGGTCTACCGGCTCGACGTCAACGAGTGGCGCGGCAACCGCAGCGTCCAGCTGCTGGTGGAGCATCTGGAGGCCGCCGGTCTCTAGTAAGGCAGGCGCCATGCCCGGCAATGAAAATGGTCACCCAAGGGTGGCCGTTTTTGTTGCAAGAGCGGCTATGCCCTCACTGAATGGGGCTCAAGGGGCGAGGACGGGAGTCGTTCTCCGCTGTTTTCATTGAGGGTGTAAAATGCCCCCTTTGTGGGGAAAGCAGGTTTTTTGTATCGAATTTTTCCGGCTACTGGATGCCAAAATTCAATATAAGGAGGGATTTTGATATATTCGGCCCCGTTCAACCCCTTGCCTTTTCAAGGAGCCTGTCCCCTTGCCACCCCTTGGCCGACCATTGTGCTGGCCGATGGCGCTCGCCGTCGCCTGCCTGCTGTGGCTTGCCGCCTCTGTCGCGGCAGGGGTCAGTGCGTCCGCGCTGTCGGCCCAGGGGACATCGACATCCTCGATGCAGCTGCACGAGCCCCCCGCGCCTGGGTTGGCCGACAACCTCAGCCTGCCTCCGGCCTCCCAGTGGCGGCTCAGCTTCGAGCAGGGGCGGCGGCTGGAAGGGGCCAGGGACCCGGATCTCTACCAGATGCTGCTGGCCTGGTTTCAGCACGAGATCCTCGGTCTGCTCTGCGGCCTGCTGTTCTTCCTGCCCCTCATCTACCTCAGGCAGTGGCCGAACTGCCTCGGTCATCTGCACCAGCGGCAACTGCTCTGCCATCACCTGCAATTTCGCTTCTGCCACGGCGACTAGTGTCGCTCCCCTCGCCGGGCACACGCCGACGCCATCTCTGCCGCTGATCCCTGTCTGTTGATCCGCCGATCCCCGTCATCTGCGATCGCGCCCGTGCTGACTGTCATCCGGTTCCTGCCGCTGGCCCCTGGTCAGGGGCGGACCCTCTCTTTGCACAATCAAGTGGTGAGCAACCTTCATGGACTATTACGTCAATTTGTTTATTCAGTCGATCTTTGTGGAAAACCTGGCCCTGGCCTTCTTTCTCGGCATGTGTACCTTCCTCGCGGTGTCGAAGAACATCAACACTGCCTTCGGCCTTGGCATGACGGTGCTGGTGGTCATGGTGATCGCCATTCCCCTCAACAACCTGATCTACCGCCATATACTGCGCCCGGACAGTACCTTCCTCGGGGAATTTGATCTCAGCTTTCTCGATTTCATCATCTACATAGGCGTGCTGGCGGCCCTGGTGCAGGTGATGGAGATGGTGCTGGACAAGCATTTCCCGGCGCTCCATCAGGCCCTGGGGATCTACCTGCCGCTGTTGACTGTGCACTGTGCCATCTTCGGCGGCGTCATGTTCATGGCCCAGCGGGATTACGACTTCATCGAATCCGTGGTCTATGGGGCGGGGTCGGGGCTAGGCTGGCTGCTGGCCATAGTCGCCATCGCCGGCCTGCGCCAGAAGATGAAGTACTCGGACGTGCCAGAGGGGCTGCGCGGTATCGGCATCACCTTCATAGTGGCGGGGCTGATGTCGCTCGGCTTCATGTCGTTTTCCGGCATCTCGCTCTGAGCGTCGGCTCGCCACGGCATGGCGGAAGAGGGTTGATGGCGGGAGCCATCAAGCCAGCGTCTTGGCCATGTTGTAGCCCGTGATGTGAAAGCCGATCTCTTCGTAGAGCGCTCTGGCCCTCGGATTGTCATAGGCGACTCTCAGCTTGATCTGGCTGACGCCAAGGCACTTCAAGTCGGCCTCCAGCACCGCCATGGCGGCCTTGCCATATCCCAGTCCACGATGGGTCGGGAGTGTGTAGAAGTCATAGATAAAGGTGGTGTGGGCGGCGCTGTCGATGCTGTGCCAGAGATAGCCGGCAATGCCCGCCGTCGTCGCGACTGCGCTCCCGACATTGTCACTCACAGGGATGATGCAGAGCAGGCTCTGGCCCGGCGTGGCGGCTCCTTGGGGCAGGTGTTGCAGCAAGGAAGCCTCGGCTTGTTGGCGGGCATCGGCCAGGGTCAGCCCGTGATTGCTGGCAAGATCCTGGGCGTAGTCGTCGATGAAGTAGTCGCGATAGGCGGGGAAAGCCGCCTCATCCATGGGGATCAGACGAACGATAGGGGTTGGCATCGGAGCTTCACTCAAGGAAAGGGAGTCGCCACCTTAACCCCGGAACTGGGTATTAGCCAAGGGGTTGGCCGGGAGTGTCGAGTCTGACATGTTCAACAAGAAGAGCGCCCTTGGGCGCTCTTCTTTTAGCAGGAGAGGTTATTCAACCCCTCTTTCGGGCGAGGTTATTTGACCTCTTCGCCCTTGGCCTGCAGATCCGCATGGTAGGAGGAGCGCACGAAGGGGCCGCATGCGGCGTGGGAGAAGCCCAGCCCCATGGCGACGTCTTTCAGCTCGTCGAACTCTGCGGGCGGCACGTAGCGCTTCACCGGCAGGTGGTGGCGGCTCGGCTGCAGGTACTGGCCCAGGGTCAGCATGTTGACGCCGTGCTCGCGCAGATCCTTGAGCACCTGGACTATCTCTTCGTTGGTCTCGCCAAGGCCCATCATGACGCCGGACTTGGTCGGCACATGAGGGTGCATCTCCTTGATGCGGCGCAGCAGCTCCAGGGACCACTTGTAGTCGGCACCCGGGCGGGCGACCCGGTACATGCGCGGTGCTGTTTCCAGGTTGTGGTTGAACACGTCCGGCGGCGTCTCGCGGAACACCTCCAGCGCCTGCTCCATGCGGCCGCGGAAGTCCGGGGTCAGGATCTCGATGCGGGTCTGGGGGCTGTGCTCGCGGATCTGCTTGATGCAGTCGGCGAAGTGCTGGGCACCGCCGTCGCGCAGATCGTCGCGGTCCACCGAGGTGATGACCACGTATTTCAGCCCCATCTCCTTGATGGTGAGCGCCAGCTTCTTCGGCTCTTCGGGATCCAGTGCCAGCGGGCGGCCGTGGGCCACGTCGCAGAAGGGGCAACGGCGGGTGCAGATGGCGCCCATGATCATGAAGGTGGCCGTGCCGTGGTTGAAGCACTCCGCCAGGTTGGGGCAGGAGGCCTCTTCACAGACCGAGTGCAGCTTGTTCTTGCGCAGGGTGCTCTTGATGTGCTCGATCTTCTGGCTCGACGGCGGCAGCTTGATCCGCATCCAGTCCGGCTTGCGCAGCACTTCCTCGTTGGGATCCGGCATGAATTTCACCGGGATCAGGGCCATCTTGTCGCCATCGCGCAGCTTGACGCCCGGCTCCATACGAACGGGTTTGCTCATGATTCACTCTCGGTGTTTGTTATTGTCTGATTGATAGCCATCAGGGTCCTCTCGGGGCCCTCATGGCCACGCGGCATGGGCTTGCTCATGCTGCCTCTTCGGTATTCGTGATCGTTTCATAGCCAATCAGGCTGGCCAGCTCCATCACCAGGATGGATTGCGCCTCGGCCACGCTCTGCGGGCCGCCCAGGGCGCTGGTCTGGGTCATGGCCATGCCCGCATAACCGCACGGATTGATGCGCAGGAAGGGGGTCATGTCCATGTTGATATTGAGGGCGAGTCCGTGGAAGGAGCAGCCCTTGCGGATCCGCAGGCCCAGGGAGGCGAGCTTGGCCTCGATGCCGAGATCGTTCTTCACGTAGACGCCGGGGGCATCGGCCTTGGCATAGGCCTGGATGTCGCTTCTGGCCAGGGTGTTGATGATGGCGGTTTCCAGGCAGGTCACCAGCTCGCGCACCGAGAGCTTGCTGCGGCGCACGTCCACCAGCACATAGAGCACCAGCTGGCCGGGGCCGTGATAGGTCACCTGGCCTCCGCGATCGCTTTGCACCACGGGGATGTCACCGGGGGCGAGCAGATGCTCGGCCTTGCCGGCCTGGCCCTGGGTGTAGACGGGATCGTGCTCCACCACCCAGAACTCGTCAGGCGTCTCGCTGGTGCGGCTGTCGGTGAAGGCCTTCATGGCGTCCCATACCGGCTGGTAGGGGCGACGACCCAGGTGTCTGACGAGCAGTTGTGGCTGGGCGGGGATCTGGGGTGACATCTTTTCCTCACAGGCAGGCGCTTGCGTCGGCAAAACAGAATGGCAAATAATCGCTCGCCCCGATGGCGGGGCGAGAGAGAAATTACAGTACGTATTTCACCAGCTCGATCTTGCCAAGGGCGTGATACATCGCTTCGATGTGCTCTTTGCTCTGGGCAGTCACGGTTACGCGGACCGAGTGGTAGTTGCCCTTGGAGCTGGGCTGAACGGTCGGGCTGTAAGTACCTGGGGCATGTTGCTGCAGCACTTCAACCACTTGATCCGGCAGGGCGGGATCGGCCACCCCAAGCACCTTGAACGGGAACTTGCAGGGGAACTCCAGCAGCTCATCAAACTTGGTATTCATCTCACTCACCTTTAGCGTCGTCACGAAACGACTTCATCTTGCATCTTGTCTGGCCGAAGGACTCGGGCCGCCAGTCGCGTCAACCATGGGCACGGCTCCATCTTATATGGGCATTGCCCGGCGCGGGATCAAGGCCCGCCAGGTCGACAGGACGTGGGAATGCTGCTTTTTACCACAAATGGAGCGTCGGCGGAACCTGCAGATTGCAGGGTTATTCACTGCCCCGGCGCGGCAAAGACAGCAGCGGCGCCTGTTGGCGCCGCTGCTTGCTCGGGATTGTGCGGTAGATTACTTGAACCAGCTGGCGACCAGCATCACCAGGTAATCCCACAGACGGCTCATCAGGCCACCTTCCTGCACCTCTTCCAGGGCGACCAGCGGAACCTGCTTGATCTCCTTGTCGCCCTGCTTGAGGAACACGGTGCCGACGCGCTGACCCTTGGCCAGCGGGGCCTTCAGCTCGCTCTCGAGCTGGAAGTCCGCCTTCAGGTTGTTGCCCTGGCCACGGGTGACCAGCACGGAGACATCCTGATCGACCCCGAGCTTCACTTCGGACTTGTCGCCCATCCAGATCTTCTGGGTCACCAGCTCGGTACCCGCCTTGTAGGGGGTCAGGCTCTGGAAGAAGCGGAAACCGTAGGTGAGCAGCTTCTTGCTCTCGGCGGCGCGAGAGCCTTCGCTGCTGGCGCCCAGCACCACGGCGATCAGGCGCATGCCCTCGTTGTTGGTGGCGGAGGAGACCAGGTTGTAGCCGACCTGGCTGACGTGGCCTGTCTTGATGCCATCCACCTGCAGGGATTGATCCCACAGCAGGCGGTTACGGTTGTGCTGGGTGATGCCGTTGAACACGAAGGATTTCTGGGAGTAGATCTTGTACTCCTCAGGCTGATCGTGGATCAGGGCCTGACCCAGGCGTGCCATGTCGCGGGCGGTACTGTAGTGACCTTCCGCATCCAGACCGTGGGGGTTCTTGAACTGGGAGTCTTTCATGCCGAGCTTGGCGGCCCAGGCGTTCATCAGGCTGGCGAAGGAGTCGGTGCTGCCCGCCAGGTGTTCGGCCATGGCGACGCAGGCGTCGTTGCCGGACTGGATGATGATGCCCTTGTTGAGGTCATCGACGGAGACCTGCTTGCCCACCTCGATGAACATCTTGGAGGAGTCGGAGTAGTTCTTGGACCAGGCGTTCTGGCTGATGGTCACCATGTCGGTGCCCTTGATGTTCCCCTTGAGCAGCTCGTTGCCGACTATGTAGGAGGTCATCATCTTGGTCAGGCTGGCGGGGGGCAGGCGCTCGTCGGCGTTCTGCTCGGCCAGCACCTGACCGGAGAAGTAGTCGATCAGAATATGGGCCTTGGCGGAGATCTCCGGCGCGGCAGGCACCACCATGGGGGCGCTGTTCAGGGTGGGGACCGGCTGGGCAGTCGGCAGAGCCGAATCCGGCGTCGGTACCGGCTGGTTGGCCTGGGCGGTCGCGCTTAGCAGGGAGGCCAGAATAACGGAACGGGCAAATTTGGACATCTTGAAATTCCTGGTGCCTGGATGGGGATTACCCAAGTTGAAAAAAAGCGGGCTCCACTATACCAGATGTGCCGGGCGGTCATAGTCCGGCATGCCATCTGGTCTGGTTTTTTATCCATCGGTTGTCGGCGTTACGCCGGGAAACGACGTGACGCCGGGGGAGAGTGACGATTCACTCTGTGAGCCCTGCCATCAGGGAACGATGAAGGCCTGCTCCAGCCCCCCCTGCCGGATCTGTTCCAGCAGGCTTGCCTGTTGATCGGCGGCGACCGGTCCCAGCAGCACCCGGAAGATGGCGTCGTGGGCCACCACCTGGTAGGGCACGCCGTAGCGCTGGGTCATCACCTTGCCCATGGCCTCGGCCCTGGGTTGGGAGCCGCTGGCCAGCACCTGGATCATCTTGCCCTGGCCGCTGGCGGCCTTGGGGGTGGAGAGGGTGCTGGTCGCCGTGGCAGCCGCCGTGGGAGCGGCCTTGGCCGGGGTGACGGTGGCAGCCGCCGCAGGCTGGGCCTCACCCAGGAAGGCGGCCTCCTGGGCAGGCGGCTGCATGGGCGCCATCGGCATCATGGGCACCATCTCGACCATCTGATCCGGCTGATCGCTGATGAGCTCAAGCCGCACCCTGGCCTCGCCCCCATCGACCATCTCCAGCTGTTTGGCCGCGGCATGGGAGAGATCGATCAGGCGCTCGCTGCCGAAGGGGCCGCGATCGTTGATCCGCACTATGGTCTCAAGCCCGTTGTCCAGGTTGGTGACCCGCACATAGCTCGGCAGCGGCAGATTGCGGTGGGCGGCGCTGAACAGGGTGCTGTCCTGCACGTCGCCGTTGGCTGTCTTGTTGCCATCGAGATCCTGGGACAGCCAGCTGGCGGTGCCCTCCTCGCTGTAGTGCTTGATGTCGCGCCACACCTCGTACTTCTGTTTGCCGATCCAGTAGTCCCGGTTGCCGCTCTCGCTCATGGGCTCGGGGCGCGGGATGGCGCCTGTGGCTTGCGGTATCTCGATCACCTGGGGTTTTTCCGGCTGCACCGGGACCGGCGGCGGGGGAGCCTGCTCAGGTTGGCTGCTACAGGCGGCCAGCAACAAGGTCAGCGTGAGGGGGAGAAGTTTGTGGCTGTAATGCATAAGCGTCCTGGATTGCTTGACTGAGTTGATGCACCGCCATCGCATAGAGAGGGCTGCGGTTGTAGCGGGTGATCACATAAAAATTGTGGCGCGCGACCCAGTATTCCGGTCCATCGGCCTGCTCCAATGCCAGCAGTTTCACCGGCGTGTCCGGTGCCAGCGGGGTGGCGAGTTCAATCCCGGCGGCGGCCAGTTCGGCCCAGCGTTGCTTGAGCTCGGGCTCGGGCCCCAGCAGGGTACCTACTGGCGCCAATCCGATCAAGGCGGGTTCCACCACAGACTCCCCCCAGCGCCAGCGGTGCTCGGCAAAGTAGTTGGCCACGCTGCCGATGGCGTCCGCCGGGTTGGCAAACAGATCCCGCTTGCCATCCCCGTCAAAATCGACGGCGTAGTGGCGATAGCTGGAGGGCATGAACTGGCCCATGCCCATGGCGCCGGCATAGGAGCCCTTGAGAGAGGTGAGTGGCCACTTCTCCTCCCGGGCAAGCAGCACCAGCTGGGCGAACTCCTTGGCGAAGAACTCCTCACGGGCGGGGTAGTGGAACCCCAGGGTATAGAGGCTGTCGAGCACCGGATGGCGACCCATCTGGCGGCCATAGAAGGTCTCGATACCGATGATGGCGACGATGAGGGCGGCGGGCACCCGGTAGTGCTGCTCGGCTCTGGCCAGGGTGGCGGCGTGGCGTTGCCAGAAGCCGACCCCGTCCCGGATCCGCTCCGGGGTGACGAACAGCGGTCGGTAGCTATGCCAGGGCTTGGCCTCCCAGGGGCGGCTGATGGCGTCGAGCACCTCCTGACGCAGTCGCGCCTGGGCGGCGGCGGCCTGCAACTCGGCCAGCGGCACCGAGTGCTGCAGGGCGAGTTGCGCCAGTTGGGGTGGCTCCGGGGCCGCAACCGCCGTCAGCGACCAGGCAGCCAGCATCCCGAACCCCCATCTCATCAGGCGAGCAATCTTCTATGGGTCTGGATGGACATCAGGATGCCGAAGCCTGCCATCAGGGTCACCATGGAGGTGCCGCCATAGCTCACCTGCGGCAGGGGGCCTCCACGACAGGCAGAATATATCCATCTCATCAGGCCAGTAGCCTTCTATGGGTCTGAATGGACATCAGGATGCCAAAGCCTGCCATCAGGGTCACCATGGAGGTGCCGCCATAGCTCACCAGGGGCAGGGGCACCCCCACCACAGGCAGTATGCCGCTCACCATGCCCATGTTGACGAACACATAGACGAAGAAGGTGAGGGTCAGGGCGCCGCCGAGCAGGCGTTCGAAGCTGTTCTGGGCCTGCATGGAGATAAACAGGCAGCGGCTGATGATGTAGAGATAGATGACCAGCAGCAGGGCCACCCCCACCAGGCCGAACTCCTCGCTGAACACCGCGAAGATGAAGTCGGTGTGGCGCTCCGGCAAAAACTCCAGCTGGGACTGGGTGCCCTGCAGCCAGCCCTTGCCGAACACGCCGCCGGAGCCGATGGCTATCTTGGACTGGATGATGTGGTAGCCGCGCCCGAGGGGGTCCTTCTCAGGGTCGAGCAGCATCAGCACCCGCTGGCGCTGGTAGTCGTGCATCAGGAAGAACCAGAGCACCGGCATAAAGGCGCAGATCAGCAAGACCGCCAGTCCGATCAGCCACCAGCTGATCCCCGCCAGGAAGATGACGAAGAAGCCGGAGGCCGCCACCAGGATGGAGGTGCCGAGATCGGGCTGGGCGGCGATCAGCAGGGTGGGCAAGAGCACCATCACCAGGGCGATCAGCACATGGCTGAACTTGGGAGGCAGGGAGTGCCGGCTGAGCCAGGCGGCCACCATGATGGGCATGGAGAGCTTCATCACCTCCGAGGGCTGGAACTTCATAAAGCCGAGGTCCAGCCAGCGCTGGGCCCCCTTGCCGATATGGCCGAACACGTCCACCGCGATGAGCAGCAGCACCACCAGGGTGAACAGGGGCACGGACCAGCGTGCATAGAGGGAGGGGGGCAGCTGGGCCAGGCCTATCATCAGGCCGAAGGCGAGGCCGCCACGCACCAGCTGGCGCACTATGGAGTCAAAGTCCTGGCCCGAGGCGGAGTAGAGCACCACCATGGAGAGGGTCATCAGCGCCAGCAGGCCGAGCAGCAGCGGCAGGTCGATGTGCAGCTTGTACCAGATACTCTGCTGACGGGCGGAGTTACTCATGAGAGAAGACCTCGTTCTGCATGGATGGCCTCGGGAGGGGAGGCAAGAGTGCGGCGTTATTCATTGGGCACAGCCTCGCGCTGATCCGGGCCAGGGGTGGACGGCTTGTCGGGCGCCGGCGGCAGCTGGGGCTCTGGCGGCAGCAGGTAGGCATCCAGCATGTGGCGGGCGACCGGCGCCCCCATGGCACTGCCGCCACCGGCGTTTTCCAGCACCAGGGCCACCACTGCCTTGGGGGCCTCGAACGGGGCGAAGGCGACGAAGAGGGCATTGTCGCGGTGCTCCACCTTGGTGGTGGCCGCGTTGTAGACCTGGTTCTCCTTGAGGCCCACCACCTGGGCGGTACCTGACTTGCCCGCCGCCTTGTAGGGGGTGCCCGCAAAGGCGCGGCGTCCCGTCCCCTCATGGCCGTTGATGACGCGCCACATGCCGTCCTTGGCCACCTGCCAGTAGGTGTCGCTCTTGGCGGCGATGGCCACGTTCGGGTTGATGGGGGCGTTGACCACGCCATCCACCGAGGCGGTGCTCTTGAGCAGGTGCGGCGTCACGTCGTGACCGTTCTGGGTCAGTATGCTGATCGCCTTGGCCAGCTGGATCGGGGTGGAGCTCCAGTAGCCCTGGCCTATGCCGATGGAGATGGTGTCCCCCTGATACCAGGGCTGACGCCAGCGCGCCATCTTCCAGTCGCGGGACGGCATGACCCCCTTGGTCTCTTCATAGAGGTCGACGCCACTGTACTGACCGAAGCCGAACTTGGTCATGTAGGCGTGGATCTTGTCGATGCCGACCCGGTAGGCGAGATCGTAGAAGTAGGTGTCCGCTGACACCTCGATGGCGCGATAGACGTCGAGCCAGCCATGGCCCCAGCGGCGCCAGTCACGAAACTTCTTGGTGGTGCCCGGGATGGAGAAGCTGGGACCGCCGAAGTAGCGATAGTTGGGGGTGATGGCCCCCTCGTTCAGCCCCATCACCGCCATCATGGGCTTGACGGTGGAGGCGGGGGCATAGATGCCCTGGGTGGTGCGGTTCACCAGCGGGCGCGCCGGATCGTTGAGCAGCGCCGAGTAGTTGGTGTTGGAGATGCCGGTCACGAACAGGTTGGGGTCGTAGCTCGGGCTCGACTCCATGGCCAGGATGGCGCCGGTATTGGGATCCATCATGACGATGGCACCCCGGCGGCCGGCCAGCAGCTCCTGCGCCTTCAACTGCAGGCGGATGTCGATGTTGAGGTAGATGTCCTTGCCCGGCTCCGGCGGCTGGAACTTGAGGGTGCGCACCACCCGGCCGCGGTTGTTGACCTCGACCTCCTGGTAGCCCGCCACGCCGTGCAGCTGATCCTCGTAGAACTTCTCCACCCCCTGCTTGCCGATGTCCTTGGTGGCGGCATAGTTGGCGAGCTTGTCCTCCTTGTCGAGGCGCTCCACATCACGGGTGTTGATCTTGGCCACATAGCCCAGCGCATGGGTCAGGGTGTCACCAAAGGGATAGTAGCGCTTGAGATAGGCCTCTATGCTGGCGCCCGGGTAGTTGTGCTGGTTGACCGAGAAGAGGGCGACCTGGTACTCGGTCAGCTTCTCGAACAGGGGCACCGGCTTGAAGCGGCGCTGGCGTTTCACCTCGGCCAGGAACCGCTCCTTGGTCCCTTCCGGCAGGGCCAGCAGGGTGATCAGCTCATCGGCGGTCTTCTCCAGATCCTCGGTCTCTTCCGGCACTATCTCCAGGCTGTAGACGGGGCGGTTCTCCGCCAGCAGCACGCCGTTGGCGTCATAGATGAGGCCCCGTGGCGGTGCCACCGGCACGACCCGGATCCGGTTGTCGTTGGAACGGGTCTGATAGGTTTCGTAAGACTCTACCTGCAGATAGTAGAGATTACCCAGCAGCACCAGCATGAGGACGACCATGCCGATGTAGGCTACCAGGGTGCGCCGGAAGAACAGACGTCCCTCGGCACTGTGATCGCGCATTTCGATGCGATTCTTCAGCATGCCGTTACCTTATGGCTGACGGGGAGCAAGGGCGGGTACCACATGGACTATTCCCTGTGGTACTGGGTGTATGAGGGAGTGATGTTCCAAGGGGTCATGGCTCATTCCCTGTGATACGGATGATTGGTGGTAATGCTCCAGGCGCGGTAGAGGCTCTCGGCCACCAGCACCCGCACCAATGGATGGGGCAGGGTCAGGGGTGACAGGGACCAGCTCTGTTCGGCGGCGGCCTTGCACTCGGGGGACAAGCCTTCAGGCCCGCCTACCAGCAGCGCCACATCCCGGCCATCGAGCTTCCAGGCCTCCAGCGACACGGCGAGTTGCTCCGTGGTCCAGGGCTTGCCGGGAATGTCCAGGGTGACGATGCGCGAGCGGCCGGCGGCGGCCAGCATGGCTTCCCCCTCCTTTTGCAGGATGCGGGGAATGTCGGCATTCTTGCCCCGTTTGCCCGCGCCTATCTCGACGAGTTCGAACGGCATGTCTTTCGGGAAACGGCGACGGTACTCTTCGAAGCCATGCTCTACCCAGGCAGGCATCTTGGTGCCCACCGCAATCAACTGGATCTTCATCGTTCGTTACGCTTGCACCTGGGTGCCACCCCAGAGTTTCTCCAGTTGGTAGAAGTCGCGGTACTCATCCTGCATCACGTGGACGATGACGGAACCCATGTCCACCAGCACCCATTCACCTGTGAGCTGACCTTCCACGCTGAGCAGGTCGAGCCCCGCATGGCGGGCCTCACTGGCCAGGTTGTGGGCAATGGCGCTGACGTGGCGATTGGAGTTGCCGGAGCAGATGATCATGGTGTCCGTGATGCTGGATTTGCCGCGTACATCCAGGGTGATGATGTCGCGGCCTTTCATGTCATCGATCTTGTCGACGATAAAGGCGAGCAGTTCTTGGCCTTGCAATGTCTTCTCCTATCTTCCGGCGCCAGAGGGCGGCGGATTATATCATGGTCACTCCCGTTTCCCAGTCTGGCAAAGGGGAATGGATCCGGGGCCGCCACCCATGGGCAAGGCAGGCCCCTGTTGATCACTATAGTGCGCAACCGGGCGGGACAATAGTCAAGCTCGTGCCGGGTGCGCCTCAGGGTGTCGGCTGACAAACCCGCTTGGCGCCGCTCACCGGCTTGGCGATGGTTGATAGAGCCGGTGCCGCCGGATGTAGTCGGCGACCGGGGCCGGCAGCAGGTATCTGGGATCCTGCCCCGCCGCCAGCAGGGCCCTCAGCCGGGTGGCCGACAGCTCTATGGGCAGGTTGTCGGCGATCCAGACATGGCCCTGACGGTGTCGATGAAGATCCTGCACATCCCGGGTCTGGTGGCGGGCCAGCAGGCTGGCCACCTCGCTCGGGTAATCCGGTTGCCAGCCCGGGCGCTTGCTCACCACCAGGTGGGCATGTTCGAGCAGCTCCTGCCAGCGATGCCAGCTCGGCAGGCCGAGCAGGGAGTCCATGCCCATGAGGAAACAGACAGGGGTATCCGGCAGCTCCTGCTTGAGCTCGATGAGGGTGTCTATGGTCCAGGAGGGTTTGTCCCGTTGCAGCTCCCGCTCATCCACCACGAAGCCCGGGTTCTCCGCCGCCGCCAGCGCGACCATGGCGAGCCGCTGCTCGCTGGAGCAGAAGGGATTGGCGCGATGGGGCGGGATATGGTTCGGGAGCAGGCGCACCTCGGCCAGGCCCAGGGCGTCGCGGGCCTCGATGGCGGGCCTCAGATGACCTATGTGGATGGGGTCGAAGGTGCCGCCCAGGATGCCGATAGGGGCCTTCAGCATGAGGCTCCCCCTGTCAGATCATGGACGGGGGCCAAGGGGCCGGCCTGGCGTTCGATGGGGGCGCTCAGCATGGATCCGCCTCCAGCAGGGGCAGCGGCGTGCCATCGCGAAAGCCCAGGGCTATGGTCTGCAGCATCAGCCAGGCCTGCTCGGTGTCGAACCTGCGCTGGGCGTCATCCAGCCGGGCCATCAGTTGCCACAGCTGCTGTATCTTGCCAACGGGCAGCCGGGTCAGGGCTTGCTGAATGAGCTGCTGGCGGCTCTGCCAGATGCGCAACCGGCTGAAGTGTTCCACCAGAGGCTGACCGGCGCGGGCGGCCAGGGCCAGCTCGGTGAGCTGCTCCAGCTCCCGGCACAGGGTCCAGGCCAGCATGCCGGGCTCGGTACCCTCGGCCCGCAGCGCCAGCAGTATGCGCTGGGCCCGGTTCACCTTGCCCTCCAGCAGGGTATCGACGAGCTGGAAGGGAGTGAAGTGGGCGTGGCGTATGATGGTCTCTTGCAGATAGGCGACGCTGATGGGCTGGGGCGGGCCGAGCAGGGTCAGCTTCTCTATCTCCTGGCTCGCGGCCAGCAGGTTGCCCTCGAAGGCGTGACACATGAAGTTGACCGCATCCGGCAGCGCCTTGAGGCCAAAGCGTTGAAACCTCGCACTCATCCAGCGCGGGAAGAAGCGGGGTTCGGGGTGATTGACCGGCACATAGGTGCCGCTCTGGCTCAGCTTGTCGAACCAGGCTGCCTTCATCTGGGTCTGATTGAGACGCCCCCCCGAGAGCACCAGCAGCAGGTCGGGATGCAGCTGCTTGCCGATCTCGGTGATGCGGGCGGCCAAGTCCTTGTCGACCTTGGCGGGCAGCTCCAGCTCGATGATCTGGCGGGCCGAGAAGAGACTCATGGCCTGACAGGCGTCATAGACCTGATTCCAGTCCAGCCCGGCTTCCACCACGAAGCTGTGGCGCTCATCAAACCCCTGTTTGCGGGCCACCTGACGCACGGCGTCTATGGCCTCGAGCTTGAGCAGCGGCTCGTCACCAAAAACGAGATAGCAGGGCTTGAGCCCTGCCTTGAGATGGTCCGCAAACTGCTCGGGATAGATCCGCATCAGCACTTGCCCTGGTTGAGTTGGTGTTCCGCAGACTGCTTTGGGCAGACTCGCATCAGAACTTGACCTGGCTCAGGTTGATGGATCACCAGGTCGGCGACCTGCTCGGGGTAGATTCTCATCAGGATACCCGCATCAGAACTTGACCTGGCTCAGCTGGCGGATCACCAGATTGGCAGCCTGCTCCTGCATCTCCTTGCCAAGCTGCTCCTGCTCGCGGGAGGAGGCCAGCGCCGCATCCGGCTTGTTCAGGAAGCTGCGGTTGAAGGTGATGGGGAAGACCTGGGTCGGTTTGCCCGGCATGGATACGGTGAACTGGGTGCTGTAACCCAGCAGGTACTCGCGGTCCTGGCCGATGGAGTCGACGGAGGCAACCTGGCTGCTGCTGCGTACCCCGGACAGGGTCAGCACCGGAATGCCCTCCTTGTCCGCCAGGGTCACCCCCGAGGCCTTGAGGCGGGTGGTGACCAGCCGATAGAAGTCGCTCTTGTTGTCACCGACCACCTTCATGGTCATCAGCTCGGGGGGGATGGCGGTTCCCCGCATCTGAAAACCGCAGGCCTGCAGCAGCAGGCCCGTCAGCATGATGGCAATCCAGCGAGTGAGGGACATGCCCATGTGAATTCCTCTTTGCATCAAGTGAAGAACGGCGGGCGCTTGCCCGCCGTCACATATAGATTCAGACCCTGCCGCCCTCCTCCCCCGACAGGGGAAGGAGGGCGGGAGTGCGGGTCAATCTCAGTTTGCGACTATGTTGAGCAGCTTGCCCGGTACATAGACGACCTTGCGCACTGTCAGGCCTTCGGTGAACTTCTGCACCGAGGCATCGGCCATGGCCAGCTTCTCGACGTCGGCCTGGCTTATCTCGGCCGGCACTGTCAGCTTGCCGCGCATCTTGCCGTTGATCTGTACCACCACCAGCTTCTCGGTCTCGACCATGGCGGCTTCATCCGCCACCGGCCAGACCGCGACGTCTATGTCCCCTTCCTTGCCCAGCATCTTCCACAGCTCGAAGCCGATGTGCGGGGTGATGGGGTAGAGCATGACGACGACGGCTTCCAGCGCTTCCTGCATCAGGGCGCGGTCCTGCTCGTCAGAGCCCAGCTTGGCCAGGTTGTTCATCAGCTCCATGATGGCGGCGATGGCGGTGTTGAAGGTCTGACGGCGACCCACGTCGTCGCTCACCTTGACGATGGTCTTGTGCAACTCGCGGCGCACCGCCTTCTGCTCGTTGGAGAGGGCGGCCACATCCAGCGCGGCAACGGCGCTACCGGAGACGTGCTCGAAGGTGGTGCGCCACAGGCGACGCAGGAAGCGCTGGGCGCCCTCTACGCCGGAGTCGGACCACTCCAGGGTCATGTCGGCCGGGGAGGCGAACATCATGAACAGACGGACGGTATCGGCGCCGTAACGCTCCACCATCAGCTGAGGGTCTATGCCGTTGTTCTTGGACTTGGACATCTTGGTCATGCCGGAGTGGATCACCTCGCGGCCCTCAAGATCCACGGCCTTGGTGATGCGACCCTTGTCGTCACGCTCCACCTTGACGTCGGTCGGGCTGACCCAGACGTTGCCGCCCTTCTCGTCCTTGTAGTAGAAGGCGTCGGCCAGCACCATGCCCTGGCAGAGCAGGCGCTTGAACGGCTCGTCGCTGTTGACCAGCCCTGCGTCACGCAGCAGCTTGTGGAAGAAGCGGGCGTAGAGCAGGTGCATACAGGCGTGCTCTATGCCGCCGATGTACTGATCCACCGGCAGCCAGTGGTTGGCAGCAGCCGGGTCCAGCATGCCCTTGTCGTAGTCCGGAGAGCAGTAGCGGGCGTAGTACCAGGAGGACTCCATGAAGGTGTCGAAGGTATCGGTTTCGCGGAAGGCTTCCTGGCCGTTGTAGGTGGTCTTGGCCCACTCGGGGTCTGCCTTGATCGGGCTCTGGATGCCGTCCATCACCACGTCTTCCGGCAGCAGCACCGGCAGTTGATCTTCCGGGGTCGGCACCACAGTGCCGTCAGCCAGGGTCAGCATGGGGATGGGGGCACCCCAGTAACGCTGACGGGAGACACCCCAGTCACGCAGACGGAAGTTGACGGTACGCTTGCCGTGGCCGAGGGCTTCCAGCTTGTTGGCGATGGCGTCAAACGCGCCCTGGAAGTCGAGACCGTCAAACTCGCCGGAGTTGAACAGTACGCCCTTCTCGGTGTAGGCGGCGGCGCTCACGTCCACTTCGCCATCGGCCGGCTTGATCACCGCCTTGATGTCGAGGCCATATTTGGTGGCGAATTCGAAGTCACGCTGATCGTGACCCGGTACTGCCATCACGGCGCCGGTGCCGTAGTTCATCAGCACGAAGTTGGCGACCCAGACCGGTACCTTGCGGCCATTGAGCGGGTGAATGGCGTAGAGGCCGGTGGCCATGCCCTTCTTCTCCATGGTCGCCATGTCAGCCTCGGCGACCTTGGTGTGCTTGCACTCCTCGATAAAGGCGGCCAGTTCAGGATTGGTTGCGGCAGCCTGTGCGGCCAGCGGGTGACCGGCGGCGATACCTACATAGGTCACGCCCATGAAGGTATCAGGACGGGTGGTGTAGACCTCCAGCTGCTCATCCTGACCGTCGATATTGAAGCTGATGTTGACCCCTTCGGAGCGACCAATCCAGTTGCGCTGCATGGTCTTGACCATCTCCGGCCAGCCTTCCAGATTGTCGATGTCGTTCAACAGTTCTTCGGCATAGTCGGTGATCTTGATGAACCACTGGGGGATCTCTTTCTGCTCCACCGGGGTGTCACAGCGCCAGCAGCAGTTGTCGATCACCTGCTCGTTGGCCAGCACCGTCATGTCGTTCGGGCACCAGTTGACGGAGGAGGTCTTCTTGTAGACCAGACCCTTCTCGTAGAGCTTGGTGAAGAACCACTGCTCCCAGCGGTAGTAGTCCGGCTTGCAGGTGGCCAGCTCTCTGTCCCAGTCATAACCCAGACCCAGCATCTTGAGCTGGTTCTTCATGTATTCGATGTTTTCGTAGGTCCAGGGGGCCGGCGCAGTGGCGTTCTTGATGGCGGCATTTTCTGCCGGCAGACCGAAGGCATCCCAGCCGATGGGTTGCAGCACATTCTTGCCATTGAGCCGTTGATAACGGGAGATCACATCACCTATGGTGTAGTTACGCACGTGCCCCATGTGTAGACGACCAGACGGATAAGGGAACATGGAGAGGCAGTAGAACTTTTCCTTGTCTACTTTCTCCACGGCCTTGAAGGTTTTCTTGGCATCCCAGTGCTTTTGCACTGCTGGTTCTATGGATTGGGGAACGTATTGCTCTTGCATTGGTGACATCCGGATCTGTGAAATGAATAGATAAATCAGCTGGGAAATCCCGATAGAATACCCATATCCTGCGGCGGCAACAACCGCCAGCATCCGCCCAGTCTCAGGCCGACCCGGGCAGCATCGAGGTTTCGCGGAGCAGCAAGGGTGACAGAGGGCGGCAACCACCGCCAGCACGGCTCAGTCTCCGGCTCAGGCCGGGCACGATCAGGGTTCAGCAGAGGAGTAATGGCCATGGACAAACGTCGACAAGGGTATGAAGCCTTCATCGCCCAGCTCAAGAAGCAGTGGGAGGAGACCGAAGAGTTTCAGGGGGAACGCCTCAACCGGATGATCGCCAAGGTACAGGCCTATCTGGAGGCGGCCGGCGATCTGACCCAGGACGAGCTGGCGCTGATCGCAGAATACGTGAAGCGGGATCTCGGCAACTATGACGAGAGTCGCGCCGAGGTGCCCGAGTCCGCCTTTATGCTGGCATTGAAAGACACAGTGTGGTCCTGGCTGGCGGACGTGACAGACCGCGCCCAGGTGGAGTGGAGCGAGCTGGCGGACGAGCTGGAACACAAGGGGGTCTATCGGGCCGGCGACTGGGTGGGGCTGGGGGTGCTGGTGTGCGATCACTGCGAGTGGCGCCACACTGTGCTGCACCCGCAGCAGCTTGGCACCTGCCCGGAGTGCGGGGCCGACGAGTATCACCGGGAGCCGCTCTCCCCTTGAGAACCTGCCCACGATCTTACTGCGAGGCCGTGATCAAGGCTCATGTGCTGCTCAGAATCCTCATGTATTCACATACACTCCGGTTCCTGCGCTGCTCTTTACCTTGCTGACGACCTCTCGTCACAGCTCGTGAACAGATTCGGAGAGAGTGTCAGATCGCTATATTGAGAAGAGGCGCCCCATGGGGCGCCTCTTTTATATGAGCCAGGCTGGCTTAACGCTGGCGAGCCCAGGGGTGGGCGCGGGGCCGCAGCACCAGCGCCAGTCCGAGCAGCAGGGCGGCCAGCGCGTACATGGGCCAGCTGCCAAAGCGCAGATAGGGAGTAGAGCCGTGGGCCGGACGCACCTCGGCACGCAATACCCCGGCCTCGAACTGGGGGATCTGGCCTATGATGCTGCCGTCGATCTCGGTGACTATGGTGATGCCGGTATTGGTGTCACGCAGCAGCGGGCGAGCCAGCTCCAGGGCGCGCATCCGGGCAATTTCCATGTGCTGCCAGGGGCCTATACTGGTGCCGAACCAGGCGTCGTTGGAGACCGTCAGCAGGAAGTCGGTGTCCGGCTGCACGTTGCGGCGCACCTCGTCCGGGAAGATGATCTCGTAGCAGATGGCGGCGGCAAACTTGAGCCCCTTGGCGATCAGGTTCGGCTGCACCTCGTCACCCCGGCTGAAGGAGGACATGGGCAGGTTGAAGAAGGGGGCTATGGGGCGCAGCAGATCTTCAAAGGGCACGAACTCGCCGATGGGCAGCAGGTGGTACTTGTAGTAGCGGTTCTTGTGCTCGTAGTGATAGGACTCCTTGCCGTCCAGATCCTGCACCCCCATGCCGAGCACTGTGTTGTAGAAGCGCTGCTGCTTCAGATCGTAATGGATGATCCCCGCCAGCAGGCCGGTGTCGTTCACCTTCATCGCCTTGTCCAGGCTCTCCAGATAGGTGCCCATCTCCTTCTCTATGGCCGGGATCGCCGATTCCGGCCAGATGATGATGTCGGCGTCCTGGTTCTCGCGACTGAGATCCTGATAGGTGCGCACCGTGGGGATCAAGGCCTCGGGATCCCATTTGAGGGACTGGGCTATGTTGCCCTGCACCAGGGCCACCTTGACCGGCTCACCCCGGGTCACCCAGTTGAGCTGCATCAGCCCCTGGGCGGCGCCAACCAGCACGACCGGCAGCAGAAGCCAGGCCGGTTTGCGGCTCTGCCAGGTGAGCCAGAGGGCGGAGGTGGTGAGCAGCAGGGCGAGGGTGATGCCCTGCACCCCGAGGATGGGAGCGAAGCCCTTGAGCGGGCCGTCTATCTGGGTGTAGCCAAACCAGAGCCAGGGATAACCGGTCATCACCCAGCCCCGCAGCCAGTCGGCCATCAGCCAGAGTGCCGGGAAGGCGAGCAGCCAGCGGCTCCAGTGGCGACCGCCAAAGAAGCGGGCGAAGGCCCAGCAGGCCAGGGTCGGATAGAGGGAGAGATAGGCGCAGAGGCCGGCCAGCAGCACGAAGGCCGCCGGCAGCGGAATGCCGCCAAACTCCGTCATGCTGACATGGATCCACCACTGTCCGGGCAAAAACAGCCCCATGGCATAGCCGAAGCCGCGCCAGGCCGCCTGCTTGGGGTTGGCCTTCTCCAGCAGGGCATAGAGGCCGAGCAGGGAGAGGATCACCAGAGGCCAGTAGCCGAAAGGGGAGAAGGCCAGCACGGCGATGGCGCCAGAGGCCAGGGCGAACAGGCTTGTCAGAAGTTTCGATTTCACGGGGGATCGGGGCTCGAATTGGGCTGAATAAAAGTGGAATGGCCGACATCTTAACCGCAAACCGCGCCAACGGCGAGCCTCCCGGCCAGCCGGATGTCGAAGGGGCGCGCAGCAGGGGAATGGGAGGGGGTGGGGGCGGCAGAATGACAAACGCCCCTGAAAGCAGGGGCGTTGATTGACGGCGCGGGGAGCGCGGGATCAGGACTCCGGCTGGGCCGCCGCGTGATTCTCCGGGATCTTCACCTGCAACTGCTGCAGGCGGCGACGGTCCGCGTGCATCACCTTGAACAGGTAGCCGTCCAGCTCTATCTCCTCGCCCTTCTTGGGCAGGTGGCTGAAGGCATGCATCACCAGGCCGCCCACGGTGTCCACCTCTTCATCGCTGAACTGGGTGCCGAAGAAGTCGTTGAAATCTTCGATCTCGGTCAGCGCGCTGACGGAGAAGACTCGTTTGCTGATGCGGCGGATCTCTTCCGGCTCATCCTCGATGTCGTCAAACTCGTCGTCTATCTCGCCAACAATCAGTTCGAGTATGTCTTCTATGGTCACCAGACCCGAGACGCCGCCGAACTCGTCTACCACGATGGCCATGTGGTAGCGCTCTTCGCGGAACTCCTTGAGCAGGCGATCGACCCGCTTGCTCTCCGGCACTATCACTGTGGGGCGCAGGATCTTCTCGAGCTGCAGCGGCTCGCTGGCGTGATGGCCGCCGAAGCCGAACGGCAGCAGATCCTTGGCGAGCAAGATGCCCTCCACGTGATCCTTGTCTTCGTTGATCACCGGGAAGCGGGAGTGGCCGGATTCGATGATGACGGGCAGGAAGTCGTCCACAGGCTGGGACTTCTCTATGGTCACCATCTGGGAGCGGGGGATCATGATGTCACGCACGCGCAGCTCGGCAATTTCGAGCACGCCCTCGATCATGTCCTTGGTGTCCTGATCGATGAGGTCGCGTTCTTCCGCATCGGCGATGACTTCCACCAGATCATTGCGGTCTTTTGGCTCGCCCTGGAAGAGTTGGCTGAGCTTGTCGAGCCAGGTTTTCTTCGGCGAGCCGGTACTAGGGTGATCGTCGGTCATTTTCTCTCTTGGTTACTCGTGTGAACATTCGGGATGTTGTCTTGCCGATATAAGGATGGCGGCTGTCTGTTTCAAGACGGTGACCCCCTTACCGGCCTGTCACTCTTCTACGTCGTCGTCGAGGTAGGGATCCGCAAAGCCGAGCTCCTGCATGATGTCGCGTTCGAGCTGCTCCATCTCCTCGGCCTCCTCGTCCTCGATATGGTCATAACCTAGCAGATGCAGACTGCCGTGCACAACCATGTGAGCCCAGTGGGCCTCGAGGGGTTTGTTCTGCTCGAGGGCCTCGGCCTCGACCACCTGGCGACAGATCACCAGATCCCCGAGCAGGGGGAGTTCCATGCCGGGAGGAGCCTCGAACGGGAAGGATAGCACGTTGGTGGGCTTGTCCTTGCCGCGGTAGGTGAGGTTGAGCTCGCGGCTCTCCGCCTCGTCCACCAGGCGCACCGTCACCTCGGCCTCCTCCTGGAAACCCAGAATGGTGCCATCGAGCCAGCCTTGCAGCTGGGCTTCGGTCGGCAGGCCGTCGGTGCTGGCGCAGGCCAGCTGCAGATCCAGGGTCACGCTCATTGGGCACTCTCTTTGCTGGTGTTCTCGTTGCGGGTAGTGGGGGGGCTCTTCTCGCTCGCCTGCCGGGCGTCGAACGCCTCGTAGGCCTGCACTATGCGGGCCACCACGGGGTGGCGCACCACGTCCTTGGATTCGAAGAAGTTGAACGACAGGCCATCGACCCCCTGCAGCACTTCCAGGGCGTGGCGCAGACCGGACTTGGTGCTGCGCGGCAAGTCCACCTGGGTGATGTCGCCGGTCACCACCGCCTTGGAGTTGAAGCCGATGCGGGTCAGGAACATCTTCATCTGCTCCGTGGTGGTGTTCTGGGCCTCATCCAGGATGATAAAGGCGTCATTCAAGGTTCTTCCGCGCATATAGGCGAGGGGCGCCACCTCTATGATGTTGCGCTCCATCAGCTTCTCGACGCGCTCGAAGCCCAGCATCTCGAACAGGGCGTCGTAGAGGGGGCGCAGGTAGGGATCCACCTTCTGGGAGAGATCCCCGGGCAGGAAGCCGAGCTTCTCACCGGCTTCCACCGCCGGGCGGGTCAGCAGGATGCGGCGGATCTCCTGACGCTCCAGGGCATCCACGGCGGCGGCCACCGCCAGATAGGTCTTGCCGGTGCCGGCCGGGCCTATGCCGAAGCTGATGTCGTGGCGCACTATGTTGCTGATGTACTGGGCCTGGTTCGGGCTGCGGGGCTTGATGAGACCGCGCTTGGTCTTGACCGTCACCTCCTTGCCATAGGGCTGGCTCGGCGCCTCGTCATCGTCCTGCTCCAACACCCGGGACTCCTGCACCGTCAGGTGCACCATCTCGGGGGTGATGTCGGTCACCTTGCCCCCCTTGAGGGGCTGGGTTTCCACATAGAGGTGCTTGAGGATGGCGGCCGCCGCATCTATCTGGGCCTGCTTGCCGAGCAGCTGAAAGTGGTTGTCACGGTAGCTGATCTCGATGCCGAGACGGCGCTCCAGCTGCTTGAGGTTGTCGTCAAAGGGGCCGCACAGGCTGGCGAGACGCAGGTTGTCGGCGGGTTCCAGGTGCAGGTTCAGGGTCGAGATGTGTCGGCTCAAGGTGTCCTCGTATCGGCTGTTCCCCCCGCCCTCGGGAGGGGGGAGAAAATTAATGGGGTCTGAAGGCCGCCACCCCGAGATCATCGGGGACGTTGTCCGGACGGCGAGCCAGGATTTCGCTCGGCGCCGTGGCGATGCGCAGATTCATCTCGTCCTCGCCGCGGATGAAGCGGCCACGCAGGGAGTAGGGGCGCACGTCGGTGATCTCCACGTCGGCGAAGCCGCCGATGAGGCGGTGCGGGCCCTCGAAGTTGACCACCCGGTTGTTCTCGGTACGGCCACTGAGCTGCATGGGATCCATCTTGGAGGGGCCTTCCACCAGGATGCGCTGCACCGAGCCCAGCATGGCGCGGCCGATGAGCATGGACTGGTGATTGATCTGGTTTTGCAGCCGGGTGAGGCGGGCCTTCTTCACCTCCATGTCGACGTCGTCCGGCAGGTCGGCGGCCGGGGTGCCGGGGCGCGGGCTGTAGATGAAGCTGAAGCTCATGTCGAAGTTGATCTCCTCGATGAGCTTCATGGTGGCCTCGAAATCCTCGTCCGTCTCGTTCGGGAAGCCGACGATGAAGTCGGAACTCATGGTGATGTCGGGACGGGCGGCGCGCAGGCGGCGGATCTTGGACTTGTACTCCAGCACAGTGTGGGGGCGCTTCATCATGGTCAGGATGCGATCCGAGCCGCTCTGCACCGGCAGGTGCAGGAAGCTGACCACTTCCGGCGTGTCCTTGTAGACCTCGATGATGTCGTCGGTGAACTCGATGGGATGGCTGGTGGTGTAGCGAATGCGATCGATGCCGTCGATGGCGGCCACCAGGCGCAGCAGCTCGGCGAAGGTGCAGTCATTGCCATCGAAGGTCGGGCCGCGGTAGGCGTTGACGTTCTGACCGAGCAGGTTCACTTCGCGCACCCCCTGCTGGGCGAGCTGGGCGATTTCGTAGAGCACGTCGTCGAGCGGTCGGCTCACCTCCTCGCCGCGGGTGTAGGGCACCACGCAGAAGGAGCAATATTTGGAGCAGCCTTCCATGATGGAGACGAAGGCGGTGACCCCCTCGGCACGGGGCTCCGGCAGGTTGTCGAACTTCTCGATCTCGGGGAAGGCGATGTCCACCTGAGCACCGCGCCCCTCCTGGACCTGCTTGATCATGGCGGGCAGGCGGTGCAGGGTCTGGGGGCCGAAGACGATGTCCACATAGGGCGCACGTTGGCGCAGGGCTTCCCCTTCCTGGGAGGCGACGCAGCCACCCACGCCTATTACCAGTCCCGGTTTTTTCAGCTTGAGCTTCTTCCAGCGACCGAGCTGGTGGAACACCTTCTCCTGGGCCTTTTCACGGATGGAGCAGGTATTGAGCAGCAGGACGTCTGCCTCCTCGGGCTCTTCGGTCAGCGTGTAGCCATTGCTGGCGTCCAACAGGTCGGCCATCTTGGACGAGTCGTACTCGTTCATCTGGCAGCCCCAGGTCTTGATATGAAGTTTCTTGCTCATTGCTACTCTTGACTGTGTTTAAGATCGGCAGGGTCAAAGGACCGGCCATTTTACTCCGCAATCCCGGTGCTGACCAGTCTGGGGCCGCGCCGCCGCCAGATGGCCTGGCCCGTCGCGGCAATTGCCCGCCTGACTCACTGTTTATCCGGTCTCCTTGCGTTATCATGCCCCATTCGGTTCGCCCCTCTCTCCTTGTCCGGGGCGGCCCCTTGCAGGAATCAAGTTATGGAACAGTGTGATATCGCCATCGTCGGCGCCGGCATGGTGGGCGCCGCCACCGCCTGCCTGCTGGCGGCAGAGGGTCTCAACGTGCGGGTCATCGAGACCCGGTTGCCGGAACATTACGCCCCGGATCAGCCGCTGGATCTGCGGGTCTCCGCCATCAGCCAGGCCTCGGTGGCGCTGCTGGACAAGGCCGGCGCCTGGTCGCACCTGCAGCAAATGCGGCTGTGCCCCTACCGCCGGCTGGAGACCTGGGAGCTGGACGGCTTCGCCACCCGCTTCGACTCGGCGGATCTGGGGCTGCCCCAGCTCGGCTACATCATAGAGAACCGGCTGGTGCAGCTCGCCCTGCTGAGGCGAATGGAAGATTTTCCCAATATCCAGACCCACACCCCGGCGGCGGTCAAGAGTCTGCGCCAGAGCGCGGACGAGGCGGTGTTGACGCTGGATGACGGCACCGAGCTGCAGGCGCGCTGGGTGCTGGCCTGCGATGGCGCCGAGTCGCTCACCCGCCGCCTCGCCGGGATCGGGGTGTCGCGCTTCGAGTACCGCCAGCACTGCATGCTGATCAACATAGATACCGACTTCGAGCAGGAAGACATCACCTGGCAGCAGTTCACCCCGAGCGGCCCGCGCGCCTTCCTGCCGCTGCCGGGCCGGCACGGCTCCCTGGTGTGGTATGACAGCCCGGCCCGCATCCGGGCCCTGGCCGCCATGGGCAATGAGGCCCTGGCCGCCGAGGTGCGCCGTCATTTCCCGGCCCGGCTCGGCGGTTTCCAGGTGACCGGCAAGGGGAGCTTCCCCCTGGTGCGCCGCCACGCCAACCACTACCACGCCGGCCGGGTGGTGCTGCTCGGCGATGCCGCCCACACCATCAACCCGCTGGCGGGGCAGGGGGTCAACCTCGGCTTCAAGGACGTGGCCTGCTGGGCCGAGCTGCTCGGCAAGGCGGGGGCTGACTGGCACGACATCACCCTGGCCAGCCGCTACGAGCGCCGTCGCCGCCCCGACAACCTGCTGATGCAGTCGGGGATGGATCTCTTCTACGGGGTGTTCAGCAACGACATAGGGCCGCTGCGCCTGACCCGCAATCTGGCCCTGACCCTGGCGGACAAGGCGGGCCCGCTCAAGGAGATGGCGCTGCGCTACGCTCTGGGGCTGGTGTAGGCAGCAGGACATTGACGACGAGGAGGCAGAAGCATGAACAAGGCATTGCTGGTGATCGACTTTATCAACGACATCGCCCACCCGGACGGGCGCATCGCCGCCTCGGCGGCCCATGTGCAGGAGCAGGATGCCATCCTCCATGCCAACCAGGCGCTGGCCCATGCCCGTGCCAGGGGCTGGCTGGTGGTGCTCATCAAGGTTGGCTTCGATGGCGGCTATCTGCTGCAACCCAAGGGCTCCCCCATGTTTGGCCGGGCTCACCAGCTCGGCGCCCTCTCCCTGGACGATAGCGGCACCGACTTCCACCCCGAGCTGGATGTCGCACCCGGGGATCTGGTGCTGACCAAGCCCAGGGTCAGCCCCTTCTACGGCACGGCGCTGGAGCCTGCACTGCGGGCCAATCGGATCGATCACCTCTATCTGTGCGGGGTGAGCACCGGCTGGGCCATTCAGGCCGCCGCCCGGGATGGGCACGATCGGGACTACGCCATCACCATACTGGAAGATGCCTGCGCCGCCGCCGATGCCAATGAGCACCATGCATCCCTGCGCCAGCTCGGTCGCATCGCCGAGGTGATCAAGGTGGCCCAGCTGCTGTCAGATCCCGGCTGAGGTCTTGAGGACGCGCACATCAGATGGGTGCGTGTCCCTGCTCCCACTCTTCCTGCTAGCACGAGAGATCGTGGTCATCCCTTTGGTTTTCCGCCGTTTTATTCAGCCTCCGGGTGCATGGCCCTGACCAGGGTCAGGAAGCGATCCCGAATAGGATCCGCAAAGTCGGGGTTCCACACCAGGCTTATCTCCCACTCGGACCAGGGGCCGGACAGGGGGTAGAGGGTCACGTCCTTGCCCGCGATGAAGCCGACGCTGCGGGGCAGTATGGCGTTGCCTATGCCGGCGGCCACCAGGGCCACCAGGGTCTGGATGTCTTCCGCCTCCTGGATCATGCCGGTCAGCCGGTTGGCACCGAGGAAGCGGGCGATCTGCTGGCTGAGGCCGGGGCAGCGGTGGCCCACCATCTGCAACAGCGGCTGCGTGGTCAGCGCCCGCTCCACGTCGAACGCAGCCGGATCCGGCCCCGTCATCTGGCTCGGCACGGCCAGCACCAGCCGGTCGGTCAGCAACCTGTGCTCCCTCAGCTGTGGCGCCTCTGGCCTTCGCATAAAGCCTATCTGCAGCCGCCCCGCCAGCAGCAGATCGTGCTGGACGGCGGAGGTCATGTCCTGCAGGTGCACCATCACATCGGGGGCCTGCTGCTTGAAGCGGGCCACCAGGGAGGGGGCCAGTGCGAAGCTCGACAGCCCGAACCCTATCTTGAGGCGCCCGGCGGCGCCACTCGCCAGCGCCAGGGCGTGGTGCTCGAATCCCTTGCCGTGTTCCACCAGGGCGCGGGCCTGGGGCAGCAACTGGGTGCCGATGGCGGTCAGCTCGGCGCCGTGGCGACCCCGGTTGAACAGGGTGCTGCCGAGCGCCAGCTCCAGCCCCTGGATCTGCTTGGTCAGCGCCGGTTGCGTGATGAAGAGCCGGCTGGCGGCTTCCCGGTAGTTGGCGGTCTCGGCCAGCATGACGAAGGCCTGCAGTTGCCTTAAGTCGAATTTCATTCCATTTGGTTATCCAATGTGGCGATTTATTGATTATAAATTATCTAACTGCCTTGTTCTAATGGTCTCGAAACGGGCCTTTGGCCCTCTGACCAGCCACAAGGAGTCATGTCATGTCGAGCGAACGTTATCTGTTCTTGATCAAGGGAAGCCTGGTAATGGCCCAGCCACTGGCGGCGCCGGAGACGGGTGAGCTGTTGACCAGCCTGTTGCAGCAGGGATTTGCCGTCGGGCCCCTGCCGGTGTGGGCGAGCAATACCGAACAGGCGCTCGCCTGCTATGAGCAGTCGGCCCAGCGGCAGGCCTTCGTCGACGTGCTGGCGGGGAGAACCGCATGACCATGCTCACCCTGAGGGCCGAGGCCCTGCTGCTGGACATGGACGGCACCCTGGTGCACTCCACCACCGAGGTGGAGACCGTCTGGCGGCTCTGGTGCCAGGGTCATCGGCTGGATCCCGCGCCTGTGCTGGCCATGTGTCACGGGGTGCGCTCGCGGGAGGTGATCCGCGCGCTGGCGCCACAGCTGGACCTGGCTCGGGAGGTGGCGCTGCTCGACGAGCTGGAGATCCAACATGCGGGGGTGGCCGAGGCTGTCGCCGGGGCCCGCACCCTGCTGGCGGCCTTGGCGCCGGATCGCTGGGCGCTGGTGACCTCCGCGAGCCAGCGGGTGGCGCGGCACCGCCTGGCCAGTGCCGGATTGCCGTTGCCCAAACTATTGATCGGGGCAGAGGAGGTGGAGCGGGGCAAGCCGGATCCCGAGCCTTATCTGCTTGCCGCGCGCCAGCTGGGTCTTGCCCCCGCCGACTGCCTGGTGTTCGAGGATGCCCCGGCGGGGATACTCAGCGCCCTGCAGGCCGGCTGCCCCGTGGTGCAGATCGGGGGCGACAGGCGGCTCGACCCGGCGGTCGTGGCGGTGATCCCCGATTGGAGTCAGGTGACTGTGGTCGCGAAGGAAACTGGCCCCTTGCTGGTGACGCTGCCGACCCGAGAGGCGGGCAACAAAAAGCCCCCGGCGAGCGAGGGCTTGAGCGGGCGAGACCCCGAGACTATTTGAAGACCCGGAAGCGGACCTCGTCGTCCATGAAGGTCTTGTCACCGGCCGGTTGCTCTATGCTGCCAAAGGGCATCTGGGCACGCAGCAGCCAGCTGGCGGGCAGGTCCCACTCCTGGCGAACCGCTTCGTCGATCAGCGGGTTGTAGTGCTGCAAGGAGGCGCCTATGCCTTCCTGGGCCAGGGTGGTCCAGACCGCAAACTGGGCGATCCCGGTGGCATGTTCGGACCAGATGGGGAAGTTGTCGGCATAGAGGGCGAATTTCTGCTGCAGATCCTTGATGACGGCGGTGTCCTCGAAGAACAGCACAGTCCCGAAACCGGCGCGGAAGCTGCCGTTTACCTTGGCTTCGCTCTGGGGATAGGCCTCTGGCGGCACAATCTTTTTCAATTCAGCTTTGACGATGTCCCACAGCTTGTGGTGCTGCTCGCCAAACAGGATGACGGCACGGGAGCTCTGGGAGTTGAAGGAGGAGGGGCTGTGCTTGATGGCATCCTTGATGAGGGCCGTCAGCTGGGCCTCGGAATGGGTCACCTGGTCACCCAGGGCATAGATGGTACGACGTACTTTGATCTGTTCGATAAACGGACTGCTCATAACATCTCCTTGGTTGATGAATCGTTGCTGCCAGCGTTGCCGACAAAGGTCATCTGGCTCCGATTTCTCGAGTCATGGACTATAACACCTTCTGTGCAAGAAACCGTCAACGCTGGGTGATGACTGTTTCTACTTTTTATGGATATTCAGATGACGAAACCGGGCATGGCCCCTTGATGTCTTTATTGTCATTAACCTTGGGTGTTAATGACTTCAATCAATATAACGGCGGTGTTTTCCACTATAAAATGCATGTTACGTGACATTTTATAGAGGGTGGCATGCCTGCAACTATCATCAAGGAACGCTACTACATACTGACGCCGCTGTCGTTCCTGCTCGGTGCCCTGGTGCTGATCGCCACCCTGTTGCTGGCGGCGGCCAGCTACCTGCGCAGCATAGACAAGACCCTGGCCGGCTATGACCACATGCTCACCTCCATAGACGCCACCCTGATCCACGAGATGGTGCTGGCCAATCGGCGCCAGCTCGGCGTGCTGGAGGCCTCCCTGGACAAGCAGGCCATCGCGAGGGGCGACTCGGCCATCAACGGGATCTGGGCCATAGCCCACCAGTTCAAGCACGACGCCCACTTCCTCTACTTCTACAACGCCAGCTTCGACCGTCTCGACAGCTACCCCGACTGGCCGGTACCGACCGACTATCAGGCGCAGAGGCGCCCCTGGTATCAGGCCCTGGCCAGCGACAGCGACGAGCTCATCTGGTTTGGTCCCTACCAGGAGTTCGGCAGCGACGCAGAGGTCCTGACCCTGATCAAGCGGGTCAAGGATGACGAGGGGCAACTGCTGGGCCTGCTGATGGTCGACATGTCGTTCAACTCGCTGCAGGCGGCGCTGCAACGGGCGATGGGCAGCGACCAGGCCGCCCTCTACATCACAGAGCGCAAGGATGGGCGGCTGGTGGTGGGACACAACCTGTCACTGCTGCCGGCGGTCTCCGGTGCCTCTAGCCAGGGAGCCGGGCTGAGCGTGATCCGCAAAGGCTGTCACCTGAGGTTGCCGCTGTCGGATATCGACTGGGATCTCAACATCTATCTGCCCCCCGCCCACTTTCGCGGCAACCTGCAAGATACCCTGCTGATGGTGGTGCTGCCCGCGCTGGCGCTGCTCGCCATCTGGCTGTGCAGCCTGCTGTTTCTGGTGCGGATCTTTCGCCAGGAGCAGACCCTGGTGCAGCGATCCCTCTGTGGCCTCGTTCAGGATGAGGCGCTGATGGAGATCCAGCTGCGCCAGCGCACCTGGTTCGTGCACGGCAGCCTGGGGGAGATCCATCAGGTGAGAAACAGCCTGCTGCAGGGGCAGGATGCCCTGCTGCACGATCCCCTCACCGGCATCATGAACCGGCGGGCCTTCGAGCAGGACAGGGCCAGGCTGGCGCAGGAGGAGAGGCCCCACTGGCTGGTGCTGTTTGATGTGGATAGCTTCAAGCGCGTCAATGACAGCTGGGGGCACGGGGTAGGGGATGGGGTGCTGTTCCGGGTGGCCACCATAATGGCAAGAACCCTGGGAGAGGCCCAGGTCTACCGCATCGGGGGGGATGAGTTTGCTGCCCTGCTGCCCTGGGAGCAGGAAGAGGTCGAGGATCGCCTGACCCATCTGCTGGCTCGGGTGCGGGCGCTGAAGTGGCGCGAGTTTGAGGAGTGCATCACCCTGAGTGCCGGCGGGGCTCGCTACCCGGATGACGCCGCTGCCCTGCTCGATCGGGCGGATGAGTGTCTGTACCAGAGCAAGCGGCAGGGACGGGACTGCTGGCATCTGTCAGCCACTTCGCCTCCCTCCAAAGGGGCTGTCGTGACAGTATCTGTCTGACCGTCATCGGGAGAAAAAGGGCCTGAATGGCCGAGAAAGGGGTCACAGTGGGGATAATTTCCCATGTGACCTTTTTTTTTAATTCATTTTCAGTCGGTTAGCCCATGTGATTGAGCCATGTCGCGAAGCAGAGACAGTCAGCCTGTCGGCGAAGACGCCGTAATCCCGGTAGCGGAGTCCGGGGCGCTTTGTATAGTGCAGGGAAAAATAATCAATCAGACATCAGGTTTGACAGGAGTACCCCATGGAGATGAACAAATACGGCATGAGCGCAGTGGCGCTGCTGGGCGCGCTGCTGTTGGGCAATGGTCAGGCGCAGGCGTCCGAGACCCTCAACACCATACTCGGTGGTGGCGTCGGCGGCGTCGCGGGCACCATGATAGGCAAGCAGCTGGGGGGCGACACCGGCGCCCTGGTGGGCGCCGCAGTCGGCGGTGCGGCAGGCGGTGCGGCCACGGCCGACAGGGGCAACAAGAATGAGGCTGCCCTGGGTGGCGCCGTCGGTGCCCTGGGTGGCGCCGCCATCGGCAAGAGCGTGGGTGGCGATACCGGTCGCCTGATCGGCGCCGGCATCGGCGGGGCCGGTGGCTCTGCCATCGGGGCCAGAACCGGCGATAGCCACGAGTCCAACAACGACTACCGGGGAGGTCACCGCTACCGGGGTGACAACGGCTATCACAATGGCCACCACAAGCATCACAAGAAGTACAAGAAGCGCAGATGGCACGACGATGACTGATGTCATCCCGAGCATAATGAAAAAGGGGCCGGTGGCCCCTTTTTCGTCTCCGTCGTTTAGACCAGGCGGTGCTGGCGCCTGCCGAGGGCGAAGGCGTTGATGTTGTCGATAAGCTGATCCGCGAGACGCTGCATCGACTCCTCGCTGGCCCAGGCCACATGGGGCGTCAGGATGAAGTTGGGGTAACGCAGCGCCTGCATCAGGGGGTGGTCGGGGGGCGGCGGCTCGACGCTTGCCACATCGAACCCGGCGCCGCCGAGGCGACCGTTACCGAGGGCCTCCAGCAGGGCCTGCTCGTCCACCAGGCCGCCGCGGCCCACGTTGATCAGCAGGGCCCCCGGTTTCATCATGGCCAGCTCCCGCTCCCCGATGAGGTGGCGGGTGTAGGGGGTGAGCGGGCAGTGCAGGCTGATCACATCCGAACTCTGCAGCAGGGCCTCCAGGGGCAATCTGTCTTCATCCCCGGGGGCACCGACCTGGCTCTGGGCATAGAAGACCTCCATGCCGATGGCGCCGGCTCTCTGCCCCAGGGCCTGACCCAGGGTGCCCTTGCCTATGATGCCGAGCCGCTTGCCGTGCAGATCCATGATGGGGTGATCGAAGAAACAGAACTGGCCGCTCTGCTGCCAGCGCCCCTCCTGCAGGGACTGGCGCCAGGCGAACAGGTTGCGTGACAGGGCCAGCATCAGTGCCATGGCGTGTTCGGGAACCGAGGGGCCCGAATAGTTGCGGATGTTGCACACGGCGACATTGGCGGCGCGGCAGGCTTCCAGATCCAGGTTGTCGCTGCCGGTGGCCGCCAGGGCGATCAGGCGCAGCTCCGGCAACTGGGCCAGCTCGTCCTTGCCGATGCGGATCTTGTTGATGATGGCGATGCTGGCGCACCTGAGCCGCTCCACCACCTGTTCCGGCTTCGTCTCGGGATAGCTTTGCCAGTGATGGGGGAAATCGGGGCGACGCAGATTGATGCCGGCGTCCAGGGTGTCACTGTCGAGAAACACGATTTGCTGCATGAAGCCTCCTGCCGTTCGCTGCCGCGTGGGAGTCGCCATGATGCCAAAGATGGGGGGCGGCTGACCAGCCCGGATGCAGACAGGCCGAATGGCCCAATTCCATACTTGCTAGTCGTTCGGGTCAGATCCAGCCCAGATGGGTCAGCCAGCCCTGGATGCGCCCCGGCGTTTCGTCCAGCTCCATCAGGGCGTAGGGGCGGTAGTTGAGCTTGTGGCTGCGGCGGCTCTCGCTCTTGCGCGCCTCGGCGGCCAGCAGGGGCCAGCGCCCCCCGTCTTCCTGATAGAGATCCAGGGTGGGAATGCTGGCCTGGGCCACCTGCTTGGCCAGGGTCTGGTTACTCAGCTGGTTGGGAAAGAAACCGTCG
This sequence comes from Aeromonas sp. R4-3, assembly GCF_040908275.1. Classification (NCBI taxonomy): domain Bacteria; kingdom Pseudomonadati; phylum Pseudomonadota; class Gammaproteobacteria; order Aeromonadales; family Aeromonadaceae; genus Aeromonas; species Aeromonas sp. R4-3. The sequence continues at coordinate 124,189 of NZ_JBFODK010000035.1, forward strand.
AGCAGCACCAGGGCATCGGGGGCAGGCAACTGCTCGCTGGTGATGAGGTTGGCGGCCCAGGCCGCGCTGGTGCCTTGCGCCAGCAGCAGCTTGAAGCCGCCCTCCTGCAGCTTGGCATCACCTAGCTTGACGATGCGCTCGGCAAATTGCTGGCGAAACGCCTCTATGGTCTCCTGCTTCTTCTCGGAGGCCGGATCCAGCTCGGTTTGCTGGGGGGAGGGGAGCAGCAGCAGGGTGTCGAAGCCGAGTCGCCCCAGCTCCCGGGTCAGCTGCCACAGCTGGCCGCTGCGCTGCCAGTCCGGCAGCAGTATGGCGAGCCCCAGGTAGCTGTCGCCGTCGTGCTTGGCAAAGAGCACCCTCTGCTTGTCGATCCGGGTGCTGTCAGGCACCCCCTTCCAGTCGCTCTCCTGCCAGTGATCCAGGGGGGCTGGGGGCGAGATCTCGTTGGCCGGCAAGGTGGTACTCGCCAGCAGGGTCAAAAACAGCAGTGGTAAGGATAATCTGGCCATGATGCGCTCCCCGGTTGACTGGGTTAGCGGCGGCGTGCCGGATTTCTGAAGGGGGCCGGGAGGACCCAGGAGAAAGAGGGAAGGGGCAAGCCCTTCCCTCGACGGGCTCAGGGCCGGGCAAGCCTGCCGAGCTGGCGGTCGTGCAGGGGGGAGAGCAGCAACAGGGCGCTGACGGCCCCCACCAGGGCACAGAAGATGTCGGACTGGGTATCCCAGGGATCCCCCTGGGTGCCGAGGAACTCGTCGGCGCCCTGACCCAGTGCCAGTGCGGCGCCCCATTCGATAAGCTCATAGCTGGCGCTGACGGCGAGCACCACGCAGATCACCAGAAACACCAGCATCTTCTTGCCCTGCACATGGTGGCCGCGCAGCAGTATCTCGCGGCAGGCCAGGGCGGGCACGAAGCCCTGGAAGAAGTGGCCAATCTTGTCATAGGGGTTGCGACTGAGATCGAACCACTGCTGCAGATCGAAACCGAGCGGCACCCGGGCATAGGTGTAAGCGCCCCCCAGCATCAGCACGGCCCCGTGCAGGAAGATGCACAAATAGAGCAGGCTGGTGAGGGGGTAGCTGCGCTGGCTCAGCAGCAGCAACGGCACGACGATCAGCACGGGGGCGACTTCCAGCAGCCAGGTGACCCTGTCATAGGGTTGCCAGCCGGAGAGCACCAGCAGTACCAGGGTGAGCAGCAACAGCAGGAGTTTTTGATGAGATGTCATAGGGAGCCTGTGAGGGAGGAGGAACCTGACTTCATGGTGTAGCCCCAATCGGCGCGAGACGAAAGGGGGCAGGGGAATTCTCCCTCAATGGACGGCCCGCTGTCACTGACCGGGGCTGAATGATCGCAGGGCGGATCCCCATAAAGAAAAAGCGAGCCTGGGGCTCGCTTTTTTCAACACGGGCGTGAAGCCGTCAAATCAGTTGACGCGACGCTTGAACTCGCCGGTGCGGGTGTCGATTTCGATCTTGTCGCCGATCTCTACGAAGGCGGCAACGGCCAGCTCGTAGGTGGTGCCCTTCAGGCGGGCCGGCTTGGTCACTTTACCGGAGGTGTCGCCACGGGCGGCCGGCTCGGTGTACTCGACTTCGCGAACGATGGTGGTCGGCAGTTCGACGGAGATGGCTTTCTCGTTGTAGAAAGTCACTTCGCAGATGTCTTCCATGCCGTCAACCATGTAGTTCAGGGCGTCACCCAGGTTGTCTTTCTCGACGTCGTACTGGTTGTACTCGGTGTCCATGAAGACATACAGGGGGTCGGAGAAGTAAGAGTAGGTGCACTCTTTACGCTCCAGCTGAACGACTTCCAGCTTGTCGTCGGCCTTGAATACGGTCTCGGTGGCGCTGCCGTTCAGCAGGCCTTTCAGCTTCATCTTGACCACGGCGGAGTTACGGCCGGATTTGTTGAATTCGGCTTTCTGGACCACCATCGGCTCGGTACCGATCATGACGACGTTACCAGCGCGGATTTCCTGTGCGGTTTTCATGTAAAAATTCCTGTTCGTATACGGGCAGATAAAAACTGCCAGATTATATACGGCTTTCTAAAAATTTCACCAGCCGAGTGACGAGATCCCCTTCCCGCAGCAACTTCTGTGACCAGCTTCGCGCATGTTGTTGCCAAAGTGTGCCGTGGATCGGCCATTGGGCCCAGAGTTCGCTGCAATCTTCCCCTCTGTTGAGGGCCAGGTTGAGCTCGCGCAGCCACTGGCCGTCCTTGGCGGGCAAGGCCTCCAGATAGTGGTCGAGGAAGTGCGCCAGCTTGACGAGGTGGGCCTCCTCTTCCTGCTGATAGATGTGCCACAGGAAGGGCCTTGCCGCCCATTGGGCTCGCACGAAGGAGTCTTCGCCGCGCACCAGGTTGAGATCGCAGCTCCACAGCAGCCGATCGTAGCCCGCCTGGCTCGTCATCGGCAGCAGCTTGATGGCGAGCTGGCCCGCCTGCAGCAGATCCCCCGCCCGGGCCGTGCCGATGGCACTCTCAAGGCCGGCGCCGCAGAGCACGTCGGGGAGGGCGCGCCCCATGGGCAGCAACAGGGTGACCTGGGTGGCGCCCTTGCTCCAGCTCGCGACCAGGCTTTTCAGCGCCTCGCTCTCGTAGGTGAAGAGGCTTATCCGCAGCTCGTCTTGCGCCTTGGGCGGCAGCCCCAGGCTGGCCCAGTAGGCGGCAAGGCCAGCCTCGTCTTGCTGCCAGCGATCCCGCTCTGCCACCAGCCCCTGCTCGCACAGCAGGCCACCGGTTCTGGGGGTGAAGCCCGGGAAGAAGAAGTATTTATTGAGGCTCAGCTTGCCCACCCGCTGGGGGGAGGCGAGGCCGTGACAATCCTCGACCCAGGCTTCGGCACTGAGGTATTCCAGATTGATCCAGCAGGGGGGCGGGCTCTGCTCGACCATGCGTTCAATAAAAGGGGCGGGCAGCTCGCAGGCAAAGGCCTCTATGACCACGCTAGCCGGAATGGCATCCGCTGGCAGGGGGCCCTGCCAGTGCTGGATATAGATGCCCTCGACCCACTGGCCATCCCGCGCGGGATCCAGCCCCGGACAGATGCGGGCGAAGCTCGCCAAGTCATCCACCCAGAGCCGCACCTGACCATGCCCCTCCCGCTCCAGCTGGCGGGCCAGCCGCCAGGTGACGCCTATGTCGCCGAAGTTGTCCACCACGGTGCAGAAGATGTCCCAGTCGAAGGGGGGCAGGGGGCTTGTCATGGCTCGGGGTTCCAGATGCAAAAAAACCGGTGCGCAGGGTAGCACACCGGTGGATTGGCTTCTAACCGTCAGCGAGTGACGGCGGTCTGCGGCGAGTTACTCCTTGCCGTAGACGTTATTCTCCTGCTCGCGAACCCGGATAAAGGTGGTGCGCTTGGTGAGCTCCTTGAGCTGGCTGGCGCCGACGTAGGTGCAGGTGGAGCGCACGCCGCCCAGGATATCGCGCACGGCATTCTCGACCGGGCCGCGGTAGGGCAGCAGCACAGTCTTGCCCTCGGAGGCACGGTACTCGGCGACGCCGCCGGCGTGCTTGTCCATGGCGCTCGATGAGCTCATGCCGTAGAACTTCATGAAGGGGGCGCCATCGACATCCACCACCTCGCCGCCGCACTCCTCGTGGGCCGCCAGCATGCCTCCCAGCATCACGAAGTCGGCGCCGCCGCCAAACGCCTTGGCCACGTCGCCCGGGCAGGTGCAGCCGCCGTCACCGACTATCTGGCCGCCGAGGCCGTGGGCTGCATCGGCGCACTCTATGATGGCGGAGAGCTGGGGATAGCCGACCCCTGTCTTGACCCTTGTGGTGCAGACCGAGCCCGGGCCTATGCCCACCTTGACGATGTCGGCGCCGGAGAGGATCAGCTCCTCCACCATCTCGCCGGTGACCACGTTGCCCGCCAGGATGACGTGGTTGGGGCAGGCTTCACGAGTCTTGCGCAGGAACTCGACGAAGTGCTGGGAGTAGCCGTTGGCCACATCCACGCAGATGAAGCGCAGGGCCTCTGACATGGCGAGGATCTGGCGGGTCTTGATGAAGTCCTCTTCGGAGGTGCCGGTGGAGACCATCACATGGCCGAGCAGGGCCGGATCGGTTTCGCTGACGAAGGTTTGCCACTGGGCCAGGCTGTAGTGCTTGTGTACAGCCGTCATCATCTCGAAGCCCGCCAGGGTACGCGCCATGGCGAAGGTGCCGACGGTGTCCATGTTGGCGGCGATGACGGGCACCCCCTGCCACTGGGTCTGGGTGTGCTTGAAGGTGAACTGACGGGTCAGGCTGACTTGGGAGCGGCTCTTGAGGGTAGAGCGCTTGGGACGAAACAGTACATCCTTGAAACCGAGCTTCAAGTCTTCTTCGATACGCATTGCAAATTCCTTATTGAGCCTTGTGAAAGTCACTGTTGCAGTGGGCAAAATTTTCGGCAGGCACAAAAAAACCGCAGGTTTTCAAGGCCTCCGGTTTACAACAGTCTAGGCAAAAATCCCGCCAGAACAAGACTGATAATTCGCTCATCATTGTGTTAGCCTTTGGCGTCACAACCTGAGGTTGGCCACCAGCTTCATCCAGCACCTCGCCACGGCCCCTCTCTTCCCTCTTTTTGCCCCTTGCATCACGGTCAACTGCTGTCGGATCCCCCATGCCGTGAACGCCATAGGCCGGGGTTTGGGGCCCCTGCGCCCCTTTTGCCAGTTGACAGTGGCCTGTGTGCTGCCCACTCTGGCGCAGAGGGCCAGCGTGGGCCCGCTTCGACGAGGAGAACACATTGTCCGTATCACACAAAGCAGGCTGGTTGTTGCTGGCCAGCCTCTGCCTCTCATCGGGCGCCTGGGCCGCCCCCACCGTCTATGGCTGGATCGAGAAGGGCGTGCTCATGCCGGGTGGGGTGGCGGTCAAGATGAAGCTGGATACCGGCGCCCTCACGTCCTCGCTCGATGCGCGAGAGCTGCACCACTTCAAGCGTGACGGCAAGCCCTGGGTGCGCTTCACCCTGGTGCTGACCGATGCCAACACCGACAAGGAGGTGCGCCAGACCCTGGAGCGCCCGGTGGAGCGCAGCGTGACGGTGCGCGGCGCCGGTGGCATGGAGGAGCGTCCCACTGTGACCATGTCTGTCTGTGTCGGTGACAAGCTCTACAAGGAGTGGTTCACCCTGCGGGATCGCAGCGACATGATCTATCCCGTGCTGCTCGGTCGTCGCCTGCTGGCGGAGCTGGGGCCGGTGGACTCTTCCCGCACCTTCACTGTGCAGCCGAGCTGTGGCTAGGAAGGCCTCTTTGGGATCACAAATGGTGCGCGGGGGCTTGGGCCCCCGCGCTTTTTTTCCCCTGAGGCCTGCACCGTCTATGCCGGGCGCGGTGGGGCGGGCAGCAGCACGCTCACCTCAAGGCCCCCCTCGGGCCTGTTGTGGATGTCGAGATCCGCGCCATGCAGCTGCACTATGCGCTGCACTATGGCCATGCCAAGGCCCACCCCGTCCCCCTGCTGGGGATTGACCCGGAAGAAGCGCTCGCACAGGCGCGACAGGGCGGCGGTGGGGATGCCGGGGCCGTTGTCCCGCACATCCACCCTGACCCTGTTGCCCTCCTGGGTGATCACCACGGCGACCTCGCCGCCCACCTGGGTGTAGCGCAGCGCGTTGTCGATGAGGTTGCCAAACATCAGATCCAGCAACATGGCCTGGCCCATCACCTGCAGATGCTCGTCCCCCTCCAGGGAGAGCTGCAGATCCTTCCTCAGGGCTATGGGGGCCAGGGTAGCCAGGGTGCCCTGCAACAGCAGGCTCAGATCCAGCTTGCCGAGTGCCGGGGCCTGCTGGTTGTCGATGCGGGCCTGGGTCAGCAGCTGGCGGATCAGCCGGTCGCTGCGATCGAGGGCCAGCAGCATCTTGCGCAGCGCCTGCTCGCGGCTGGCGTCATCCTCGGCGGCCAGGGCATTTTCACTGTGGATGCGCAGCACCGCCAGCGGGGTGCGCAGTTCGTGGGCCGCCTCGTTGGTGAACTGCTTCTCCCGCTCTATGGTGTCCGCCAGGGTGTGCATCAGGCGGTTGATCTCCGACACCAGCGGCGTCAGCTCCTCGGCCTTGATGGCCAGGTTGAGCGGGCTCAGGTTGGCGGGATGGCGCTCGCCGATGGCCTGGGTGAGTTGATTCAGCGGGGCCAGCCCCCGGGTGACCAGCCACCACAGCAGGCCGAGCAGGAAGGGCAGGGTGATGAAGAGCGGCAGCATGGTCAGGGTGGCCATCTTGCTGGCCAGCTCCCCCCGCTCGTCATCCCGCTCCGCGACTATGAGCCAGGTGTGTTCATCCTCGTTGTAGAGGGTGAAGGTGCGCCACTCGTGGTGATCCTTGGTCTCGCTGTTGAAGCCGCGCTCCAGGGTGGTCAGGGGCTGCTCCGGCGCATTGGGCGAGCGCAGCAGTATGGTGCCTTGCTCGTTGAGCAGCTGGAAGTAGAGGTTGTGTTCGAACTCGTGGCCGTAGGGGGTGAACTCGTTGTCCCGCCCCAGCTGGCTGAAGCTGCGCTTCTCCTGATGGGGGTCGGCGGGCACGGCCTGCTCCCACTCCTGGTAGACGGCCCCGTTGCTGGGCAGCTCGCCGCGCTGCTTCAGATAACGGCTGAGCAGTTGGTTGGTGATGCGGGCGGACTGGGCGAGACGGGCATCGAACAGCTCTTCCATCTCGTGGTTGGCTTCCAGGTAGCCGATGAGGCCGCTGACGGCCAGGCTGAGGCTGACCAGGGCCAGGATGCCGGAGAGCAGGAAGCGGCGAATGGAGCGGACGCGACTCATCGGGCGGGCATCCCTCTGCTGCCCGGGGTATCTGGCTGCGGCACTATGTAGCCGACGCCGCGGATGTTGCGGATGAGCTCGGGGAAGAACTTCTTGCGCAGGTGATGAATGTGCACCTCCACCGCATTGCTCTCGGCCCCTTCGTCCCAGCCATAGAGGCTCTGCTGCAGTTGATCGCGGCTCAGCACCCGGCCGCTCTGGCTGATGAGCTCCTGCAGCAGCTTGTACTCGTGGGGGGTCAGCCTGACCGCCTCTCCCTGATAGGTGACCTGCTGGGATTCGGGGTAGATGAGGATGTCGCCATACTCCAGCACCGCCTGGGCCTGGCCCTTGCTGCGGCGCACCAGGGCGCGCAGGCGGGCGTTGAGCTCCTGCAGGGCGAAGGGCTTGACCATGTAGTCATCGGAGCCCGCATCCAGCCCCAGCACCCGATCGTCCAGGGCATCCCGGGCGGTGAGGATGAGCACCGGCAGCGTCTGTCCCTCCCGGCGCAGCTTGCGCAGCAGGCTGATGCCGTCGATGTCCGGCAGATTGAGATCCAGGATGAGGGCGGCGAACTCCTCGCTCTTGAGCGCCGACAGGGCGGGCAACCCCTGCTGCAGCCAGTCTACTGTGTAACCGCTGCTGCGCAGGGCATCCACCATGCCATCCCCCAGCATGATGTCATCTTCTACCAACAGGACTCGCATTGTTCTCTCCCTCAAATGACGCTGCCCACCAGTATGCAAGTTGGTGGGCAGAGTTTAAATAGCGCACTGATCTGCTTGTGTTTATAGCTTGGCGAGACGTTCGCGGATTTCCGTCCTGCGTCCTTCGTCCGCCGTCTCGCGGCCCGGTCTGGCCGGGGCGGCCAGGGCCTTGTCCAGATAGATCTTCGCCTGGGCCTTGTCCCCCTGATCCAGCAGGAAGTCGCCGTAGAAGAAGTTGGGATCTATGCCGGTGGGGTTGATGGCGAGCGCCTGCTTGAGCAACTGCTCGGCCTTGTCGTCATCCCCGAAGCCGACCGGCCAGCCCGGCACCTGGTAGTAGAGGGAGCCCAGGCTGGTGTAGGCGGAGCCCTCCAGCGCCTTGGGATCCTGCTTGATGGCGATCTCCAGCTTGGCCTTGGCCTCCTTCACCAGGCTGAGGGCCCCGAGGCCGCCCTTGGCGCCGGCCCAGGTGCTCTTGACGATGGCGGACCAGATCAGCAGATCGGTGCGAAAGGCCTCCTTGGCACTGGCCTGCTCCGCCTGGGCGCTCAGAGTCTCCAGACAGCTCTCCTTGGCCTTGCCGGTCTCTTGATACTGGCAGTGGGCCCACTGCTGCTGAATGGTGGGCAGGGCATCGGCGGCCTGAACCAGGCTGCTTGCCAGGGCGAGCAGCAGGAGACTGTGACCAAATCGGGGGCGGAAAGTGGCGTGTTTCATCTCAATGTTCCTTCTCGTGTGTGGCACAGGCGGGGTTGTCCCCGTGATCTGTGGCCAGGGGGACAGGGTGGCGGGCATGGCGTTCTATGATGGGCAGTTGTCTGGCCAGCGCCTTGTCGACCAGGGCGGGCAGCAGGGCATTGAGCCGCACGAACAGCTTCTCCGGCCAGCCGAGCCAGCTGCGGCGCGTCTCGTTGCACAGGGCGATGACGGCCTCCTCTGCCACGTCCTGGGGGCTGTCGGTCCGGGTGCCGAGCTCGGCATTCATGGCGTAGGCCGCCTGGGAGTTGAGGTGAGTGCGGGTGGCGCGGGGGGCAAAGTGCAGCACCTTGATGCCGGTGCCCTCCAGCTCCCGCCCCAGAGACTCGCTAAAGCCCCGCAGGGCGAACTTGCTGGCGCAATAGACGCTGTAACCGGCATAGCCGATGGCCCCGAGGCTGGAGCCTATGTTCATGATGACGGCTGGCTTGCGCAGCCGGGGCAGCAGGGCGCGGGTGAGCTGGATGGGCGCCTCTATGTTGAGCAGCAGCTGGCGCGTCACCTGCTCGCCGCTCTGATCCTCCAGCCAGGCAAACTGGTTGCAGCCCGCGCTGTTGATGAGCACATCCAGCCCCTGCTCCAGCGCCGGGTGTTGCAACAGCCTGGCCCGCTCCTGATGGGATCCCAGATCGGCGGTCACCGTCTGGTGGCGATCTGAATGAGGCAGCTCCTTGCGCAGGCGCTCCAGGGCGCTGGCCCGGCGTCCGTGCAGCAGCAGGTGCGCCCCCTGGGCCGCCAGCTCCATGGCCAGGGCTTCCCCTATGCCGCCGCTGGCGCCGGTGAGCAGTATGCGTTTCCCTTCAAGCTTCATTGACAGGATCCCGTGAGCTGATGGAGCATGTCGCCATAGAGGCGGTAGACCACCTTGGCCGAATGAATGATGGCGGCCTGATCCGCCGGGTCTTCCACCCGGTTCATCAGGGACTCGAAGAACTTGAGGTGCTCCTGATCCAGGGCGCCGTGGGAGCTCAGGTAGCTCATCGCCTGGGGCGGCAGGCCCAGACCGCTCTTGAGCTGGTCCGCCACCGTCAGGGCGATGGCGACGCTGGTGCCTTCCAGCACCTGCACCATGCCGAAGAAGCCCATGGGGTTGCCGCGCTGGATCTGGTCGTAGAGGAAGGCCACCATCAGCTCTATGGGCAGACCCGGCTGGCCGTGGCGCACCGCCTCGGCGTCACCGCCGCAGGCGCGGATGTCGTTCAGGATCCACTCCTGATGACCGTACTCCTCGTCTATGTACTCCCGGATGGCGCCGCGCACCCACTCATACTCCTGTCCCAGCTTGCCGCCGGTAGCCATCAGGAGCGGCACAGTGTGGCGCACGTGGTAGTAAGCCTCTGCCAGGAAGGCGAGGTAGGTCTCCCGGCTGATGTCGCCGCGGCGGCAGGCCTCAATGATGGGGGCATTGAACAGGTGCTCGCGCTCGGAGGCGGTGGCGTGTTGCAGGGTCTGGTAGAAGCTCATGAGGTCTCTCCTGTGAGGCCTTGGGTCAGGCATTGGTCGATCTGCCGGGAAAAATGGTGATAAATCTCGTTGCGACGGGGGCGGCCGTTGGCCGTCAGCAGGCCGGGGTGCTGATCCAGCGCCACCGGCAGCCAGTGATGGATGCGGGCGTAATCGGGCAGTTGCTGGTTGAGCCGGGCAATCTGCTCGGGTAATTGGGACTGGCTGTCCGGCAGCGGCTGGATCAGGGCGACGTTGGCGGGCTGGCCGTCACCGAAGATCACTATGCGGGCGATGGCCGGGCAGAGCTGGGCCTGGGCTTCCACCCACTCCGGTGAAAAGTTGCGGCCAAAGGCGGTGATCTGGACGTTCTTCTTGCGCCCCGTGATATGCAGGTAGCCCTCTGCGTCCAGGTGACCCAGATCCCCGGTGGCGATCTGCAGGTCCGCAGGCTCGCCTGCGGTGCTCTCTTCCCCCAGATAGCCGAGCATGGCGCTGCCGCTCACCATGACTTCGCCATCGGCGGCCAGGGTGACCTGGCAGTGGGGCAGGGGGCGGCCGACGCTGCCCATCAGGTCGGCGTCCGGGCCGTTGAGCGCCACGACAGAGCCGCATTCCGACAGGCCATAGCCCTCATAGACAGGGAGCCCCAGGGCGCGGGCATGGCGGATGAGATCGGGGGCGACCTTGCCGCCACCGACGGCGATGAAGCGCAGCCCCTTGAGCCGTTCGGCCAGGGCCTGGGTGTTGGCGCACAGCGCCAGCAGCAGGCGCAACAGTTCGGGCACCAGCACCAGGCTGTGGCTGGGCCAGCGTGTCAGGGCCTGGCCCAGCATGGCCGGGTTGAGGGTGCTGGAGCCGGTGAAGCCCAGCTCGCCGAGGGAGGGGATGCGGCTGCAGGCGCCGGTGAGCAGCGGCACGTACAGACCGGTCAGATTCTCCAGCAGGGTGGCCAGGGGCAGCAGGGCCAGGTGCTGTTCGACCCCGGCCGGCGCGACCCGCAGGGCCAGAGACTCGCAGACCGCCGTCATCTGGGCAAGGGACAGGCAGACCCCCTTGGGCTGGCCCGTGGTGCCCGAGGTATAGGTGATCTTGGCGGTGCCCAGGGGCAGGGCCGGGGGGGCGACCGGGGTACGCCGCCACAGGGGCAGCGCCTGTTCATCGGCGGCCCCCGTCATCAGGATGAGGGGGGCGGCGGCCTGCCAGCCCTCATGCTCGGGGCCCACCAGGGCATCGGCCCCGCTGCTCTCCAGCAGCCACGCCTGCTGGGCCGGGCTGAAGAAGTGGGGCACGGGAATGACCACTATCCCGGCCCGGGTGCAGGCCAGATCGATCAGCGCCCAGGGCAGACCGTTGTCGAGCTGCAGGGCCAGGCGGCGAATGCCGGCTTGCTGCAAGCGGTCGGCCAGGTGCTGGATCTGATGCCACAGGGTCTGGTAATCCAGCTCCCCCTGGCTGCCTTGCAGTGCCGGTCGTTGCGGCGTCAGGCTGGCGTGGCGGGCGATGGCGTCGAACAGGCTCATTGGGCGCACCTCTTGTCATGGCCGGCATGGTTAAAAAGCATGGGCATGGGCCCCAGCAGGTTGAGCAGCAGGCTGCTCTGGGCGAGCACCTCGCGCCCCTGGTTGATGTCCCCGGCCATCACCTTGGGCTGGCAGCGGTAGTATTCCCCCCAGGCACTGGCGTCTTCCCCCACCTGATGGGCCTGGGCAGGGGCCAGCTCCACCGGGTTGAGGCGCAGCCGGGCAAAGCTGTTGCGCAGCTTGGCGGTGCCGGTGAACACCACGTAGTCGAGGGCGTTGTCACACAGCAGCCGGCACAGGGCGGCAAACATCAGACGGGCATTGCCCGGCTCGCTGCAGGCGAGGTTGCCCACTTCGATGATGCGGCTGCGGGCCGGACGTACCCCGAGGCGGGTTTCGATGGCGGCCTCGATGGGCTGCTCCAGATACTGCTCCAGATAGAGGGGCTGCTCACGCTCCCCTGTGCTGGCGTGGTTGAGGCCACAGGCGCCGACCAGCACCCCATCGGCACGGTAGAGCCCGAGCAGGCAGGGCAGAAAATGGGGAATGCGGGCATTGAATTCGAGGGTGTAGGCGGCCTGGATATAGGCTTGCAGCGCCATGACCTGCTGCGGGGACTGTGCCAGCAGCAATCTGTAGGGGGCTTGGATCTCTATGGTCATGGTTGGCTCCTTCTCTTGGGATGGCTTGAGAGTAAAAGGGCAAACTTAAGAAACCCTTAAGGAGTAAAAAAAGTTGTCAGCAAGGCGGCGGGCAGGCAATCTGCGCGGCTGTCACCCAGGAGGATCCGTCATGTCATCAAGCGCCAGCTGCCCCCTCTGCTCGGCTCGTCACAGCTACCCCCTGCCGGTGGCGGGCAAGCGCTATCACCGTTGCCTGGCGTGCGAGCTGGTCTGGCTGGATGAGGCGGATCACCTGGACGATCAGGCCGAGAAGGCGGTCTATGACGGGCACGACAACCAGGTGGACGATCCCCGCTACCGCGGCTTTCTGATGCGGGCCTTCGGCGAGGTGCTCTCCCGGGTGAGCCCTCCTGCCAGCGGCCTCGATTTCGGCTGCGGCCCCGGCCCCGCCCTCATCGCCATGGGGCGGGAGGCGGGCTTCGAGATGGCGGGTTACGACAAGTTCTACGCCGACGAGCCTGAGCTGCTCACCCGTCGCTACGATTTCATCACCAGCACCGAGGTGATCGAGCACCTGGCCGCTCCCCGCGCCGTGCTGGACGGCCTCTGGGCCTGCCTCAACCCCGGCGGGGTGCTGGTGTTGCAGACCCAGCGGGTGCTGGGTGACGAGCGCTTCAAGACGTGGCGCTACCGCCACGACCCGACCCACATCGTCTTCTTCGCCGAGGCCTCGTTTCGCGCCCTGGCGGCCCGCTGGCAGGCGCAGGTCGAGTTTCCCCATGCGGATGTGGCCGTGTTCACCAAACCCTGAACGGGGCGTTTTCATTTGGCGGCGGCTTGGGCATGCTGGTGGCCTGACACCCTGGAACGGATGCCCTTATCTTCATGTCGATCCCCCATTTGTCATTGCAAGACGCCCGCCACCTGCAACTCGCAGCCCAGGGGCTGCTGACCCCGCGCCGCGCCAAGGCTGCTCCCTCCGATCTGCTGGCCTGCATAAGGCGCATGGCGCTGCTGCAGATAGACACCATCTCTGTGGTGGCCCGCAGCCCCTATCTGGTGCTGTTCAGCCGGCTCGGCCACTACGATCCGCGCTGGCTGGAGCAGTTGCTGGCCGAGGGGGATCTCTTCGAATACTGGGCCCACGAGGCCTGCTTCGTCCCTCGCGAGGATTACCGGCTGCTGCGCCATCGCATGCTGGATCCCGCCGCCATGGGCTGGAAGTTCTCCGCCCAGTGGCTCAAGACCCACGGCGGCGAGATAGAGCAGATAGTCGAGCGTATTCGCCGGGATGGGCCGGTGCGGGCCGCCGACTTTGAGCGCAAGGAGGGCAAGGGCAACGGCTGGTGGGACTGGAAGCCCGAGAAGCGCCATCTGGAGGTGCTGTTCACCGCAGGGCGCCTGATGGTGCGCGAGCGGCGCAACTTCCAGCGGGTCTACGATCTCGCCGAGCGGGTCATGCCGGAGTGGAACGACGAGCGGGATCTGCCGAGCCCTGAGCTCGCCCAGCGCGACATGGTGCGGGCCAGCTGCCGGGCGCTGGGGCTGGTCAAGACCGGCTGGGTGGCGGATTACTACCGCCTGCGGCGCGGCAAATACGACGCCCTGCTCCATCAGCTGGCGGACGAGGGGGAGCTGTTGCCGGTGCGGGTGGAGGGCTGGCAGCACGGGGCCTTCGTGCACGCCTCCCTGGCCGCTGAGCTGGCCCGGGCCCAGGCCGGCAGCCTCAAGGCGACCCACACAGCCGTGCTCTCGCCCTTCGATCCCCTGGTGTGGGATCGCAAGCGGGCCAGCGAACTCTTTGGCTTTGATTATCGCATCGAGTGCTACACCCCGGCCCCCAAGCGCCAGTACGGCTACTTCGTGTTGCCCCTGCTGCGCCGGGGCCAGCTGGTGGGGCGTCTGGATGCCAAGGCCCATCGCAAGGAGGGGGTGTTCGAGGTCAAGAGCCTCTATCTGGAGCAGGGGGTCAGGGTGAGCGCCAGCCTGGCGCAGGATCTGGAGAAGGCGCTGCAAAAGCTGGCCGACTGGCACCAGACCCCGCTGCTTCGCCTCGGCGCCATGCCGGCATCCCTGCAGGCCCTGTGGCCGGAGCCAGCGCTGCGTCCTTAGCCCGCAGGCTAAACGACAGCCAAACAAAAACCGGGCACTGGGCCCGGTTTTATCATCTGTTGCTGGCAACTTAAGGATTACTGGAGGACCAGCACCATCAGCAGACCGACGGTAATGGCGGACACCAGGAAGGCGAAGCCATAGAACACATAGTGGTGCAGCTTGGTGGTGTGGATCCCAAGGTCATGCAGGCCGTGATAGATGCGGTGCATGCCGTGCCAGATGGGCAGGGCTATGATGACCAGCAGTATGCAGGCACCCCACCAGGAGCTGGCGAAGGCGTGCACGCGCTCAAAGCTCATGGTCTCCACGTCCATGATGCCCATGGGCACCAGCAGACCGGTAATGAGGACAATCACCGGCAGCAGCATGGCAACCACCATGCCACCGGCACCAAAGAGTCCCCAGTAAATGGGTTCGTCAGAACGTCTCATCATTAATCTCCTCAAGCCACGATGATCAGGATCAGCAGGGATACCGCCGCCAGCGCCACATATTGAGCGATGACGATCGGCTTCTCCGGCACCAGGTCTTCGCCACGGAAGATGCGCATGGCCTTGGGGGCCAGGGCAAACCAGGTCTTGGCGTGGAACAGGCAGGCTGCCAGCGCTATGACGTGGAACAGGATGGCAACCGGGCTCTGCAGGGATTCCAGCCAGCCGTTGAACGCCTCCTGACCCTGCACCAGACGCAGCAGACCCCACATCAGCACCACGGCATAGATGGAGACGAAGATGCTGGTGCCTTCGCGGATCATGTAACCGGTGTAGAAGGCATTCTTCAGCCACCAGTCTTTCTTCATCTCGCGCACGTAGGGCTTACGTTTGCTTTGGGTGTTGTTCATGGTCTCACTCCTGGTCTCAATCCGGCTTGAACATGGCGATCATGTAGTCCTTGGCGCTCTCGACCTTGCCAAGCTGGATGGCTGCGGCCGGGTCTACGCCTTTCGGGCACACGTCAGAGCAGTAACCCACGAAGGTACAGCCCCAGACGCCTTCGTCCTGGCTGATGATCTTCATCCGCTCCTTGGACGCGCTGTCGCGGTTGTCGGCGTTGTAGCGATAAGCCAGCGCCAGGGCCGCGGGACCGGTGAACTTCTTGTTGATGCCATACTGCGGGCAGGCGGCGTAGCACAGGCCACAGTTGATGCACATGGAGAACTGGTGATACTTCGCCATGTCAGCCGGGGTCTGGGTGTACTCGCCGTCGCACAGGTTGCGCGGCTCGGACGGGATGATGTAGGGCTTGATGCTCTCCAGCTTCTCGATGAAATCGGACATGTCGACCACCAGGTCGCGTTCGATCGGGAAGTTGTTGAGGGGCTCTATGGTCATCTTGCCCGGCAGGTAATCCCGCAGGAAGGTCTTGCAACCCAGCTTCGGAATGCCGTTGACCATCATGCCGCAGGAGCCGCAGATCGCCATCCGGCAGGACCAGCGGAAGCTCAGGGTGGAGTCGAGCTGATCCTTGATGTATTGCAGGGCATCCAGCAGGGACATCTCTTTCAGGTAAGGCACCTGGAAGGTCTGCATCCAGGGCTCGTTATCCTGCTCGGGACGGTAGCGCAGGATTTCAATTTCGATCATCTCAGCCATTCTTCTTAGCCTCGTCTTGTTTCTCACCCTCGGAACCGTACACACGTTTTGCCGGTTGGGATTTAGTGATCTTCACATCGGAGTAATCGATGGTCGGGGCGCCTTCCTGGTTGTAGAAGGAGAGGGAGTGCTTGAGGTAGTTCACGTCATCCCGCTCTTCGTAACCGTCCAGACGCTGGTGGGAACCACGAGACTCTTTGCGGTTGATGGCGGAATGGGCCATGGCTTCGGCCACGTCCAGCATGTAGCCCAGTTCGATGGCGTACAGCAGGTCGGTGTTGAAGACAGAGGACTTGTCGTTGATCTTGACCTTCTTGTAACGGGCCTTCAGCTCGTTGATCTTGTCGATGGTGCCCTGCATCAGCTCTTCGGTACGGTAGATACCGACGCCAGCTTCCATGGACATGCCCAGTTCGTTGCGGATATCCGCCGGGTTTTCGGTGCCGTCGATGTCGAGCAGGGAGAGGTGCTGTTTGATCAGTGCTTCTGCCTTGGCGGCCAGTGCTTCGGTGTTGCCGTGCTGCTGGGTCGCCGCGAATTCGGCTGCCTGCTCACCGGCCACCTTGCCGAAGACCACTATCTCGGACAGGGAGTTGGAGCCCAGGCGGTTGGCGCCGTGCAGACCGACGGAGGCACACTCGCCAGCGGCGTAGAGGCCTGGCATGCGGGTGGCGCACTTGCCGTCAGTTTCGATGCCGCCCATGGTGTAGTGGGCAGTCGGACGGACCGGGATCGGCTCTTTCACCGGATCCACACCCACGTAGGCCTTGGCCAGTTCGCAGATGAAGGGCAGACGCTCTTTCAGGTACTTCTCGCCGAGGTGACGCAGGTCGAGGTGAACCACGTCACCCATGGGGCCCTGGATCACGCGGCCTTTCTGCTGCTCTTGCCAGAATGCCTGGGAGAGACGGTCACGGGGACCCAGCTCCATGTGCTTGTTCTTCGGCTGGCCGACCGGGGTTTCCGGGCCCAGACCGTAGTCTTGCAGGTAGCGGTAGCCATCCTTGTTGAGCAGGATGCCACCCTCACCACGACAACCTTCGGTCATCAGTATGCCGGTGCCCGGCAGACCGGTCGGGTGATACTGGACGAACTCCATGTCACGCAGCGGCACGCCGTGACGGTAGGCCAGCGCCATGCCGTCGCCGGTGACTATGCCGCCGTTGGTGTTGTAGCGGTAAACGCGACCGGCACCGCCGGTGGCCAGCACCACTGATTTGGCCTGGATGAAACGGGTGATACCGTTCTGGATGTCGAAGGTCAGTACGCCCTGGACGCGGCCATCTTCCACGATGAGATCCAGACAGAAGTGCTCGTCATAGCGCTTGATGGTCGGGTACTTGATGGAGGTCTGGAACAGGGTGTGCAGAATGTGGAAACCGGACTTGTCTGCGGCGAACCAGGTACGCGGGATCTTCATCCCGCCGAAACGGCGGACGTTGGCCTTGCCATCCGGCTTGCGGCTCCAGGGGCAGCCCCAGTGCTCCAGCTGGATCATCTCGTTGGTGGCGTTGTTGACGAAGTACTCGACCACGTCCTGCTCACACAACCAGTCGCCACCGGAGACGGTGTCGTTGAAGTGGTTTTCGAGGGAGTCGTCATCACGGACGACGCCTGCGGCGCCACCTTCGGCGGCCACTGTGTGGCTGCGCATCGGATAGACCTTGGAAATCAGGGCGATTTCCAGCTCCGGGTGGGCTTCTGCAATGGCGATTGCGGCACGCAGGCCACCGCCACCGGCACCGATGATGGCAACATCGGTCTTGATAATATCCACATCTGCCTCCTTAGGGATAGATTTGCTGGGCACGATTTTGCTCTATGAAAAAAATTCAGGCTTGATGCAAGTCAAACTGCTTTGTTTTAGTGCTTGGCAACGGTGGTTTTTATTACAACCACCCCATTCCTTGGATGAAAATGCCGTCATTATCGCCATCCATCAGTGATCTGGATCAGCCGTACTCGCTACTCTGGTGATTTTAACCCCAAGATTGTACGTAGTTTTCTTTCAAAAAAATGAGAAATGCCTCTCTTTTTAGGTATTACCCATAAAGTTTTTAAGTTTTTTATCAGAAATGTTTAGTGATAACTATTATCACCTTGGGGACTGCTGAAAAAACATCGAAAAAAGTAATGCGAATATAGTCAGGGCAGGCATCAGTTGCGTCAGAAGGATACTCGAATGGAGAGGCGGATCACAGAGTATCCGGTGTCGAAGGGGAATTATAACCATTGAAACGAAAAGGGTTTATAGAAAAAAAGGGGCCTGGACGGCCCCTTTTCATTGGCTCGATCAGATGCGGAACATGCCGACCTGATTGTTGAGCTCACCTGAAATATTTTTAAGTTGAGCCGAGAGATTGCGGGAGCTGTCCGCATCCACCGCCAGCTCGTCCGAGACGTCCTTGACCGCCTGGATATTGCGGCTGACCTCGTCGGTCACCGCCCGCTGCTCCTCGGCGGCACTGGAGATCTGGGTCGCCATGTCGGAGATCTGGTTGATGGAGGTGGTGATCTGCTCCAGGGCCTGGGTGGCATCGTTCGCGTCTTCCACGCTGTTCTGGGCCAGCAGCTGGCCCTCGTGCATGGTGCTGACGGCTCCCTGGGTGTTGCGCTGCAGCGTCTCTATCATGCTGCGGATCTCGACGGTGGAGCTGTGGGTTCGTTGTGACAGCACCCGCACCTCGTCGGCAACCACCGCAAAGCCGCGACCCTGCTCACCGGCCCGGGCGGCCTCGATGGCGGCGTTGAGTGCCAGCAGGTTGGTCTGCTCGGCGATGCCCTGGATGGTGGAGAGTATGGTGTTGATCTCCTGGGCGTTCTTCTCCAGCTCCTGGATGATGCCGGAGGCCTGCTTGACCTGGGTGGCGAGATCCGTGATGGAGCGCTGGTTGCGGGCGATCACCTGCTTGCCGTGCTCGCAACTGCTGGAGGAGCTGCGGGCTGCCTCTGCGGTCTGCTCGGCATTGCTGGCGACCTCGACGGCGGTGGCGGACATCTCGTGCACCGCTGTGGCTATCTGGGAGATCTCGTTCTGCTGGCGCGCCAGACCCTGGTTGGATTTCTCCGCCATGTCGTGGGAGGACCTGGCCTGCTGGTTGAGCTGCCCGGAGGAGTTGGAGATGTCCTGCACCATGACGTGGATGCGTTCGATGAAGGTGTTGACGTGCTTGGCGACTGTGCCGACCTCGTCTTCCCGCTCGATCTTGATGCGGCGGGTCAGATCGCCGTTGCCGCGGGAGAGATCCGCAATCGCCTCGCCGAGGGTCTTCAGCGGGGCCAGGGAGCTGTTGATGGCCACGTAGGAGAAACCGGCGACTATGAGGATGGTCAGCAGACCTTGCAGCAGGGCTGAGGTGACCATGCGGGAGACGGACTGGTAGGCGACCGCCTTGTCCACCACTATGCCGAAATACCAGTTGGTGTTGGGGATCTCGGTGAGGTCGAACACGCTCGCCTTGCCGCTGATATCCATCTCGGAGATGGTGTTGTCATGGGCCAGTTCGTTGACCTTGGCCGCCGTCAGCTCGGAGGAGAGGGCGGTGGCGGGCTTGAGGGTCAGTGCCTTGTCCGGGTGGGCTATGATGGTGCCGTTGCTGTCCACCAGGATGGCGTAGGTACCTTCCGAATTGATGGCCAGCACGTCGCGCACCAGGCCGTCGATGGAGACGTCACCGGCGATGACACCGTCGGTGTTGCCACGGCTGAAGGGCTCGGCGATGGTGATGATGAGGTTGCCAGACGAGGCATCGGCATAGGGGGCCGTGATGGCGAGCTTGCCGGCCGCCATGGCGTCCTTGTACCAGGGACGCTGGCGCGGATCATAGCCAGCGGGCAGGTTGGTCTGCTTGCTCTGGATCATCCGGCCATCCTTGGTGCCCACATAGACGAGGTCGAAGTTGCCTGCGTTCATGGACTGGGCCAGGTGGCTGAGGGGCTCATCCTCCTTGGTGAAGGCTTCCTTGGTGGCGGTGACCAGGCCGATGCGCGCATCGAGCCAGCGGGAGATGCCCTTGACGTTGGCGATGGAGCTGTCGTCGATGAAGCTCCAGATCAGCCGCTGTGTTTCGCTGCGCAGCTGGGTGGTGTTGTACCAGACCTGCAGGCTGGAGATGACCAGGATAATGGCCCCGATGGCGAGGACCAGCTTGTTCTTGATGGATAGATTCATGTTTACATCCTTGTGAGCGTCAGTCTGAGATCCGTGTGGTGTTTGTTATTGTTATGAGCCAACTCTGTATCGGCTGAAAGTGGACTTTATGTATCCCGGTGCACAGGAAATTTTCGATCTTTTTTCACCTCCTGATGGGCCGCCAGGCCGCGCCGATACTCAGCTGAATCGATCTGGTCGGTTGGTAAAGATGCCATCGACACCCATGGCCGCCAATGCAGCCCCATCACTCAACTCGTCGACCGTGTAGACCAGGATCTTGAGCCCACGACTATGGGCATCCGCCACCAGCCCGGCGTCGACAAAATCCACGTCGCAATTGAGCGACCAGGCACCCAGCTCTTCGGCGAAGCGGGCACCGTGCAGCGGCAGGCTGGCGGTCAGGGCCCCGAGGCGCAGATCCGGCCGCAGCCGGGCGAAGTGCGCCAGCTCGGGATGGTGAAAGGAGGAGACGACCCAGTGGGCCGGGGTGAAGCCGAGCTCGCGCTCTGCCCGCCGGGTCAGGGCCGCCACCGGCTCGGCGGTGTGCGCCCCCTTGAGCTCTATATGCAGCTCGCAGCGCCCGGCAATCAGGCTCATTACCTGCCACAGGGTCGGGATCCGCTCCCCGTCACCCGCATCCAGGCTCGCCAGATAGTCCCGTGACTGCTCGGTCAGCACCCCGTGGCCGTCGGTGCAACGCTCCAGCCGCCGGTCGTGGAAGACCCAGAGCTCGCCGTCTGCCTGCTGCACGTCGAGCTCGATGGCGCCGACTCCGAGTGCGATGGCTATCTCCATCGCCTTGAGGGTGTTCTCCGGCGCCAGCTTGCTGGCACCGCGATGGGCAATGATCTGCATGATTGGCTCCTGTGTTGTCTGGGTTTAGCCCCGACTCATCCTGATATCGATCTGCTGGTGGGGCAGAGGCATGCCGAGCTGGTTGAGTTTCTCCAGGATCAGCGAATGGACTTCATGAGTGATCGGCATACGGTGATCCATGTTGTTTACATAGAGCCGGATCTCGTAGATGAGGGCCGAGTCGGTGAACTCGATCAGGAACACCTCGGGGGTGGGGGTATCCAGCACCAGGGTGGACTCCTGTACGCACTGCTCCAGCAGCTGCTGTACCCGCTTGGGCTCCTGAGTCAGGCCGATGCGGATGCGCAGCTTGACCCGGGTGATGGCATCGGACAGGGACCAGTTGATGAACTGCTCGGTGATGAAGGCCTTGTTGGGGACTATGATCTCCTTCCTGTCCCAGTCCACGATAGTGGTGGCGCGGGTCTTGATCTTGGTGACTGTGCCGGTCAGATCGCGAATGGTGACGGTATCGCCGAGCCGGATCGGCTTCTCGAACAGTATGATGAGGCCGGAGACGAAGTTCGCGAAGATCTCCTGCAGACCGAAGCCCAGACCCACCGAGAGCGCCGCCACCAGCCACTGGGTCTTGGACCAGTCGATGCCGAGCATGGAGAAGCCGGTGAGGGCGCCGATGAGGATCACCAGATACTTGCTGACCGTGGTCAGGGCGAAGCCGGTGCCGGGGGAGAGGCTCAGGTGCTGGAGCAGGGTGAGCTCCATCAGCCCCGGCAGGTTGCGGGCGGTGACCACGGTCAGGATGAAGGCGAAGGCGGTCAGCATCAGATCCTGCAAGGTGATGGCGGAGAGCTGCTCTATGCCGGCCACCTTGCTGCTCACCTGCCACACCTCGATGCTGCTGAGGAAGCTGAAGGCCGAGTTGAGATCCGACCATTGCACCACCACCAGCATGGTGAAGCCCAGCATCAGCAGGGTGCGCACCAGCCCCAGCGACTGGGCGCTGATGGTGTCCAGATCCAGCTCGGGCTCCTCCACCACGTCCGGGATCTCGGAGCTGAGATCGTCCTCGTCACGCTCCCGTTGGGCCAGGATCTCGGCCCGCTTGCTCTTGGCGCGATCGAAGGCGAGGCGGCGGCGCTGAATCAGCATCCAGCGATGGGCCAGGTAGTAGACCAGCAGGCAGCCGAGTCCCGCCAGCAGGCTCAGCTCCAGCTGGCGCAGCAGGATGCGGGAGGTGTAGAAGTAGCCAAACAGGGAGCCCAGCACCGCCAGCAGGGGGGCCAGCATCAGGCTGTTCCAGATGAAGTGGTGCAGCAGGTGGGGCTTGGTCATGTCCGCCTGGCCCCAGGTGAGCGGCAGCTTCTCCCGGTTGAGGCGGGCGAAGAACAGCAGCAGCCAGAGGGCGCCGACGATGAAGGCGAGGCGACCCAGGGAGTCGTAGAAGGCGTGCTCCTGATAGCTGTTGGCCATGCCCTGCACGAAGAAGCTGGGGATCAGCACCAGCAGCAGGGTGCGGAACTGGCCCCAGACCCGCTGCACCGGCTCTTTCGGCCAGCGGAAATGGAGGATCAGGATCCCCTTCTCCAGGGTCAGATGGCGGGCGACCAGCAGCGCCAGCAGCAGGAACCAGATCTCGCCAAGGCCCCGGGCCACGGCCACCGCGAAGGGGTATTGCCAGGCGCCGTCCAGCAGGCCGCGCATCATCAGCACCATGGCGGGCAGCGGCAGTGCCGCGAGCAGGGAGCGCACCAGCAGCCGGCTGGTGAGGCTGAACTTGTCCTGAGTCACCTTGCCGATGCGCGGGGCTATGTAGTGGCTGTACTGCACCAGGTGGCGCCCCAGCTTGGCCCAGCACCAGGCCAGCACCAGCAGACCGAGCCCCGCCAGGGTCAGGGTCATGGGGTTGTTCTCCACTATGGCCCTGGGCAGTTGCAGCCAGTTGACGGGATCGAGCAGCAGGCTCAGCGCGGTGGGCACGCCGAGCAGGACGGCCGGGGTGAGCGGGCGCACGTCCGGCATCCAGAACAGGTGGCTGGCGCTGATCTCGCGGATCTCGTCGATCTTGCTGTTCTGACGGCTGTAGAGCAGCTTGAGCCGGGTCTGCTCCTGAATGAGGGTATCTGAGGCGTCGTTGAGCCGGGTCAGCAGTTGTCGTCTGGCCTTGAGCAGGTTGTCGAGCACGGCCTGCTGGGCCCTGTCCAGGGTGATCTCATCCCCGCTGAGCAGGTTGTTGCGGATCTGCACTGTATCCTTCAAGGCATCCTGCTCTGTCTCGTACTGGTACTTCGCCATGCGCGCCTTGACGATGTCGGACTCCAGCTTCTCCAGGGGGAAGTAGTTCGGCAGATCGGCCAGCTTGCTGCGCAGGTTTTCGCCGTAGGCGTTGCTTATCTGCAGCCATTCCAGTTGCTCGCGCACCGAGTTGACCAGATCGTTCAGTCCTGACAGTGAGGTGTCGATGCCGCGCTGCTCGTCCTGTACCCGTTCTATCTGATCTTCCAGGGCGCCGAGTTGCAGGGAGAGCGCCTGGTTCTGCTGTTGCTGCTCCTGCAGCAGGGGCAGATCCGAGGTGAGCTGCCGGCGCAGCCGCTCGCTTTCCGCCAGCGCCTGCTCCGTTTTTTCCCGCCGCAGCTGGTTTTGCTGGTTGAGCAGGCTGTTCTGCCACTCATCTTCGTCTGTGATGGCGAGATTGAGCTCCTGCAGCCTGAGTTTGCCGAGATCGTTGCGCTGCTGGGCGGAGAGCTGCTCCAGCTCCAGCATCTGGATCCGGTCAGAGAGGCTCTGCTCCTTGAGGCGGGTGGCCAGTTGCTGGGCCTCCTGCAGGCGATCCGACTCGTTGCTGAAGCTCAAGCGATCGAGCTGGGAGCGGGTCTGCAGCAACTGCTTGCGCAGCTCATCGACCCGCACATGGTACTCCTGGCCCGTGCTCTCCAGCTGGTTGAGGCTGTCGGTCACCGCCTGACGCTCCTTGCGCAGGTTGATCTGGCGGTTGCTGCTCAGGCCAATGGCCTGGCGCAGTGCCTCTTCTTTGAGGGAGGAGAGGGGCGGGCGGGACTGGGGCTGATAGTTGTGCAGGCTCTCCTTGAGGCGGGCCGACTCCTTGGGGTAGTCGATGAGGATCTGCTGATAGGCCTTGCCCTGCTCCCGATAGCGCTGGGCATCCCGGGCATACTGCAGCGCCTGCTGATAGCTCTCCCGCAGTTGCTGGTTCTCGGGGCTGTCGGTCTTGGGGACGCTTTGCAGCAACTCTTCCACCTGAGTGACGGCATCATCGGCCTGGGCAGCGGAGAAGGGGAGCAGGCTGAGACAGAGCATCAGGCAGAGCAGGCGTTGCAACATGGCGCACGTTTCCGTTCATGAGAAGTCGCCTTAGCCTAAAGCAGGGGCAGGGGTGGGTAAAGCCTTCCACATTAATGATCTGCAACATAAATAACGGGTGATCCGGGTCTTGTTTGGCTATTATTCTGGCCGTTCCCCTCCCTTGAGCAATTTATGTCCACTGTCGATCTGGGCACGGCCCCCCTCTCTCGCCTCTTCCTGCGTTACGTCACCCCGACGGTGGCCGCCATGCTGGTCACCGGCGTCTATGTCACCATAGACGGCATCTTCGTCGGTCATATCCTGGGCCAGGACGGCCTGGCGGGCATGATGCTGGCCTACCCCATCTGCGCCGTGCTCTATGCGGTGGGGGCGCTGATCGGCATGGGCTCCTCGTCGCTCGCCTCGTTTTATCTGGGCAAGGGGGAGCAGGCAAAGGCGCGTCACATAGTCGGCAATGCGCTGGTGATGGTACTCATCGCCTCCGCCGTGCTCGCCTTCATCGGCATCCGGTATGGCAAGGAGATGCTGACCTGGATGGGGGCCGAGGGGGTCATCTTTGACGCCGGTTTCGCCTATCTGCAGTGGTACGCCTGGCTCGGGGTCTTTGCCGTGCTCTCCATGGCGTTCACCGCCCTGCTGCGCAACGACGGGCGACCCGGCCTCACCACCTGGATCCTGGTGGGGGGCGGCGTGCTTAACGTGTTGCTCGACTACCTCTTGATGGCGGTGATCCCCTGGGGGCTGGCGGGGGCGGCCATCGCCACCATGCTCTCCCAGGCGGTGACCGGGGGCCTGTGCCTGTGGCACTTCTTCACCCCGCGCAGCCAGCTGCGCATCCGCCTGGATACCCTGGTGCCGGACTGGCGGCTGATGCGGGAGACCCTGCGACTCGGGGTGTCGAGCTTCCTGATGTACCTCTATCTGTCTGTGGTGCTGGCGCTGCACAACAAGGCGCTGCTGTCGGTCGGCAGCTCCCTGCACGTGGCCGCCTACGGGGTCATCAGCTACAGCGAGGCCTTCTTCTATCTCATCTTCGAGG
The DNA here is from genome assembly GCF_040908275.1 of Aeromonas sp. R4-3. NCBI lineage: Bacteria > Pseudomonadati > Pseudomonadota > Gammaproteobacteria > Aeromonadales > Aeromonadaceae > Aeromonas > Aeromonas sp. R4-3. The sequence goes on from NZ_JBFODK010000035.1 coordinate 149,030, forward strand.
GGATCGCCATGGGCATCCAGCCCATCGCCAGCTTCAACGCCGGGGCGGGCAACTGGCAGCGGGTGTTGCGGGTGCGCAACCTGGCGTTAGGAGTGACTATGGTGGTGGCACTGTGCGGCATGATCCCGCTCTATCTGTGGCCAGAGGCAGTGGTTTATCTGTTTGCAGGGGACAATGCGGCCCTCTTGCCGGTGGCCAGCCTCGGCATCTGGCTCTACTTCTGGGGTCTGCCCATGGAGGGGCTGCTGCTGGTGGGAGCGACCTACTTCCAGGCCATCAACCGGGCCCGCATCGCCTCCCTGCTCACCGGGGGCAAGCTGGTACTGATAGGCGGTTTCCTGTGGGGCTTCTCCTCCCTGTGGGGGGTGGCCGGGGTCTGGCTGGCGCTGCCTACTTGCAGCACCTTGCTGGTGCTGGTGATGTGGCGGGCCATGGGCAAGGAGGCCGGGCAGCATGCCGCAGCCCCGTGATTAGCGCCCTCTCTCCATGAACGACAAAGGCAGCCCAGGCTGCTTTTGTCGTTTCGTGCTGCCCGGATCAGGGCTTGAAGGTGCCGATGAAGATGGCGGGGTCGACGCGGGCATCGTTGAGGCTGACGTTCCAGTGCATGTGGGGACCTGTGGCGCGGCCGGTGGCGCCGACCCGGCCGACGATGCCACCGCGGGGCAGGCTCTGGCCCAGGGTCACGTCGATTTTGGACATGTGGCAGAACATGCTGATGAGCCCCTGGCCGTGGTCGACGAACACCGTATTGCCGTTGAAGAAGTAGTTGCCGATCAGGATCACCTTGCCGGCGGCCGGTGCCTTGATGGGGGTGCCGGCACCGACCGCGAAGTCGAGGCCGGAGTGGGGGTTGCGCTCCTCGCCGTTGAAGAAGCGGCGCAGCCCGAAGGGGCTGGAGAGGGGGCCGTTGACCGGCTTGTCGAACAGCAGGTTGCTGGGCTGAATAGGACTGAAGGTCTGGTAGGCCTTGTTTTGTTCGGCCAGCTCACGGTTGATGCGCGCCATGTCCTCGGCCAGCGGATTGACCTGGCGGCTGTTCTTCAGCTTGATGTGCTGCTCGCGATAGTGCTTGTTGCCGACGGTGAAACCCAGGGTGCGGCCATCGCTCACCTGCAGCTGATGGGGGCCCGCCTGGCTCTTGAGCGGAATGCCGACGATGGCAATCCAGTGCCGCCCCTCTTCGCGCACCACCAGCACAGGTTTGTCCAGATAGCGAGCGGCGGGCGCCTTGGGCCCATCCCCCAGCGGCACCACGGCCACGCCCCCCTGCACCGGGTGGTTGAGCAGGCGGCTGATGAAGCCGGGTTCGGCATGAAGGGAGGCGCTGCCGAGCAGCAGAAGGAGGAAGAACAGGCGGCGCATGGTGGCTCCATCGAATAAGGCGGTGAGATCAAAAGGGGGAAAATGATGCCACATTCTTGCCCGGCTGTCCGTCACCTCGGGCCATGGCGCCGGAAAGGGAGTCGTACGGCGGCGGGATTGAGAATCCTGTGCTATTTACTAATATGTCACTAAAGGTGTCTTTGAATGGCACCTATGGCGGCAGGCAGTAAGGCACTGGCAGGAGAAAAGCAGTCGCCAGCGACATCCAGGGACAGGTGGAGGTTGTGATGAAGACGAAGGCTCTCTTGATACTCGGACTCACCATGGGGATGTCGGCACCCGTTGCCGCCTTCAACGGGGTCATTACCATCAATGGTGAGGTGACCGCCGGGACCTGTGCCATCGCGGTCAATGGCGGTACGGCGTCGGCGACCGTGACCCTGCCGACCGTCAGCACCAATGCGCTCGGCAGCATAGGCCAGACCGCGGGGGCGACAGGCTTCAACCTCGCCCTCACCAGCTGCCCGACCACGGGGTCGGTGCGGGCCTACTTCGAAAACATCGGGGTGGAGCAGACCACGGGCAACCTCAGCAACAAGGCCGTCGCCTCGGGCGGCAAGAACCCGGCCCAGAACGTGGAGGTGCAGATCCTCTCGGCCAACAGCACCCCCATCGATCTGAGAACCAACACAGGCAACAACGTGCTGGTCAACTTCAGTGCCACCGGGGGGGCCACCCTCTACTACAGCGCCCAGTACATAGCCACAGGTGCCGTCGGCGCCGGTCTGGTCTCGGCGGATCTCATCTACTCCCTGGACTACCACTGAGCGCTCAGTCATGAAGGCGCTTCGTATCCATAGGCCCCGCAGGGCGGGGCTGAGCCTCATGCTCTGGTGCGTGCCGCTCCTGCCTTGGCTGGCCTGGGGCCATGTCCAGATCTCGGGTACCCGGGTCATCTACCCGGCCAACGCCCGTGAGGTCACCCTGGAGCTGACCAACAAGGGGAGTACCCCCTCGCTGGTACAGGTGTGGATAGATGCGGGCGATCGCCGCATCCGGCCCGGCGCCGAGGCGCTCCCCTTCCTGGTAACCCCTCCGATCACCCGCATCGAGGCCCAGCGTGGCCAGTCCCTGCGTCTGGCCTACGTGGGGCAGGGGTTGCCCCAGGATCGCGAATCGGTGTTCTGGCTGAACGTGCTGGAGGTGCCGCCGAGCGTGAAGTCGACCCAGGCGGGTCAGAATCTGGTGCAGCTCGCCTTCCGCTCCCGGATCAAGATGTTCTACCGGCCATCCGGGCTGCCTGGCAATGTCGAGCGCTCCGCCCGGCAGTTGAGCTGGCGCCTGATCCGGCAGGGAAGCGGTTACGCATTGCGCGCCAGCAACCCCAGCCTCTATCACGTCAGCATCAGCAATCTGGAGCTGCAGGCGACGGCGTCGAAGCGCTACAGCAACTCAAGTGGTGGCATGGTGGCGCCGGGGGGCAGCTTCGATTTTCCCCTTGAGCAACTGTCCGGGGCCGTCGATGCCAAGGCCGTGACCTTCTATTGGCTCAACGACTATGGTGCCCGCGAGGTGGGCCAATTCGTCTTCAATTGATTCCGGAAGATGCCGGAGCTGGACTCTGGGTTCGGCGCTCCCGGTGCACAGGCCGGCGCTGAGGGGGAGCTATACAGTGACAGCCAGAATGCCCCTCTCTTGCTGCCTTCATGCCACCGCCCTCTGGTACGCCGGTTGCTGTCTCTCCCTGTTTCTCTGGTGCCCCCTTGCCATGGGGGACGAGGTGGCCGGGCAAGCGGTCAGTCCACCCGCTGACATCGAGTTTGACAGCCGCCTGCTCGACAGCCTGGGGGTCAACATCGACCTGGCCCGCTTCTCCCGTGCCGACTTCATCCCCCCCGGGCGCTACCAGCTCGACATCACCATCAATGGCAAGGAGAGAATAAGCCAGCAGGTGGAGGTGAGAGCGGGGCAGGAGCCCGGGACGCCCCTGTTCTGCTTTCATCCTGATCAGCTGACGCAGTGGGGGCTCTTGGTCGACAAGCTCCCCAATCAGGCGTCGGTGCGGCAGCAACTCCAGGGCGACTGCATCGAGGTGGGAGCCCTGGTGCCGGGGGCCAGCTTCACCTTCGATCTGGCCAGCCTGAGCGGCGCACTCAGCCTGCCCCAGGCTTATCTCGGTCAGATCAGACGTGACTATGTGGGGCCTGAGCAGTGGGTGCAGGGGATCAATGCGGCCTTCGTCGGCTATAACGCCAACCTTTATTACAGCGAACAGGAGAGCATAGGGGAGCCATTGAGCAGCAGCATCAACCTCAACACCGGCATTAACCTAGGTGCCTGGCGCCTGCGCCACAACGGCTCCTGGCAGGGCAACCAGGGGGGCGGCTATCAACCCCTCAACAGCTATGCGCAGCGGGATGTCACCTCCCGCAAAGCCCAGCTGACCCTGGGGGAGTACTTCACCCCGGGCGACAGCTTCGACAGCGTGCCCTTCACCGGCGTGCAGCTCGCCAGCGATGACGCCATGCTGCCGGATTTCGAGCGGGGCTTTGCCCCCGTGGTGCGCGGGGTGGCCCAGAGCAATGCCAGGGTCACCATACGGCAGGGCAGCGCCCTCATCTATGAGACCCAGGTCGCCCCCGGCGCCTTTGCCATCGACGATCTCTATGCCACCAGCTTTGCCGGTGATCTGGATGTGACCATCACGGAGGCGGATGGCAGCGAGCGCAGCTTCACCCTGCCGTTCTCCTCCGTGGTGCAGATGTTGCGAGACGACACTTCTCGCTTCAGCCTGACCCTGGGACGCTATCGCAATGATGCGGGGCCCGATGGCCCGAATTTTCTGCAAGGCACCTACAGGCGTGGCTTCTCGGATGCCCTGACCCTGTATGGCGGAACCATAGCCGCCGAGGATTACGGCGCCCTGCTGGGGGGCGCGGCCATGGGCTCGGACTACGGCGCCCTGGCTCTGGATGTGACCGGCTCCTGGGCGCGGGCGTTGCCCGCCAGTGCGAACGTGCCTGATTCCCTCGCCGGTCAGAGCTATCGCCTCACTTACAGCAAGCAAATGGAGAGGACCCAGACCTACTTCACCCTGGCCGCCTATCGCTTCTCCAGCGAAGGCTATCTCGACCTCAACGACGTGGCGGCGATACAGACCCAGGCGCTGGACAGGTTGCAGCGGGAGCGCAATCGCTTCCAGCTCAACATCAACCAGCCGGTGGGGGAGTGGGGGGATCTCTACTTCAACGGCATTCGCCGCGACTTCTGGGGGGGCCAGGGGGAGAGCAGCAGTTTCCAGCTCGGTTACAACAGGGGGTTCGACTGGGGCAGCCTGACCCTGTCGGCCAGCCACTCCCTGGAGGAGGGGGTGGGGGATCAATACGTGCTGAGCCTCAGCATCCCCATAGGGGACAAACTGGGGGCGCCGCGTCTTGGCAGCACCCTCTCCTATCAGGAGGGGCAGGGTGCCAGCGCCAGGCTGGATCTCAACGGGGGCTCCCGGGATGGGCGCTTCTATTACGGCGTCTATGGCAATCAGAGCCGGGGAAGTGACAACTCGGCCCTGAGCTATGGTGCCAACCTGCAGTATCAGACGGCGGCCACCCAGCTGGGGTTGAGCACCAGTCAGGGGGAGGGTTACGCCCAGTATGTGGCCTCGGCCAAGGGGACCCTGCTGGTCCATGAGGAGGGCTGGGTGCTGGGGCAGACGCAAGGGGAAACGATGGCGCTGGTGGAAGCCAAGGGAGCCCAGGGGGCCAGGGTCAGCCACGGGATCGGCAGCGAGGTGGATGGGGATGGCTATGCCGTGCTGGCCGGGCTCAACCCCTATCGCACCAACATCATAGGCCTGGATCCCGGCGGCTTGCCGCTGGATGTGGAGATAGATGGCAGCGCCCAGATGGTGGCCCCGCGTCGGGGGGCCATCGTCAAGCTGGCGTATGAGACCCATGTCGGTCAGCCCTTGCTGCTCAAGGCCGTGCGTCAGGATGGCAGTGCGCCGCCCTTTGGTGCCGAGGTGGTCGATGGTCGCGGCGACGCCGTGGCCGTGGTCGGCCAGGGGGGGCTCATCTTCGTGCGTGGTGAGCAGGGGACCCTCCATGTCCAGTGGGGCAAGGAGTGGGATGAGCGGTGCCGGCTCGATTATCGGGTCCCTCGGCCGGATCCTGCCATGCCCTATCAGCAGGTCGCCGCCCGCTGCCTCACTCCGGGAGCAAATTCATGAGAGACAACATTGATTGCCATGGCTGGCGCTGGGCCCAGGAAGGGTACGCCGTGCTGTCATGGCTGGCGCTGGGCTCTCTGTTGTGGTGCTCAAGCAGCGAGGCCGCCCTGAACCTGATGCGTACCCGGGTGATCTATGAGGGGAGCACCGAGGCCAGGCTGATGGTACGCAACGACGGCCACGAGCCCAGCCTGCTGCAGGCCTGGGTCGATGGCGGCAATGAGCAGCAGGGACCGGCCGATGTCTCGACCCCCTTTCTGGTGGTGCCGCCCATGATGCGGCTGGGGCCGCAGAGGGGGCAGGTGCTGCGCATCCTTGGCGCGGATCTGAGCCGGCTCCCCCGGGACAGGGAGTCCCTGTTCTGGCTCAATGTCCTCGGACTGCCCCCCAAGACGCAAGCCTCGCAGGCGAGCGTGCAACTGGCTTATCGCACCCGCATCAAGCTGTTCTACCGGCCGGCCGGATTGGCGGGCTCCCCGGCCGAGGCGGTTAGCCGGCTTGGTTGGCAGGGGCAGGCGGGGGGCGGACTCAGGGTCAGCAATCCTGGCCCCTTTCACATCAGCCTGAGCGAGGTGCTGCTGAGCGGGCAGCTCCTCGCCTGGCGCGAGGGCGGGGTGCTGCCGCCTTACGGTTCCCTCTCTCTTCCCATGGCGGGCGCCGTACCGGCGAGGGCCCGCGGGCGGCTGCGCTGGATAGACGACGATGGCAATTATCATGAGCAGGAATTTGTTCTGGGCAGGCATGGAGGAGAGCGGGATGAGTGACGGCGTCGGAAACCTGGGCCTGCCTTCCTTGCTGTTGGCGGCACTCCTGCTGGTGGCGGCTTCATGGCCAGGCGAGGTGCAGGCCGTCAATGGCCAGTGCACCAGTCCCTTCGTGGCGACCGGCGCCATCACCGCCGATAGCGGTCTCTATCAGCCCGGGGGAACCAGCGGTCCCACCTCCTTCTCGACCACGGGCACGGCCACCTGTGATTGCACCGGGATCTCGGTGGGGCTGCTGATGACAGTCTATTACCAGGGAACCACCAGCCTGCCGACCCTCTCCGATCCTCTGGGGACCCTTATCAAGCTCAACCCCTATTTCGGCCTCAAAGTCGAGTTCAATGCGGCAGGGAATTATCGGACTATACCCTTCAACGCGACCAGCAGCGGGTTGCTGGCCGTCTGCATCGGTAACCTGTTGAATCTGGCCTTGGGCGGGATTGATGTTAACGGCGGCCGTTATACCCTGAAACTGCTCAAGGGGGTCACGGGTACCCAGACCTTCAGCGGCACCGTCGCCCACCTCTTCGTGCGCCGAGCCAATGCACCGGACACCAGCCCGGTCAATGCCTTCAGCACCCTGGCGATGAACATCAGCGTCACCTCGACGCCGACCTGCCAGTTCCCCGCCGGCACCAGCATCCCTATCGATCTCGGCGCCGTGGCGCAGAGTGCCTTCGTCGAGGGGGAGATCCCGAGGGGCTATGCCCCGCGCAGCGTCAATGTGAGCGTGACCTGCAGCCAGATCCCGAGTGACTACCTGGTGCCGCTGCAATACAGCTTCGGTGGGGCGCTCAGCAGCCAGAATCGCTTCGTCACCACCAGCCTGGCCGGGGTCGGGGTGGGCATGGTCGAGCAGGATACGCTGACCCCTATTCCATTTGATACTGCCATCGCGGTACCCTACTCGGCGGCCAGCCACAACACCCAATATCAGGTGAGGCTGTATCCGACCCGGTTGCCGGGTCAGGTGGTGCGCCCCGGTGCTTACACGGGCACCATCATGGTCACGGTGAGCGTGCCCTGATGACAGGGTTTTCTGCCCCTATTTTCGACGAGGTCAATGATGAACAGTGACAGCGCCCTGCGCCGCGAACCCAGACGCCACACCATAGGGCAGGGCTGGATCTGGATCCGCACCGGGTTCGACATCTTCAACAAGGGCATGGGCGCCAGCGTGGCCATGATAGTGATCTGGTTCCTGGTGGGCATGTTGCTGGAACAGCTGCCGGCGGGGGGCTTCATCTCCCAGCTGCTCTACATGGTGTGGGGGGCCGGTTGGGTGGCGGTGGCCCGTCGGGGCTATGAGGGTCACCCCCTGCAGTTTGCCGACTTCTTCTCCGGTTTTCGTCATCGGCTGACCCCGCTGATGCTGGGGGGGCTGATGGTGCTCGCTCTGTTCATGGGGATACTGCTCATCTGCGCCTTCATGCTGCATCAGTGGGGCCTGACCGGCCTGCTCTCCCAGGATCCGGAGACCCTGACCCTGACGCCCGAACAGGCGCAGGGGTTTCTGCTCTGCCTGTTGCTTGGGCTGGCCTTGCTGGTGCCCGTGCTGATGGCCATCACCTTCGCCCCCGCCCTTATCTTCTTCCATGGCGTGGGAGCCTGGCAGGCGGCCCGGCTCAGTTTCAAGGGCTGTATGTGCAACATGTGGCCCTTCCTCTGGTGGGGGCTGCTGGGGGCAGTGCTGATTTTCTTTGGTGCGCTTTTGATGCTGGTGGGTCTGCTGGTGGTGCTGCCGGCCATCAACTACTCCATCTACGCCGCCTATCGGGACATCTATGTGGACGAGGAGGCTGCCGACGACGGCGAGTCGCCGGTCAAGGCGTTTGGCTTCGAGGCATAAGCCGACACAGGAATGACAGGGGCCGACAGGCCCCTTTTTCATGGGCCTTCAGCGGGCCTGCCACAGGGGATCGTCCGCCATGCGCGCGATCAGGAAGTCGAGGAAGCTGCGCAGCAGGGGGGACATCTGCTTGCGGGTGCCATAGACGGCATGGACGCCGAGCTGCTTGGGCTGCCATTGGGTCAGCAGAGGCACCAGGGCGCCACTCTCCAGGTGGGCCTGCACCGAGTAGGCTGGCTGCAGGCTGATCCCCGCCCCATCCAGGGTCGCCGCCAGCAGCAGGTTGGAGATGTTGGCGCTGAGGTTGCCGCTCACCGGCACGGATTCGGGGCCATCGGGCCCCTGAAATTCCCACAGGCTCTTGCCGAAATAGGTGTAGGTGAGGCAGTTGTGCAGGGCCAGATCCTGCACTTGCTGCGGCGGCGCATGACGGGCCAGGTAGGCGGGGCTGGCACACACCACCGAGTGGCAGGTGCCAAGGCGGCGGGCCACCAGGTTGGGATCCAGATCGTTGGTGATGCGCACCGCGAGATCGATGCGCTCCTCCACCAGGTTGACGGTCCTGTCCAGCAGCAGGATATCGATGGCCGTCCCGGGGTAGCGAGCCAGGTAGTCGTCCGCTGCCTGGACCAGCAGGGCTTCGGAGAGGGAGTAGCTGCTGGTGATGCGCAGTTGCCCCTTGGGGGCCTCGTCACTGCGGATGGCCAGGTGCTCCATCTCTTCCCCCAGTGCCAGCATGGCCCTGGCCCGGTTCAGTGCCTCTTCCCCCGGCCCGGTCAGGCTCAGCCGACGGGTGGTGCGGTGCAGCAATCTGGCCCCCATCCAGCGCTCCAGCTCGGCCAGATAGCGCGACACCATGGCGCGGGACATCTCCAGTTTCTCTCCGGCGCCGCTCAGGCTGCCCTGTTCGACCACGCAGACGAAGACCCGCAATGCGGTCAGTCGATCCATGCTCAGCACCTCTATATGCTCGATTTGTGCAACAGTGATGTGCTTATTATGCGGTATTTGCGCTGAAAAGTTTGCAATAAACTGTGTCCATTCGATGACCACTTACCCACGAGGCATACCCATGAACACAGTACTTCGCACCTTGACCCTGGCCACCACCCTGCTCGGTGGCGCCGCCCTGGCGAGCCCCCTGACAGTGACCGTCTACAACCCCGGCGACAAGGCCATCTTCCCCGTCTCCTCCGAGCTGGTGACAGGCGACAAGGAGGCCATCCTCATCGACGCCCAGTTCGGGGTCAATGACGGCCAGGCGCTGGTGGATCTGATCAAGCAGAGCGGCAAGCGACTGACCACCGTCTACATCAGCGGCGGGGATCCCGACTTCTACTTCGGGCTGGAACCCATCAAGGCAGCCTTCCCCGACGTCAAGATCCTGGCCAGCCAGCACGTGGTCGATCACATCAAGCAGACCAAGGATGCCAAGCTGGCCTATTGGGGCCCCATCCTCGCCGAGCAGGCACCCAAGAGCCTGATAGTGCCGCAGGTGATGACGGCCTCCCACCTGACCCTGGATGGCGAGAAGATCGAGATCAAGGAGATGAACACGCCGAGTGCCTATCTCTGGGCTCCTTCCATCAAGACGGCGTTTGGCGGCGTGCCGGTATACAGCGGGGTGCACGTCTGGATGGCGGACAGCCAGACCAAGGCGGCGCGGGCACAGTGGATGCAGGCCCTCGACGGCATGCTGGCCCTCCAGCCTGAGCGGGTCATTCCGGGGCATTTCCTGGGGACAGAGCCCAAGGGCACCCAGGCCGTGACCTTTACCCGTGACTACGTCCAGCGCTTCGAGCAGGCGCTGGCCAGCGCCAAGCACAGCGATCAGCTGATCGACGGCCTGAAGAAGGCGTTCCCGTCCCTGCCGGTGGACGATGGCCTGGCCATAGGTGCCAAGGTCAACATGGGCGAGATGAAGTGGTAATGGCCTGAGTCCTTTTCCCTGTGTTTTTTTGCCGGGCATTCATTGCCCGGTTTTTTGATCAATTGCCGAGGAGCACGCAGATGAACGACACCACACTGCACTATGTCTATGACCCCCTCTGTGGCTGGTGCTATGGCGCCGCCCCCCTGCTCGAGGCCGCGGCCGGGATCCCGGATTTGCAGATAGCGCTGCATGCGGGTGGCCTCTGGCTGGGCCAGCGCCGCCAGCAGATGGGCCAGGCCCTGCGGGACCATGTCCGCCCCCATGACGAGCGGATCCAGGCCCTGACCGGCCAGCCTTTCGGTGAGCGCTACTTCAACGAGCTCTTGCTCAGCGACGGTCTCTTCCTCGACTCCGAGCCCCCCATCCGGGCCATCTTGGCGGTCACCGAACTGGGGGGCGATGGTTTGAGCCTGCTGCATCGTATTCAGCAGTCCCATTACCTTGACGGTCAGTGGGTAGGCGATCAGGCCCGTCTCGCGCTGCTGGCGCAGGAGCAGGGCATCACGGCGAAGGCGTTCGCCCAGACCTGCCAGAAGGTGGATCTCGCCGGGCATCTGGCCCAAAGCCAGGGCTGGCTGCGCCGGCTCGGCGGACAGGGATTCCCGACCCTCGGGCTGATGCGGGGGGGAAGCCTCATCCCGCTACCCGTCTCCTCATTCTTGGGGGAGCCGCAAGCCTTCGCGAGCCATCTCGCCGCCCTGATGGCGGCCTGATCCTGGCCATGCCCGGGTTTGCCGCATCGGCCCCTGGGGTCAGGGCAGCGGGGCAGACCGGGTTGGTGGGGCAGGGGAGACAACTCCCCGTTTCGGGCTTCCCTTGTCCCCCGCACCGTTCTTGGGCATGCTAACGGCCTCTTTAGATTGGCAGGATGCAGTACCTATGAACCTTCGCGATCTCGAGTACCTGGTAGCGCTGGAAGAGGAGAAACATTTTCGCAAGGCGGCGGAGCGCTGCTTCGTCAGCCAGCCGACCCTGAGCGGCCAGCTGCGCAAGCTGGAAGATGAGCTGGGGGTGATCCTGATCGAGCGCACCTCCCGCAAGGTGTTGTTTACCCCGGCCGGCGATGCCATGGCCCTGCAGGCCCGCAAGGTGCTCAAAGAGGTGCGCGAGCTCAAGAGCATAGGCCAGCACTTCGCCGAGCCCATGTCCGGCGAGATCCACATCGGCTTCATTCCCACAGTGGGCCCCTATCTCTTGCCCCACATCATTCAGGATCTGCGGGAGCACTTCCCCAAGCTGGAGTTCTATCTCTACGAGGAGCAGACCCAGGTGCTGCTCAAGCGGCTGGAGGAGGGGGAGCTGGATTGTCTGGTGCTCGCCGAGCTGGAGGGCATGGACGGCTTTGGTTCCATCCCTCTCTATCAGGAGCCCATGTGGCTGGCGGTGCCCCAGCATCATCCGGAAGCCAGTGCCAGGGCGGTGCCGCTTGGCAATCTCAAGGGCAAGAAGTTGCTGATGCTGGCCGACGGTCACTGCCTGCGGGATCAGGCGATGGGCTTCTGTTTTGCCGCCGGTATAGGCGAGGATCAGCGCTTCAAGGGCACCAGTCTCGAGACCTTGCGCAACATGGTGGCGGCCGGCAGCGGCATGACGCTGGTGCCCAGGCTGGCGGTGCCCGCCAACGCCGAGGAGGGGGGCGTCAGCTATCGTCCTGTGATAGATCCTGTGCCGGGGCGCACCATCTCCCTGCTCTATCGCCACTACTCGGTGCGCCGCCCCTGCTTCAATGAACTGGCCTCCCGCATCTCTGCCCTGATGAAGGGGCTGCTCGGCTGAGGGGCAGATAAAAAAACCGGCGCCAGGGCGCCGGTTTTTTTTTGCCTCAACGGGCAGCTTAGAAGATGTCGTCGGTGGAGACGGGGCCATCGCTGCTGGAGCCATCGCCGCCGTAGACCTCATTGCCATCGGAGAGCTGGCTCGCATAGCGGGTCGGTTCAGTTCCTTCCTTGAAGAACTCCTCCATGCTGGCGCCATCGGCACGGTTGGTCAGCAGACCCGTCTCCCGATCGATGCGTACCTGCATGATCCCTTCGGGGACCGGCATCTTGCGCTCGGGCACTTGCTGCAGGGCCGTCTTCATGAAGTCGATCCAGATGGGCTGGGCGGCGCCGCCACCGAATTCGGCTCGGCCGAGACCGCGCTGGTGGTTGTCAAACCCTATCCAGGAGGTGGCCACCAGATTCGGGGTGTAACCGGAGAACCAGGCATCCCTCGATTCGTTGGTGGTCCCCGTCTTGCCCGAGATGTCGTGACGCTTGAGGTCACGGGCCGCGCGCCAGCCGGTACCACGCCAGCCATTGCCACCCCAGATGGCGGTGGTCAGGGTGTCGGTGATCAGGAAGGCGCTCTGGGCACTGATGGTCTGGGGCGCCATGTTGTTGGGTACGACAGGGTCAATTGGGCACTGGGCCTTCCAGTCAGGGACAGTGTTGGCGTAGGCATCGGCGCTGTCGAGCCCGGCGGCGGCCAGCACACCGCAGTCGCGGCAGGCGGCGGCCGGATTGGCCTGATACAGGGGAGTGCCAAAGCTGTCGGTCACTTCGGTGATGAAGTAAGGGGTCACCTGGAAGCCGCCATTGGCAAGCACCGAGTAGCCGCGTACCACTTCCAGCGGGGTGAACTCTGCGGCCCCCAGGGCCAGGGATTCGTTGGCGGAGATGTGCTCGCGGGCGAAGCCGAAGCGGGTCAGGCCATCGATATAGGTATCCAGCCCGATGGCGCGCATCAGCCGGACCGACATCACGTTCTTGGACTTGGCGAGGCCAAGGCGCAGTGTGGTCGGGCCCTCATAGATGGCCGGCGAGTTCTTGGGCTGCCACATGGGGCCCTTGGCGGGATCCCACTGGTTGATCGGGGCGTCGTTGATGAGGGACGCCAGGGTATAGCCCTGCTCCAGCGCGGTGGCATAGAGGAAGGGCTTGATGTTGGAGCCGACCTGGCGGCGAGCCTGATCGACCCGGTTGAACTTGGAGATCTCGAAGCTGAAGCCGCCGACCAGGGCCTCGATGGCACCGTCCTGCGGGTTCATGGCGACTAGAGCGGCATTGACGTCAGGGATCTGGGAGAGCAGCAGCTCTTCCCCTTTCTCCCGCACCCAGATCTGGGCGCCGACTTTCAGCACGTCCCGTGCCGATTTAGGCGGATAGGTCTGGCGATCGTCGGTGATGAAGGTTCGGGCCCACTTGATGCCGTTCCAGCCGAGTTCGGCCTGCTTGCCATTCTTCAGCACCAGGGTGGCGCTCTTGTCACCGACCTTGGTGACCACGGCCGCCATCAGGGGTTGGTAGGTCGGTTGCTTGGCCAGGTGGGCCATGATCTGGTCGTAGTCCCAGGCCGCTTCACCGGCCTTCCACAGCAGGGCGGTCGGGCCGCGATAGCCGTGGCGGGTGTCATAGTCAAAGACGCCGTCCAGCAGCGCCTGGTGGGCGGCGCGCTGGCGCTTGGCGGTGACAGTGGTGTAGACGTGCAGCCCCATGGTGTAGGCATCTTCACCAAACTGCTCCACCATCTTCTGGCGCACCATCTCGCTCAGGTAAGGTGCATTGAGGGTCGTCTCGGCACCGTGATAACGGGCCTTGACCGGCATCTTGGAGGCCTCGTCAAACTGGGCCTGGGTGATCTTGCCGGTCTCCAGCATGCGGCCCAGCACCACGTTGCGGCGTGCAAAGGCGCGCTCCGGCGAACGTATGGGGTTCAGCATGGAGGGGGCCTTTGGCAGCCCGGCTATGATGGCTATCTCGTCCAGGGTCAGATCCTTGACGTCTTTGCCAAAGTAGACCTGGGCGGCGGCGCCGACCCCGAATGCCCGGTAACCCAGGGGGATCTTGTTGAGATAAAGGGTGAGGATCTCATCCTTGGAGAGATTCTGCTCTATGCGCCAGGCCAGGAAGACTTCCTTTATCTTGCGCACCAGAGTCTTCTCGTTGCTCAGGAAGAAGTTGCGCGCAACCTGCTGGGTGATGGTACTGGCGCCCTGGCGGGCCTGGCCGGAGACGGCCCAGACGGTGGCGGCCCGGATGATGCCGATGGGGTCTATGCCCGGGTGCTCATAGAAGCGGGCATCTTCGGTGGCGAGCACGGCATCTATCATGGACTGGGGAATTTCATCCAGCCGCAACGGGATACGACGAATTTCGCCAAATTGGGAGATCAACTCCCCATCCCGGCTGTACACCTTCATCGGGGTGGCCAGTTTGACATCGCGCAGGGCGCTCACATCCGGCAACTGGGGCTTGATGTAGAAGTAGATGCCGATGAGGCTGGCAACACCCAGCACTGCACCCAGCATCATGACAATAAACAGGCGAACGAGCCATTTCAGCATGGAAGAACTACCAATCGTCTTAAAATTAGCCAACGGGCGCAGAGTATAGCCTTTTTACCCTCGCGGATTCGAGGTTTTCCTGTCCGGGGACATCGACCTCGAGAAGAGGCGGGAGGGTAGCATTCCAGGACGCAATTACCAAGGGGGCCGCAATCAAGGCCGAAAGGAGAGCAGCGTCAACTTTTGACATAAACTTTATGACATTGATAGTTAGAGCATTATATTGAGTTAAGTCATCACCTCGTGATGCGCTGTCCTACAATAAGTCCTAAAACCCAATAACGCATGGATGTGTATATGTTTGGGCTATTAAGTAAGGGATCCCTCCTCTCCTTGGCGGGCATTGATTTTGGCAGTCAAACCATCAAGGCCGTCACCCTCAGCGGACGTCCTGGCAAGGTGCATCTCGAATCGGTTGCCGAGATCCCCATGCCCAAGGGCACCCTGGTCGATTATCAACTGCAGGACATTGAACGGGTCAGCCAGTCCCTCAAGTCGCTCAAGCGGCTCATTCAAGGGGATTGTCAGCAGGTGGCCACGGCCGTGACAGGCTCCAATGTCATCACCAAGGTCATTCAGGTTGATGCCAACATCAACGAGAACGAGCTGGAGAACCAGGTTCACCTGGAGGCAGAACAGCTCATTCCCTTCCCCCTCGATGAGGTCAGCCTGGATTTCGAGATCCTCGGTCTGACGGCCGACGAGAGCCGCCAGGAAGTGCTGCTGAGCGCGGCGCGCACCGAGAGCGTCAACGGCCGGGTCAGTGCGCTGACGGAGGCTGGCATGAATACCATGGTGGTGGACGTGGGGGCCCATGCGCTGGGACGTGCCGTGCTGGCCTGTCTGCCCGAGCTGCAAACCTGGGACAAGCCGGTCGGCATCGTCGATATAGGCGCCAGTGCCATGACCTTTGCCGCCCTGCTCAGGGGGGAGGTCGTCTATTCCCGCCTGCAGAACTTCGGTGGCGATCAATACAGCCAGGCCCTGGCCTCTTTTTACAGCATGAGCCTGGAAGAGGCGGAGCTTGCCAAGGTTCAGGGCAGCTTGCCTGCCGACCATGAGGTGGATGTGTTGTTGCCCCACCTCAGCACGTTGGTGTTGCAGGTCAGGCGCAATGTGCAGCTCTTTTGCAGCTCGTCCGGCAACAAGGAGTTGTCAAAACTGGTGCTGACGGGAGGGGGCAGTCTGCTGCCAGGTCTCGTCGGGCAGCTAGGCAGCGAGCTCAACTGTGAAGTGCTGCATCCCGACCCCTTCGCCTTGTTTGGCAAGCCCAGGGGGGAAGGAGGCCTCATCCATGGGGCCAAATACATGGCGGCATTCGGTCTGGCACTGCGGAGCTTCACACCATGTCAAATATAAACCTCCTGCCCTGGCGGCTGGCCAGGGCCCAGCGCCAGAAGAAGCAGTTTGGCATCATGATCGGCCTTTTTCTGGCGGCCACCGCCTCCCTAGCCTTTGCCGTCGACTGGCTGGTGCAGCAGCAGATCGGGTATCAGCAGCAGCGCAACCAGCGTCTGCAGCAGGAGATGGCCACACTCGATACCCAGCTCGGCGAGATCCGGCTGCTCAAGGAGCGCCGCAAGGAGCTGATCGATCGGATGCAGCTTATCGAGCAGTTGCAGACAAGGCGTAACATACCGGTACGCCTGTTCAATCAGTTACCCGTACTGGTGCCCAATGGGGTCTATCTCAATACCCTGGCCTTGCAGGCCAACAGAATCGATGTCAACGGCAAGGCCGAAGCCTATGGCCGGGTTGCCAGCATGATGAGACGCATCGATGGGTCTGGCTGGCTGGGACAGTCTCAGCTCAGCACCATCTTCACGGCAGACGTGGCGCCCGTGGCCCTCAGCCAGTTCTCCATGATGTTCCAGATTGCCGGCGTCGCTCCGGTCGCGACTAAGGGGCAACAATGAACCTGCAACAGCTCAATGACCTGGATCTCAATGACATCGCGCGTTGGCCGAAAGTTGCCAAGGGGATCTTCATACTGTTTTGCTGTGCCCTGCTGGGTGGCGCCATTTACTACTATGTGATTGCCAACTCCCTGACAGCCTTGCGGCAAGAAGCCGCTAAAGAACAGGAGCTGAAGGCCCAATTCGAGAGCAAGGCCATGCTGGCCGCCAACCTGGAGGCGTACAGGAAGCAGATGGTGCAGCTTGAACATTTGGTGGATACCCAGCTCAAGCAGTTGCCCAATACCCATGAGGTGGCGGGGCTGCTGGATGACATCAGCTTCATCGCCACCGATAACGGGCTCAAATTGAACAGGATCAACTGGGAGGCAGAGGTCAAACACGAATTCTCGACCGAACTGCCCATGCGCATCGAGGTGGTGGGCACCTATCACGAGCTCGGCAAGTTCACGGCAGACATGGCCGCGTTGCCGCGCATCGTGATCCTGGAGTCGTTTCAGCTCAATCAAGGCCGGGGCCAGGACGAGTTGATAGGCATGTCCATGCAGGCCAAGACTTACAAGTACAACGGTAAAACCCTGGAGCAGAAGCCATGAGCATGAGAGTGATCGGACTCCTCTTGCCGGTGCTGTTGTTGACGGCCTGTGGCGGACAGGAGGACATGGACGAGTACGTACAACAAACCAAGGCGAGGAAACCCATCCCGATCGAGCCCTTGCCGGAGATAAAACCATTCTCCCCCATGGCCTATCAGCGCAGTGATCAACGTAGCCCCTTCATTGAACCGCAACCAGAGACCAGCTCCAGGGTGGATGCCAAGACCAAGCCGGACTGTGCCCAGATAGTGGCCAGTCGGGAGAAGGAGGTGCTGGAGCGCTACTCGCTGGCCAGTTTGAGCATGAAGGGATCCATCGGCAAACAGGGACAGTTGTGGGCACTGATCAGGACCCCGGACGGGCAAGCCGTGCGTGTGGGGCTCAATCAGTACATGGGGCTGGATCAGGGAAGAGTCATCAAGATAACGAATACCCATGTTGACTTGATGGAAACGGTACCGGATGGCAAAGGATGCTGGGTCACCCGAGAAACTCAGCTGGCCATGGCCAATCTCGACGCAAAACTATGATCAGGGATGAGCAGAGATGAGAACAACAATAAGAAGGATGGGGGGGGTGGCGCTGCTGTGGCTGGGCGTATGCACTCAGGTGTGGGCGGTGCCGGCGTTGCAGGAGGTCAAGGTGAATCCGCTGCTGGCCGATCAACTCTTGCTGGAGCTGAGCTTCAGCGAGCCAGTGAGCGGATTTACCGACAGACTGTCGTATGAACCCAATCAGCTCCTGTTGCACGTGCCGGGCGCCATAGGGGCGCTGACGGTCAACCCGCTGCCCATCAAGCAGCAGGGGGTGGACAACCTCAAGGTGGAGGGCAAGGGAGAGGGGCTGGATATCAAGATAGCGCTCGATCAGCTGACCCCTTATCAGGTCCATCAACAGGGCAACAAATTGCTGGTGTCATTGGGAGAGAAGGCCGGCCAGCCGGTGGCTGCGACGACGGTCTCTCCAACTGCCAGCCCGTCGGCCCTTGTCAGGAGCCAGCCTGTTACCCAGTCTGCGCTGATTGATACCCAGCGGGTCGCCCAGAACCAGTCTCAGTACCAGCCCGCGGCTGTCTCCTCTCCCGTGGCGGCTCCCGCCCCTGTTGCTGCCAGCAAACCCGTGTTGTCCGTCTCGCAGGCGAATACAGGCGGTGCTTATTTCAACTCGGTCAAGGGGGTGGATTTTCGCCGTGGCAAGGAGGGACAGGGGGAGTTTCTGGTGACCCTGGACAACAGCTCGGCGGCAGTGGATGTGAGCAGCCGCGGCCAGAAGGTGCTCGCCAAGTTCCACGGTACCCGGATCCCGGATGATCAACTGAATCTCATCAATGTGCAGGATTTTGCGACCCCGGTCTCCCAGGTGGAGGTGTTCCGCCAGGGCAATGACACCCTGTTTGAGCTCTCGGTCAATGGCCAGTTTGATTATCGCTACGACCAGGCCGACAAGATGTTCATCATAGAGGTGAAGAAGCGGGTCGCGACCACGACAGCGAAACAATATCAGGGCAAGCCAATCTCGTTGAACTTCCAGGATATTCCTGTTCGGACAGTGCTGCAGATCATCGCCGACTTCAATAATCTCAATCTGGTGACCACGGATTCCGTCTCCGGCAATATCACGCTGCGTCTCGATGGTGTGCCCTGGGAGCAGGCGCTCGACATCATCCTCAAGGTCAGAGGGCTCGACAAGCGGCTGGACAACAACATCCTGCTGGTGGCCCCGGCAGAGGAGATTGCCGCACGAGAGAAACAGCAGCTGGAGAGCCGCAATCAGGTAGCCGATCTCGCGCCGCTCTACACCGAGTATCTGCAGATCAACTATGCCAAGGCATCCGAAGTTGCGGCCCTGCTCTCTTCCGAGAGCACCAAGCTGCTCTCTCCCAGAGGGGCGGTGAGCGTGGATGAACGCACCAACGTGCTGGTGGTCAAGGACACGGCGGATGTCATCGGCAACGTCAAGCGGATGCTGGACATCCTCGATATCCCGGTCAAGCAGGTGGTGATCGAGGCGCGTATGGTGACCATAGACGACGGCTTCGATGAGGCCCTGGGGGTGCGTTGGGGGGTGACCAAGACGGATGGCCATGGCAACGGCACCTCGGGCACCATAGAGGGCAATGATGGCGCCGGCAATAATGATGGCAGTTCCACCATCACTCGCCCCGGCGTGGAAGACAGGCTCAACGTCAACCTGCCGGTGACCAATGCCGCCGGTACCCTGGCCTTCCAGGTCGCTCGTCTGGCCAATGGCACTCTGCTGGATCTCGAACTCTCCGCCCTTGAAAAGGAGAGCAAGGCCGAGATCATTGCGAGCCCTCGCGTCACCACGGCGAACCAGAAGCCAGCCCTGATCGAGCAGGGGACAGAGATCCCCTATGTGGAGTCTTCGTCCAGTGGGGCGACCTCGGTCACCTTCAAGAAGGCGGTGCTGAGTCTCAAGGTCACGCCACAGATCACCCCGGACAACAGGGTCATTCTGGATTTGACCGTGACCCAGGATACCAAGGGGGAAACCGTCCCGACTGGTACCGGGGATGCGGTCTCCATCAACGCCCAGTCCATCACCACCCAGGTGCTGGTCAACAACGGCGAGACCCTGGTGCTGGGCGGCATCTATCAGCAGACCATCAAGAGCGACGTCAGCAAGGTGCCGCTGCTGGGGGATATTCCCGGTCTGGGTTACCTGTTCAAGAAAACCACCAGCGAGAACAAGAAGCGTGAACTGCTGATCTTCGTGACCCCGAGGATAGTCACCGACGCCCTCTGAAAACTTTACATGTGAGGGTAAAACACATATAACCTTACGCCCCGATGAGGCTGGGGCGTAAGGGCTGCGGTTGCCAGTCCTGGTTTCTATTGAGATAATCCCCCTCCTGATCCATCGCAAGATAAGGTTCATAGGTACCCCGGTCGAGTAGTTACCGGGGCCATACAGTTTGTAATTACTAACGAAAAGACATGGCTGAGAAACGCAATATTTTCCTGATAGGTCCCATGGGTGCGGGCAAGAGCACCATAGGTAGACATCTGGCAGAACAACTGCACATGGAGTTTTTCGACTCAGATCATGAGATTGAGCGCCGCAGTGGTGCCGATATCGGCTGGGTGTTCGATGTTGAAGGCGAAGAGGGTTTCCGGATCCGCGAAGAGAAGGTGATCGGTGAACTCGCCGAGCAGCAGGGTATCGTGCTGGCAACGGGCGGCGGCGCCATCAAGAGCCGTGAAACCCGCAACAAACTCTCTGCGCGCGGCATCGTGGTCTACCTCGAAACCACCATTGAAAAGCAACTGGCGCGTACCCAGAGAGACAAGCGTCGCCCCTTGTTGCAAACCGAAGAGCCGCCCCGCGAAGTGCTGGAGCGTCTGGCCCTCGAGCGCAACGCCCTGTATGAAGAAGTCGCAGACTTTGTCATCCAGACGGATGATCAAAGTGCAAAAGTTGTAGCTAATCAAATCGTTAAGTTGATTGGTATGTAATCAATAGAGGACGTCCATGGAAAGGTTGAAGGTCGAACTGGGTGAGCGCAGCTACCCGATTGAGATAGCTGCTGGTCTGTTGCAACGCCCCGAGGTGCTGGCGCAGACGATCAAGGGCAAGCGGGTCATGATAGTGACCAACACAGTCGTCGCCCCCTTGTATCTTGAGCAGATCATTCAGTTGCTTCCCGGTTTTCAGGTTGAACACCTGATACTGCCGGATGGCGAGGCCTACAAGACCCTGGCTACCTTCGAGCGGATCATGTCTGCTCTGCTGGAAACCAGTCATGGTCGTGACACCACCCTCATCGCCCTGGGGGGCGGCGTGATAGGCGACGTTGTCGGCTTTGCTGCGGCAAGCTATCAACGAGGCATTCCGTTCATTCAGGTGCCTACCACACTGCTTTCCCAGGTTGACTCCTCCGTCGGCGGCAAGACCGCCGTCAACCACCCTCTTGGCAAAAACATGGTGGGCGCCTTTTATCAGCCCAAGCATGTGATCATCGACACCGACTGCCTCAAGACCCTGCCTGCGCGGGAATTTGCCGCCGGCATGGCCGAGGTGATCAAGTACGGCATCATCTGGGATGCGGCCTTCTTCTCCTGGCTCGAAGTCAACATGGCGCGGCTGCAACGCCTTGACGCCGAAGCCCTTTCTTACGCCATTCGCCGTTGCTGTGAAATCAAGGCCGACGTGGTCGGTCAGGACGAGACCGAGCATGGCGTGCGCGCCCTGCTGAACCTGGGTCACACCTTCGGCCATGCCATCGAGGCCGAGAAGGGCTATGGCAACTGGCTCCATGGGGAAGCGGTGGCGGCAGGCATGATGCTGGCGGCCGAAACGGCCCTGGCCCGTGGCGACATGACGGTGCAAGAGGTTGCACGAGTCCGCGACCTGCTGCTGGCGGCGGACCTGCCGGTGCTGGCGCCGCCCGAGATGGACTTTGCCGCCTTCATTCGCCACATGCGCCGTGACAAGAAGGTGCTGGAAGGCAAGCTGCGGCTGGTGTTGCCAGTCGGGATTGGGCAGGCCCAGGTGGTGGCCGATGTGACGGATGCGCAGCTGATGGCGGTGATCGAGTCTGGTCGTGACCAATAACAAATTGCTGAAATTGCCTTCCCAGCGGCAGCTGGTTGACCGGCTGCTGCACCTGATTGAGTTCAATCACCCCTATATTTTTCTCTCAGGCAAGCCCGGCAGCGGCCGTGGCACCCTGTGTGAATCCCTGCTTGCCCAACTGCCTGACACTGTTCGGGTGGTGAGCCTCATCGGCAGCCCGGCCATGAAGATGGCGGACGTGCGCCAGTTGCTGCTTCAGCAGGTGGTGGCGCGCCCCCTGTTCAATGCGCAGGATGCACTGGCCGACAGCTTCTTCCGCATGCTGGAGGGCAAGCCTTCCACCCTGCTGCTCATGATCGAGCGCGCCGACACCCTGCCCGCCGAACTGGTGGGGGAGCTGTGGGCGCTCTGTCGCCACAACGATACCCTGGCCTCTCCCCATAAACTGGCCATCCTGCTCTCGGGCAGTGACGTCTGGTGTCGCGATCAGAAGAGTGCCCTCAAGGGGCGGGCCATGCCCGCGCTCGAGCTGGAAGTCGCGCCACTGAGCGCGCCTGAGCAACGCATCTTCCTGTATGAGAAGGCCAAGGAGCTGAAGATCCCGGCGGCCCTCTTGCCCAAGCCGAAAGTGGAAGAGATCCTGAAGGGGGCGGGGGGACACCCGTCCGCCATCATGCAGTCATTGGAGGATGTCATGACCGACAGAAGGCCCAAGAAACGTCAGGCCGAGTGGCCCGTCAAGAAGATTGCGACCGTGCTGGCCCTGGCGGCCGCAGGTTTGCTGGCCCTGAGCTATCTCCCTCTGTTCGAGGAGGCAGGCAAGGAGCAACCCCAGACCTCGTCCCAGGGGATGGCATTGCCCGACCCCGTCGCCACCGATCCGCTGAATGTCGGTGCGGCGAGCGGGGCCCAGGCGAGCAGTGGCGCCGATGCCAGCTCTTCAAGCAACCAGGTTGCCCGGGATTGGCAACCCGATGCCAAGACCTTGCCCAAGAAGGTCGAGAGCGAGACGGTCACCACCGAGTCGAGCAATTATGAGGGGCGCCGGGTCGTCATCTCAGACGAAGTGGTTGAGAAATTGATGACACAGCCCAACGTCAGCGGTGCCCTGCCAACGGCTGTGGTGGACGAGCTGGTCGGCGGGAGTTCCCGTGCGGCCCCGACTGGGGCGGCGGCACAGACACAGAGCGCGGCGCCTGTTGCCAAGGTGACGCCCCCCCCTGCCGCGACTGCGCCCGCCGCCGCGCCAGCGCCCAAGGTGGCCCTGACGCCGGTGGCGACCCTCAACAAGAAGGCGAGGAACCACTACAGCATCCAGCTGATGGGGGCGAGCAACACCCAGGCGGTCGACAGCTTCGTGGCCGAGCATGGGCTGGCGGGCAAGGTCTGGGTCTACAAGACCCGCTTCCGTGGCAGCCCCTGGTACGTAGTGGTGCAGGGCGACTATGCCAACAGCACCCAGGCCAAGGCGGCGATCCGCAAGCTCTCCCCCGCCTTGCTCAAGGGACAACCCTGGCCCAAGTCGTTTGCCCAGATACAAAAAGAATTGAAGCAATAGCCAGTCGCCCGGGGAAGGGGGTAGAATCGTCCCCCTTTTTTGGGCATTGCCTTCTTAACACCGGACTTCCATGAAAAAAACACGCGCGTTTTTAAAATGGGCCGGGGGAAAATACTCCCTGGTCGAAGAGATTGCCGAGCGCTTGCCGGCCGGGCGTGTGTTGCTGGAGCCCTTCGTCGGAGCGGGCTCAGTGTTTCTCAACACGGATTACGATGCCTATGTGCTCAACGACATTAATCCGGATCTGATCGGTCTCTACAACCATCTCAAGCAACAGCCGGACAACTTCATCCACGAGGCGCGCAAGCTGTTTGTGGCCGAATACAACCACAAGACTGCCTATTATCGGCTGCGTACCCAGTTCAACCAGACCGAGGCTGGCTTTGAGCGGGCTCAACTTTTCCTGTTTCTGAATCGCCACGG
The DNA here is from genome assembly GCF_040908275.1 of Aeromonas sp. R4-3. NCBI lineage: Bacteria > Pseudomonadati > Pseudomonadota > Gammaproteobacteria > Aeromonadales > Aeromonadaceae > Aeromonas > Aeromonas sp. R4-3. The sequence continues at coordinate 172,480 of NZ_JBFODK010000035.1, forward strand.
GTTCAACGGCCTGTGCCGCTACAACAAGAAGGGCGGCTTCAACGTGCCGTTCGGCTCGTACAAGAAGCCCTATTTCCCGGAGAAGGAGCTGTGGGCCTTCGCCGAGAAGGCACAGAAGGCGACCTTCATCTGCGAGAGTTATGCCGATGCCATGGCCAGGGCGGAGGAAGATTGGGTGATCTACTGCGATCCCCCCTATGCGCCGCTCTCCACCACGGCGAGCTTCACCAGCTATTCGGCCGGTGGCTTCACCCTGGATGATCAGGCCCTGCTGGCCAGGCTGGCACGCCATACTGCCGCCCACAAGGGGGTGCCCGTGCTCATCAGCAACCACGACATCGAGCTGACCCGGGAACTCTATCGCGGGGCCCGGCTGGACGAGATCCTGGTCAAGCGCACCATCAGCCGCAACGGTGGCAGCCGCAACAAGGTGGCCGAGCTGCTGGCGCTCTACCCGCCTGGCATAGCCCCCGAGCAGGGCCATTACCCTGGCGAGGCCGAGCTGGTCTCTGTCGGTTGAGTCAAGAACGGTCCCTGCGGGGACCGTTGTCGTTTCTGCCCGGGCAGTCACCTGTCTGGTCGGGCAAGTGCAAGGCCCGCGTCTTCTGCACCTGCGGTCCGCATTCCCTGTACGTGCGGGTCGTTTTCATCGCCCATTTGCGATAAAATTGCGCCGCTTTTTCTGCCACGCTGCCAATGGATGACGCTGATGAAAGACTTTCTGATTGCCCCCTCTATCCTCTCCGCCGACTTTGCCCGCCTGGGCGAGGATGTGGCCAAGGTGCTGGCCGCCGGGGCCGACGTGGTGCACTTCGACGTGATGGACAACCACTATGTCCCCAACCTGACCATAGGCCCCATGGTCTGTCAGGCCCTGCGTGACTACGGCATCAAGGCGCTCATCGATGTGCACCTGATGGTCAAGCCGGTGGATCGCATCGTCCCCGATTTTGCCAAGGCGGGTGCCAACCTGATCACCTTCCACCCGGAAGCCTCCGATCACGTGGACCGTACCCTGGGTCTCATCAAGGAGCAGGGGTGCCAGGCCGGTCTGGTGCTGAACCCGGCCACGCCGCTCACCTGCCTCGAGTACGTGATGGACAAGCTGGACGTGATCCTGCTGATGTCGGTCAACCCGGGCTTTGGTGGTCAGAGCTTCATCCCTGGCACCCTCGACAAGCTGCGTCAGGTGCGTCGCCTGATCGACGAGAGCGGCCGTGACATTCGCCTCGAGATCGACGGTGGCGTCAAGGTGGAGAACATCCGCGAGATCGCCGCCGCCGGGGCTGACATGTTCGTGGCGGGCTCCGCCATCTTCGGCAAGCCGGATTACAAGGCGGTGATCGATCAGATGCGGGCGGAGCTGGCTCATGTCCGTTGAACGTCCCTTCGATCTGGTGCTGTTCGATCTGGATGGCACCCTGATTGACAGCGCCTCCCAGCTGGCGCTGGCGGTCAACCGCACCCTGACCGATCTGGGGCTGCCCGAGGCCGACGAGGCCGTGGTGCGCACCTGGGTCGGCAACGGCGCCGACAAGCTGATCCAGCGCGCGCTGGACTATCGCGAGGCGCCCGAACTGTTTGCCAAGGCCCGCCCCCTGTTTGACCAGCACTATCAGGCCTGCCTGCTGCAAGGGTTGGCCATGTATGACGGGGTGGAGCAGAGCCTGCGCCGCCTGCAGGCGCTCGGTTACCGCCAAGCCGTGGTGACCAACAAGCCGAGTCACTTCGTGCAGCCCATTCTGGATGCCCTCGGCATCGGCGACTGCTTCGCGCTCTGGCTGGGGGGCAACTGCGTGCCCGTCAAGAAGCCGAGCCCGGATCCGTTGCTGCACGCCTGCCAGGAGCTGGGGGTCAGCCCGTCCCGTACCCTTATGGTGGGAGACTCCGAAAATGATGTGCTGGCCGCCCAGGCTGCCGGCATGAAGGTGGTGGGGCTCACCTACGGCTACAACTATGGCCGTCCCATCGCAGATTCCCGCCCTGACTGGGTATGCGAGCAGTTTGCAGAGCTCGATGCCCTCTTGGCTGAATAACAAGGATCAACACATTCATGGCTAAACCAATCGTATTGAGCGGGGCCCAACCCTCGGGCCAGCTGACCATAGGCAACTACATGGGCGCCTTGCGTCAGTGGGTCAACATGCAGGATGACTTCGACTGCCTCTACTGCATCGTCGATCTGCATGCCATCACCACCCGCCAGGAGCCTGCCGCCCTGCGCAAGGCCTGCCTGGATGCCGCTGCCCTCTATCTGGCGGTCGGCATAGATCCGGCCAAGAGCACCGTCTTCATCCAGTCCCACGTGCCCCAGCACGCCGAGCTCGGCTGGATCCTGAACTGCTATACCCAGATGGGCGAACTGTCGCGCATGACCCAGTTCAAGGACAAGTCCGCCCGTTTCGAGAACAACGTCAACGTCGGCCTGTTCGGCTATCCGGTGCTGATGGCGGCGGACATCCTGCTCTATCAGGCCAACCAGGTGCCGGTCGGCAACGACCAGAAGCAGCATCTGGAGCTGACCCGCGACATCTGTACCCGGTTCAACAACCTCTACGGTGAGGTCTTCACCCTGCCTGAGCCTTTCATCCCGACCGACGGTGCCCGGGTGATGAGCCTGCAGGATCCCACCAAGAAGATGTCAAAGTCCGACGACAACGAGGCGAACTTCATCGGCCTGCTGGAAGATCCCAAGCAGATCGTCAAGAAGATCAAGCGGGCGATGACCGACTCGGACGAGCCGGCCGTGGTGCGCTTCGATCCCGAGAACAAGCCGGGGGTCTCCAACCTGCTGACCCTGATGTCCGGTGTGACAGGTCGCTCCATCCCGGAGCTCGAGCAGCACTTCGAGGGCAAGATGTACGGCCACCTCAAGAGCGAGACGGCCGATGCCGTGGTCGCCCTGCTGGAGCCCATTCAGGCCCGCTTCCGCGAGTTGCGTCAGGATGAGACTCATCTGCAGGCAATTTTGGCGGCTGGCGCACAAAAGGCGCGGGAAAGGGCTGAAAAAACCCTGATCAGCGTATATGATGTCGTCGGCTTCGTTCCTCGAGCCTGACATACTGGGAAGGTGTAGTTGTAGAGAGCTGGGTATTTGCCTGGCTTTCTTTGTTTTACCCAACCCCTGGTTCGTCATCTCCTCTTCCAATGTCAAACGCGGGCGCTTGCCCCAAGAGAAAGCATGTCTGTCGAATCAAATACAGTGATTGAAGAACTGAGTGACAAGGGCCACTGGCTGCGCAAGTTCCGCAAGGCCAAGAACCTCAACACCTTGCAGCTGATGGTCTCCAATGCCATCGACAAGCACCACAAGACCCCGGCCATTGCCGCCGCCATCTATCTGGCCGAATGCCAGCGCGAGCGCGAGCTGGAGCAGGGGCGTTATCTGGATCGCTGAAGCGCTCCCGGGCTCTGCCCATCTGCCGATGGGCCGCCATTTCACACCCCGCTTTCGGCCCTTGCGCCTTGCTCCGTCTTTTTCCCCTGTTCCCCTGCCCAGTCATGGACTATCCGGCCTCTTCTGCCTGCGCTCGTCCGCTTCCCTGCTAAAGGGCATGAGTTGCATGGGACAATGCCATCGAGCTGGCAGAGAGTTGGTCTTGCAGAAATGAGGCTGCCATCCATACCTGCGCATAGCCCCTCAGCGGTTTATTAACGGGGGCAGACATGCCAGAATGCGCGGCGTTTGTCCGTGGACGGCCGGCATGGGCAGTCCGATCACCGTCTCTGTTCTATTCCCAGGGCTTTCTCATGCTGCTACTCATCGACAACTACGACTCCTTTACCTGGAACCTGGTGCAATATTTTGGCGCCCTGGGTCAGGAGGTGCAGGTCAGGCGCAACGACGAGCTGAGCCTGGACGAGATAGTCAGGCTTGCCCCCCGCCATCTGGTGATCTCCCCCGGCCCCTGCACGCCCAATGAAGCGGGCATCTCGCTGGCTGCCATCTCCCGTTTTGCCGGCGAGATCCCCATCCTCGGCGTCTGCCTCGGCCATCAGTCCCTGGCCCAGGCGTTTGGTGCCCGTGTGGTCCGTGCCCGTCAGGTGATGCACGGCAAGACCACCCTCATCCGCCATCGGGGGGAGGGGGTGTTCAAGGGGCTCAAGGATCCGCTGCGGGTCACCCGCTACCATTCGCTCATCGTGGAGCGCGAGACCCTGCCCGACTGCTTCGAGATCACCGCCTGGAGCGAGCACGCCGATGGCTCCATGGACGAGATCATGGGGCTGCGGCATAAAACACTGGCGCTGGAGGGGGTTCAGTTCCACCCGGAAAGCATCTTGAGCGAGCAGGGGCACCAGTTGCTGGCCAACTTTTTGGCCGTTTCCTGAAAAAATCGTGATCCTCGTCTCATAATCGAAATGAGGCCAAAAAAATTTTCCCTGACACTTTATTCACCCTGCTTCCTGCCCAAATTATCTCTTGCCAACACCCCCTGAGCCGTTATGCAATGCGGTTGCCTAAAATCTCACAGGCAATCGAACATTGTTCCTCATTGGCGGTTAAGTTACAGACTTTTTACTTTTTTTCTGTGATAATTCCGCCACGTTTACACGGATTTAACTTTTGGGTGGTGGATTATTCTGCCGCGATATAGCAGGAGAGCAATATGTCAGAGTTGTTGGCAGTGACACGTGAAGTGTTTGATGAAGTGATGGTTCCCAACTATGCGCCGGCCAAGATCATTCCGGTACGCGGTGAGGGATCACGTGTCTGGGATCAGGAAGGCCGCGAGTATGTCGACTTCGCGGGCGGGATCGCGGTCAATGGTCTGGGCCATTGCCATCCCAAGCTGGTCGAAGCCCTGAAAACCCAGGGCGAGAAGCTGTGGCACCTCTCCAACGTGATGACCAACGAGCCGGCCCTGCGCCTGGCCAAGAAGCTGGTCGCCGCCACCTTTGCCGATAAGGTCTATTTCTGCAACTCCGGCGCCGAAGCGAACGAAGCCGCCCTCAAGCTGGCCCGTCGTTACGCCATCGACAAGTTCGGTGCCCACAAGACCCAGATCATCGCCTTCCACCAGGGCTTCCACGGCCGTACCTTCTTCACCGTCAGCGTCGGCGGCCAGGCGGCCTACTCCGATGGTTTCGGTCCCAAGCCCGCCGACATCACTCACGTGACCTACAACGATCTGGCCGAGCTGGCCTCCGTCATCTCCGACAATACCTGCGCCGTGGTGATGGAGCCGCTGCAAGGTGAGGGTGGCATCATCAGCCCCACCGACGAGTTTGCCAAGGGCGTGCGTGAGCTGTGCGACAAGCACAATGCCCTGCTGGTCTATGACGAGGTGCAATCCGGGGTCGGTCGTACCGGCGCGCTGTTCGCCTACATGGGCCTTGGCGTCACGCCGGACATCCTCACCAGCGCCAAGGCGCTCGGCGGCGGCTTCCCCATCGGCGCCATGCTGACCACCACCGAGATAGCTTCCCACCTGAAAGTGGGTACTCACGGTTCCACTTACGGTGGCAACCCGCTGGCGTGCGCCGTGGCCGAAGCCGTGCTGGACGTGGTCAACACCCCACAAGTGCTGAGCGGTATCAAGCAGCGCGAGCAGCTGTTCCGCGACGGTCTCGCCGCCATCAACGCCAAGTACCACTGCTTCAGCGAAGTGCGTGGCCAGGGCCTGCTGCTGGGCGCCGTGCTGAACGATGACTTCAAGGGGCGCTCCCGCGACTTCCTGCTGGCCTCCATCGATCAGGGGCTGATGGCACTGGTGGCAGGCACCAACGTGGTGCGCTTCGCACCCTCGCTGGTTATTCCGGAAGCGGACATCAAGGAAGGGTTGGCACGGTTCGAAAAAGCGGTCGCTCAGGTGGTTAACGCCTGATCCAAGTTGAGGTGGGGAGCCCTCCCGGCAGGAGCCGGGACCCCACCTGTCGTCAATGAAAGGGAGTTGTCATTTATGTTGGTTATCCGTCCTATCGAGCAGCGCGACTTCGCCGGCCTCAAGACCTGTGCCATCGAATCCGGCACCGGCATGACTTCGTTGCCGGTCAACGATGAACTGCTGCAACGCAAGATCGATGCCTCGACCCAGACCTTCCTGGACAAGCCCGCCGGCAAGGGCGATTGCCTCTACTTCTTCGTGGCCGAAGACCTGGAGACCGGCGAGATGGTCGGTACCTGCGCCATAGACGCGGCGGTCGGTCTGTCCCAGCCGTTTTACAACTACCACATCGGCAAGGTGGTGCACTCTTCCCCCAAGCTCGGCATCTACAACGTGGTCGAGACGCTCACGCTCTCCAACGACTACACAGGCAACTCCGAGCTCTGCACCCTGTTTCTGCGCGAATGTGCCCGCGAGGGGCTCAATGGCCGTCTGCTTTCCAAGCACCGCTTCCTGTTCATGGCCGAGCACCCCGAGCTGTTTGACAAGACCGTCTTCGCCGAGATGCGCGGCGTCTCCGATGAGAACGGTCACAGCCCCTTCTACGAGTGGCTGCAAAAGCATTTCTTCTCGATGGACTTTCCCACCGTCGACTACCTCACCGGCATCGGTAAGAAGCGCTTCATCGCCGAGCTGATGCCCAAGTACCCGATTTACGTCAATCTGCTGAGCAACGAGGCGCGCGCCGTCATCGGCCAGACCCACGAGAAGACCCGCCCGGCCATCAAGATGCTGCAGGACGAGGGCTTCGTGAACCGTGGCTATGTCGACATCTTCGATGCTGGCCCCACAGTCGAGTGCGACGTGAAGCACATCCGCAGCGTGCGCCGCAGCCAGAAGCTGGCGGTGCTGGTGGGTGAGCCCATCGGCGGTCACACCTACCTCGTCTGCAACGCCAGGTTCGAGCAATACCGCGCCTGCTACGGCAACATCCGGGTCGATCTGGACAAGCACGAAGCCATCATTCCGCCCAAGATGGCGGCCGCCCTCAAGGTGGAGAGTGGCGACATGGTTCGGGTCGTCGATCTGGAATAACGGGTCCATATCACCGCATTGAAGCAGGCTGCCGAGGCGGCCTGTGCACCACAGGGAGTGAATTGATGATGTCTTTAGTCCAGTTTATCGATGGCCAGTGGCTGGCCGGTGAAGGCAAGCCGTTCGAGTCAAAGGACCCGGCCAGGAACGAAGTGATCTGGCAGGGGGAGGCGGCGAGCGCAGCCCAGGTGGATGCCGCCGTCAAGGCGGCCCGCATGGCCTTCTACCATTGGTCCGATCTGGCCCTCGAGGATCGTCTGGCCATAGTGCGCCGCTACGCCGAGCTGCTCGGCGAGCACAAGGAGGCGCTGGCCCTGACCATAGCCCGGGAAACCGGCAAGCCGCTGTGGGAGACCCGCACCGAAGTGGCCGCCATGCAGGGTAAGATCGCCATCTCCATCCGCGCCCATGACGAGCGCACCGGCATGGTCGAGAACCCCATGCCGGGCGCCAAGGCGTTCGTGCGCCACAAGCCCCACGGCGTGGTCGCCGTGTTCGGCCCCTACAACTTCCCGGGCCATCTGCCCAACGGTCACATAGTGCCTGCGCTTATCGCGGGTAACGCCGTGGTATTCAAGCCCTCAGAGCTGACCCCCATGGTGGCCGAGGCCATGCTGAAGATCTGGCAGGAGGCTGGGCTGCCCAAGGGCGTGCTCAACCTGGTTCAAGGCGAAGTGGAGACCGGCAAGGCGCTGGCCGGCAATCCGGACATCGACGGCCTCTTCTTCACCGGATCGTCGCGCACCGGCCACTTCCTGCACCAGCAGTTTGCCGGTCAGCCCGGCAAGATCCTGGCCCTCGAGATGGGTGGCAACAACCCGCTGATCGTGAAAGACGTGAGCGACATCGATGGCGCGGTGCACGCGATAGTGCAATCCGCCTTTATCACCTCCGGCCAGCGCTGCACCTGCTCGCGCCGCCTGTTCGTGGAGCGTGGCGAGCGTGGCGATGCCCTGGTGAAGCGCCTGGTGGAGGTGGTCGGTCAGATCAAGGTCGGCCTCTATGACGCCGCCGAGCAACCCTTTATGGGCGCCATGATAAGCGAGCGAGCTGCGCTGGGCATGGTGGCCGCACAGGCGAACCTGCAAGGGCTGGGTGGCGAGAGCCTGCTCGCTCTCAAGCATCTGGAAGCGGGCACCGGCTTCGTCTCCCCCGGCATCATAGACGTGACTGCCGTGGCGGCATTGCCGGACGAAGAGTACTTCGGCCCGCTGCTGCAGCTCATCCGCTATGACGACTTCGATGCCGCCATCGATCAGGGCAATGCCACCAGCTTCGGCCTCTCGGCCGGCCTGCTCGGTGACAACGAGGCGGACTGGCAGCACTTCTTCAAGCGGATCCGCGCCGGCATAGTCAACTGGAACAAGCCCATCACGGGCGCCTCCAGCGCCGCGCCCTTCGGCGGCATAGGTGCCTCCGGCAACCACAGGGCGAGCGCCTACTACGCCGCCGACTACTGTGCCTACCCGGTCGCCTCGGTGGAAGACAGCAAGGCCGCCATGCCGGATCAGCTGTCTCCGGGTTTGACGTTTTAATCGTTCATGGAGATATCGATGCAGAAGAGATGGCTCAAGGCCGACGACTACTGTGTCATATCTCCGGTCGCCTCGGTCGAAGACAGCAAGGCGAGCATGCCGGATCAGCTGTCGCCTGGCCTGACCTTCTGATAACAAGAAAATAAAGAGGGGCACTCAGAGGTGCCCTTGTCTGTACCCGCAATCAAAGGAAAGAGAGATGCAAAAGGATATCGAGACCCTGTTTGGCCATCTGTGGGACAACTACATTCAGGTCACCCCCAGTGCCCACAAGGTTCATCAACTGCTGGGGGGCGGCGCCCCCATCACCAACGATCACGTGGCGTTTCGGACCTACAACCTGCCCAAGCTCGGTCTCGAGAAACTGGCGGCTCACTTCCGTGCCCTGGGGTATGAGGAGAAGGGCGAGTATGTGTTCAAGGCCAAGAAGCTCTATGCCAAGCACTTCGAGCATGCCGATCCGGACGCCCCCAAGGTGTTCATCAGCGAGCTGAAGGTGGAAGAGCTCTCGGAAGGCGCCCAGGCCATCATCCACAAGCTGGTGGATCAGGTGCCTGATCACCTGACCGACACCCCGGCCTTCCTCTACACTGGCGCCCCCTGGCAGGTATCCTGGAGCGACTACCAGACCCTGCTGGCGGAGAGTGAGTACGCAGCCTGGATGGCGGCCTGGGGCTATCGTGCCAATCACTTCACTGTCAATATCAACCGGCTTGCCGATTTTGAGACCATAGAGCAGGTCAATGCCGCGCTCAAGGCGGCGGGCTTTGTGCTCAATACCGTCGGCGGCGAGGTGAAGGGGGATCCCCAGGTGATGCTGGAGCAATCCTCCACCATGGCCGACAAGGCCGAGGTGCCCTTCAGCGACGGCGTGCGCACCATTCCGAGCTGCTTCTACGAATTCGCCCTGCGCTACCCGCAGGCCGACGGCGTGCTCTACCCGGGCTTCGTCGAGGCCTCGGCGGACAAGATCTTCGAATCCACCAACGCCATGTGATTGCCCCGCCTGCTAAAAACGCCCCAGATGGGGCGTTTTGTTTTTTAAGGGAGCAGGGTGAAGCGTAGTAGGCCCGGCGCCTTGGCCTAGTATCACACCCGCTGCAGCGTCCCCTCGGTGGCGAGCACAGTCGCCATGCCGCCAGCCTTGCCTGCCTGAATGCCGATCTGGGTATCTTCGAATACCAGGCAGTTGGCGGGATTGGCGCCGAGCAGCTCGGCCACTTTGAGGAAGGTGTCGGGGTGAGGCTTGTGGTTGGTCACATCGTCGGCGCTCACCAGCACGGGGATGAAGGCATCGAGGCCGGTATTTCTCAGTATGTGCGTCGCATGATCCCGGGTTGAGCCTGTGCCTATGCCCATGGGCACCTTGCCGTGGCAGCGCTTGACCAGCTCCCACATGGCGGGGAAGACGCTGACGCTGTCGATCCGCTCCAGATAGAGGGCTATCTTGCGGCGGGCGAAGGCCTCCACATCGATCTCCAGCCCGTGCTGCTCGGCCAGCATGGCCACTATCTTGCGGGTGGGAATGCCGCCGTACTCATTGAGCCGCACCCGATCGAACGGCAGGCCGAATTCGGCGCTGGTGATCTCCCAGGCATCCAGGTGCAGGGGCATGGAGTCCACCAGGGTGCCGTCCATATCGAAGATCAGGGCGTCGTATTGCTCAAACTGGAACTGCTCGGACATGGGGTACTTCCTCCTCGGCTAAAAGAGCACACTACCAGATCCGCTCCCCGCATGCCGCGACCGCCGTCATGGTGGGGGCAGGCAGCGGGTTTGACCATGGGCTGCTGATTTATGAGACAATAATGCGCTCTGCGCCTCGGGTGCCGGCATCTCACAGTAGCGAGCCTCTTTATGTCCCCAAAAACCGTCTTCTCAAGCGTGGCCCTGGTGATCGCCCTGGGCTCGTTGGAAAAGAGCATAGTCACCACCCCCTTGCCCATCATAGGCGCCGAGCTGAACGCCGGCGCCACCCTGACCTGGGTGGTCACCGCCTACCTGCTGGCGGCCACCGCGGCCCTGCCCATCTACGGCAAGCTGAGCGACATGTTCGGCCGGGTGCGGATGCTCAACATCGGCATAGGCCTGTTTCTGGCGGGATCCGTGGCCTGCGCCCTGGCCCAGGACCTGCCCACCCTGCTGGCGGCCCGCGTGCTGCAAGGACTGGGGGGCGGGGGGCTGATCGCGCTGGCCTTCACCGTCATCGCCGACTGCATTCCCCCGCGGGAGGTGGGCAAGTATCAGGGCTACATCTCGGCTGTCTATGCGGTCTCCAGCATCGCCGGGCCCCTGCTCGGTGGCTACTTCACCGAGCAGTTGAGCTGGCGCTGGATCTTCTGGATCAACCTGCCCCTCGGGGCGCTCGCGCTCTGGCTGGTGAACCGCAACCTGGGCCACCTCAATGTGCGCCGCCACAGCCGCTTCGACTGGAAGGGGGCGGGGCTGCTCATTACCGTCACCACGCTGAGCTTGCTGCTGCTCTCGCCCGAGACAGCCCTGCCTGCCATCTGGCTGGCTGCGGGGCTGGCGATTGCCCTGCTGCTGCTCATCCTGGTGGAGCGGCGGGCCCAGGATCCCATACTGCCGGCCCATCTGGCCCGCTTGCCCGGTTATCTGGTGAGTGTGCTGCTGGCGCTGGCCTCGCAGTTGCTGATGTTCGCCGTGCTGGTCTACCTGCCGCTGCAGATGCAGTGGCAGAAGGGGATGGGGGCCAGCGAGAGCGGCCTCTACATGGTGATCTTCATGGTCTGCATCACGGCGGGGGCCTTCGTCGGCGGCAAGCTCATAGGTCGCACCGGTCACTACAAGCGCTTCGTGGTGGCGGGCTTCGCCCTGGCGGCGCTGGCCCTGTGGCAAATTCACTTCGATCTCTTTGCCAATCTGGGGCTGGGCTTCGCCGGTCTGGGGCTCGGGCTGGTGCTGCCGGCCCTCTCTGTGGTGGTGCAAAACGCCCTGCCGCGGGAAGATCGCGGCATCGGCATGTCGCTATTCAACTTCGGCCGCGAGCTGGGGGGCGCGGTCGGGGTGGCCATCTGCGCGGTGCTGTTCCACGGGGCCCTGCCGGCCGGGACCAGCCACAACCTGGCGAGCCTGAGCCCCGCCGAGCTGGCCCCGGGTTTCAGCGCCACCTATGTGGGCATGGCAATGATCGCCAGCGCCGCCTTCCTCATCACGCTGCTGGCATTGAAGCGCCACGAGCTGGCCAGCATCCCGGCCTGATGCGCTTCCTTGACACAAAAAAGGGCTCCCTAGGGAGCCCTTGTTGCGTGTGTGCGTGGGGATCTGCCCATCAGATCCGGAGGCGGACGGGGCGCAGGGCGGCGATAGCCCCGCCAAAGAGCGCCATGGCCAGCAGCGCCAGGGCCACAGGCCCCGCACTGTAGGCAAACCCGGCGACGGCGGACCAGAGCGCCACCCCGAGGTGCATCATGGTCATCGCCAGCGACATAAGCATGCCCCTGTGGGCCGACGAGAGCCCGGCAATGTGGCCCTGCAGGGCGGGGGATCCTATGCCACCCGCCAGCGCCCACAGCCCGAGCGGCAGCAGCAGGGCAGGCAGTGAGGCGGGAGAGAGATAGAAGCCGACGCTGGCCGGCACGCAGACCACCAGGGCCAGGCGCATCAGGATGCGCCCGCTCTCGACCCGGCCAGACAAGCGAGGCATCAGCAGGTTGCCGATGACGCTGATGATGCCGAGGGCCCCATAGAGGAGCCCCACAGAGCCCATCGACAGGCCCTGGGTGTCGCGCAGGTGCTGGCCGACCAGGTTGAAGAGGCCAATGCCGCCCCCCAGGCCCAGGCACATGGCCAGCAGGGCGCCGGCCGCACCCGGGATGGCCAGCAGGTGGACGCCCTTCTCCTCCTGCTGCGCCGCCGATGTATCTGCCAAAGACCTGCCGGCGGGCAGCAGGGCCAGGGCCGCCGCCACCCCCCAGGCACAGAGGCCGAGCAGAATAAAGGCGGCGCGCCAGGAGTGCCACTGAGCGAGCAGAGCCCCCATGGCCGGGCTCGCTATCATGCCCAGCGTCAGGCCGGACTGCACCCAGGCAATGCGCTTCATGGCATCTTTGCCCGTGCCGTCTGCCGCCATGGCAAAGGCGATGGGCAGCATGCCGGCACTGGCGAGACCGGTGAGCACCCGGCTTGCCAGCCCCCACTCGAAGCTATCGACCAGACCCGTGGCGATGGAGGCGGCCCCGAACAGCAAGGCGGCGGGCAGCATGATCCTCATCCTGCCGAGGCGATCCGAGATGCTGCCGAGCAGGGGGGCGATCAGCGCCAGCGCCAGGCTGTAGGCGGTGATAAACAGCGTGACCCGCTCGGGCTGGACCCCCAGCTCCCGACCTATGGGGGTCAGCAGGGGGCCCAGCATCAGCTCATCGGCACCCACCAGAAATGCACTAAAAAAAAGCAATACTTTCAATAACATGATGTTCACCTTAAACATGTGATACCGAGCCTGTGGCCGCGAGGGAGTGAATGTCCAGCACCCGATCCGGCCAGCCGGCCACGAAGGACTGCTCGTGGCAGACCACCACCACAGTCCCGGCATAGTCCTGCAACGCCTGTTGCAGGGCCGCCTTGATGGCGGCATCCAGGTGGGTGGTCGGTTCGTCCAGGATCAGCAGGTTGCTGGGTTGCAGGGCCAGTCGGCACAGTTTCACCTTGGTCTGCTCCCCGCCACTCAGGGCGGCGATCGGTTGCAGTGCCAGTTTGCCCCTGATGCCGATCCGGGCCAGATGCAGCCTGGCGCCCTTGTCATCGAGGGCTGGGCAGGCGGCCTTCACCAGGGCCAGTGGGGTGGCATCCGGATGGGGCCAGTGCAGCGCCTGTTCGAAGTAGCCCGCCTTGACCCCGGGGGAGAGGCTGAGCCGACCGCGCAGGGGGGCCAGCTCGCCCGCCAGTGTCTTGAGCAGGGTGGACTTGCCGACGCCGTTGAAACCGGCGATCACCACCTTCTCCCCCCGGCTCAGGGTCAGGGTCAGGGGCGCCAGCAGCGCGCTATCATGGCCTATGACCAGTTCAGAGGCGGCGAGTACCTGCTGGCCGCCGCCCCCGGCGCTGCGAAACGCGAGGGAGACCCCCTTGTCCCGCTCCGGGTTGGCCAGGCGCTCGATGCGCGCCAGCTGCTTCTTGCGGCCGTTGGCTATGCTGGCGTTGACCCCGGCGCCGTTCTTGGCGATGAACAGCTCCAGCTTGTCGATCTGCCTCTGCTGCGCCTGGTATTGCCGGGCGTGAGCGACATCATTCGCGGCCTTCTGGGCCATGGCCTTGTCGAGGTTGCCCTGGTATTTGCGAAGCCGCAGGCGATCGATATCACAGATGCCGGTGGCGATGCGGTTCACGAAATCCCTGTCGTGGGAGACCACCAGGAAGGCGCCCGCGAAGCCGTCCAGGTAGTCTGCCAGCCAGGCCACGTGGGCGCTGTCCAGGTAGTTGGTCGGCTCATCGAGCAGCAGCAGATCCGGCGAGCGCAGCAGCAAGCCGGCCAGCATCACCTTGTGGCGCTGGCCGCCGCTCAGATTGGCCAGGCGGGTCTGCATGCCAAGCTGGGTGAGGCCAAGGCCGGCGGCCACCTCGTCGATCCGGCTCTCTATCTGGTAAAACGACTGGCTCTCCAAGGTGGTCTGGAGACTGGCGGCCAGGGCCAGCTGATGGGGCTGGGCACAGCGCGCCGGGCTGGCATAGATGGCCATCATCTCCGCCTCTGCCCGATAGAGGGGGGCAAAGGCCGTTTGCAGATATGTCCGTATCGTCAGTTGCCCGTCCAGCTCGGCATGCTGGTCGAGGTAACCCCGGTCAAGACCGGGCTGCCAGAGGATATCTCCGGCATCAGGCTGGCGCTCCCCCTGGAGCAGCTTGAGCAGGGTACTTTTGCCGACGCCGTTCCTGCCCGTGATGCAGATATGTTCGCGGGGAAGCAGGGTGAAGCTGGCGTCCTGGTACAGTGTCTTGTCACCGAGGTGGCAGGTCAGATGGTGAATGCTGAGCAGACTCATGGTGCTATATCCATAAAAAACGGGGGCGGTACTTGGCGTACCGGCCCCCGTTTCAAGCAATATTGAAACTTTGTCCTGAAGATCAGAAACAAAAAGGCCGGCGATGAAGCATCTCGCCGGCCTTTCTCCTGTTCTCATCAGATGCGGGGTCGCCTCCCTCTATGGAGGGCGCCAGCGCTATCTGATGAAGATTCAGAAGAGATGTGGCTCCGGGCAACACTTCATCGTGTTAGTGCACGGAGCACAGCCTCCTGACAGAGCATTTGAACAGGATGTACAACATTGCAGAGCAGTCCAACATGAAATCTGGACGCAAAATACGCAGATTCCGGGGGACAGTCAACCCGCTCGCCCCTGAACTGGCCTGCTCCGGTCGGTTCTATGCGTGTCTGGCGCGAGCGCCATGGCGGGCTCCACAAGAAGCCAGACCGCCGTCTGGTAGGGGGCAAAGCAGGGCTCTGGCTGGTCGGGGTAGTTGCCCATCAGCAAGCTGGCGTCGCTGGCTAGCTTGTCAAAATGGGGCATGGGCAGGGGGGCTGCGGTGAGATTGGCGAGCAGCAGCAGAGTCTGCGTCTGGCCGGTGGCCGGATCCCGCCAGCGGCGGCGGTAGCTGATGCGCAGGGGATCGTTCTCATCCAGCAGTTCGAAGTCGCCATGGCGAATGACGGGGTGGGCCTTGCGCAGGGCGATGAGCTGGCGATAGCAGTGAAACAGGGAGTCGGGGCGGGCCAGCTGCTCGGCGGCGTTGATCTCCATATAGTTGTCATTGAGCGCGATCCAGGGCTCTGCCGTGCTGAAACCGGCCCGGGGGCTCGAGTCCCACTGCATAGGCGTGCGGGCGTTGTCGCGGCCGATGGCATCGAGGCGGCGGGCGAGCTCGGCGGGGGCCAGGTCTGGGTGGCTGGCGCTGTAGTTGATGGCCTCCACATCGCGCAGCTCCTCTGGCTGCCAGCGGCGGTTGGTCATGCCAAGCTCCTCCCCCTGATAGATGAAGGGAGTGCCCTGCATCATGTGCAGCACCAGGGCCCACTGCTTGGCACTCAGCTCGCGCCACTCGGGGCTGTCGTCGCCGAAGCGGGAGACGGCGCGGGGCAGGTCGTGGTTACCCAGAAACAGGCTGTTCCAGCCTTGGCCGTGCAGCCCGCTCTGGTGGCGGGCCATGGCGCCTTTGAAGGTGAGGGGGTCAAAGCGGGAGGTCCATTTATCGCGCCCCAGCCCCAGGTGCTCGAAGTTGAACACCATGCTGAACTCGCTGTCATCCGGGTTCGAATAGTGCCGCATCTGGGCCAGATCTGCCCCCCAGGTCTCACCGACAGTGATGATCCCCTTGCCGCCGAAGCTGGCGCCACTCAGCTCGCGGATATAGTCGTGCAGGCGGGGGCCGTTGCTCATGGCAAGCGGTGACCACTCCTTGCTCACCATGTCGATCACATCGAAGCGAAGCCCCTTGATGCCCCTGGCCAACCAGAAGTTGATCACCTCCGCCATCTCGGCGCGCACCGCCGGGTTGTCCCAGTCCAGATCGGCCTGGCTCGCATCGAAGTTGTGCAGGTAGTAGCTGCCAAGCGTCGGCACATATTCCCAGGCGCTGCCGCCGAAGATGGAGTCCAGAGGGTGGGCATCGACGAAGGTCTGGTCCCGAAAGACGTAATAGGCCTGATAGCGGGGATCCCCGGCCAACGCCTGCCTGAACCACGCATGTTCGGTGGAGGTGTGGTTGGCGACTATGTCCATCATGATGCCCATGCCGTGAGCGGCCGCCTCTGCTATCAGCAGGTCCATCTCGGCCAGGGTGCCGAAGGCGGGATCTATGGCGCTGTAGTCCGCCACGTCGTAGCCGTTGTCCCGTCTGGGGGAGCGGTAGACGGGGGTGAGCCAGAGCAGGTCGACTCCGAGTGTCGCCAGGTAGTCGAGACGCTGGCGGATGCCCTTGATGTCCCCCATGCCATCGCCGTCGCTGTCCTGAAAGCTCATGGGGTAGATCTGGTAGATAACGCACTGATCGAGAGTGAGAACGGGGTGAGGATGCATCCGCGTGGCCGGTGGCGAAGTGGTCCTGCCATGTTACGCAGAGGGCGCCGGGGTCGACAGGGTGAGGTGGGCCTTGAAAAGGGTTCCATTGTTGACCGATTGCCAAAACTGCGGGCAGGGTCACAAAGGCGCCATCCCGAACCAGGGGCGGTCGGGATGGCGGCGTACTCACATACCCGCCGGCGTGGCCCCTATCGGGTCGCCTCGGGCTGCTTGGCGCCGAGTGCCTGTTGGCGTTCGGCCTGGGCGTCCAGCTCCTTGCCGAGGAAGTAGTTCAGGAAGGTGCGGATCACCGCGATGATGGCGAGGCGGATCAGCTCCTCCTTGCTCGGCGCGACCGTGGTGGCCAGGATATCGGCGGCGAGCTGGAACTCCAGCGCCAGGATGAGCCAGCTGCCGAAGCAGAGGCGAATGCGCGGAAAGCCGGGCTCGTGATCCCGCACCCGCGCCGCCAGCCAGAGGGTCTTGCCAAGCCCTATCACCACGCAGGCGATGGAGATGATCTCCAGCAGCAGCTGGAACAGCTCGACCCCGTGCATCATGCCCTCTTTCAGGCTCGCTATCTCAAACACTAGGATCACCTCCCTGATTCAAAAGAGACACTTTTAACACGGCATGGGGGCCGGATCCAACTCAGAGCCCCTTGAGCAGCATGGCGACCTGCGCGATGGCATGACGGGCCGCAGGGCTTATGCCCGCCAGCTGGAAGAAGCCGTGGATCACCCCGAGCTGCCGCTGACAGCTGGCGGCAACACCGGCTTGCAGCAGTTTGCCATAGAGGGCTTCTCCCTCGTCACGCAGGGGATCGTACTCGGCCGTGAGGATGTGGGTGGGCGGCAGCCCCGCAAGATCAGGATGGTGCAGCGGGCTCGCCTCGGGATGGCTGGCGGGCAGCCTGCCCAGATAGGTCTGAAACCCGCTGAGCAGCATGTCGCGGGTGATGAGGTAGTCGTCGCCAAGGTCGCCATAGCTCTGGCTCTCTCCTAGGGCATCGAGCATGGGATAGATGAGGATCTGGGCGGCGGGCAGTGCCGCTCCCGCCTCCTTGAGCCGCAAGCTGGTGATCAGGGCAAGATGGCCACCGGCGCTGTCGCCTGCGAGTGCGACCCGCCCGGGATCGCCGCGCCACTGCGGCAGCGCGGCCATGATGGCGAGGGTCGCGGCCAGCGCATCGTCATGGGCGGCAGGATAGCTATGCTCGGGGGCGAGGCGGGTGTGCACGGCAAACACCAGGGCCTTGGCACTGTTGCACAGCATCCGCATCTGGCGATCGTGGGTCTCGAAATCCCCGCTGACGAAACAGCCGCCGTGGAAATAGATCAGCACCGGATAAGCGGGGTCCGGCATATCCACGGGTTGGTAACGGCGGATGGCGTAGTGATCGGCCTGCCACTCTTCGATGGCGCCCACCTCTTCCCGTTCACCGCCCAATGCGGCAGAGGCAAGGTAGCCCTCCCGCCGCGCCTGCCAGCTCATCTCGCTCGCCCTGGGTCTGCCAGCGGCAACAAATTCCGCCACCATGGCGGCGATTGCGGGTTCGAGTCCTGTGTTCATGCTGCACCATTGACTGTATATAAAAACAGGCATTGTGCGCTTCTGGCCCGAGAGCGCAACCGGCGTTAGTTGAGGCAGCTCACAAAATCAGGCTTCAATCAGTTTGAATTCAATCACATAGAGCTGCGGCAGTGCGGGGTAGATGTCCCGGATGACGGCTTTGAGCTCGGCGAGGGTCATGTTCTCCTGGCGGGCGTGCTCGTCGGTCAGGTCATCGAAGGTCAGGGGCGTGACCGAGAGCACCTCCATGGCGCCAAAGGGCTGGTGCTCCGGATTGGTGAAGAGCGCGAGCCGCTGGCCGGGCTGCCAGTTGGCTTCGCTCTCGTCGCGTATGGTGATGGTCTTGCGGCCGGACTGGATGTCGGCGACGAAGCGGCCGAAGAAGGTGAATTCCGGGTAGGTTGGGGTGTGAACTGACATTTTCTCTCCGAAGGGCAAGGGGTGGGCAGGGGGCGGATCACGCCGCAGCGGGCCCATTTTAGGAGTGCCGGGGAGGGCGCGCAGCACTTTTCGTCCGGGCTGCCGGGGGCAGGGGACTGACGCGCTTGCTCTGCCCTGCAAAGTGGCTGCAAGTGAACCCGAATGTGCGATGATGTGGGCTCCTCTTTCTTGATATGTAACAAAATGGAGGGGGACTGGCTGTGGTCTGATGGCGTCTGGCGCGGTTCCCCGCCCGGCGGACATGAACGAAAGGAGCGAGTGTGAATTCCGAGTTGATCTGGGTGCTCAGCATGCTGGTGGGCGCCATCTTCCTGTTTATTACCAACAGGGTACGTATGGATGTGGTGGCCTTGTTGATCATCATCCTGTTCGTGTTGAGCGGCACCCTGACTCTGCCGGAGGCGCTGGCGGGGTTCAGCGATCCCAACGTCATCCTGATTGCCGCCCTGTTCGTGGTGGGGGAGGGGCTGGTGCGCACCGGCATCGCCTATCAGGTGGGGGATGCCCTGGTGAAGGTGGCAGGCAGCAGCGAGACCCGGCTGCTGGTGCTGCTGATGGTGGCGGTGGCGACCCTGGGGGCCGTGATGAGCAGCACAGGGGTGGTGGCCATCTTTATCCCCGTGGTGCTGAGCGTGGCGAACCGGATGGGGATACCGGCGGGACGGCTGATGATGCCCCTCGGCTTTGCCGGTCTCATCAGCGGCATGATGACGCTGGTGGCCACGCCGCCCAACATGGTGGTGAACAGCGAGCTGATGCGCCACGGCATCCAGGGCTTCGGCTTCTTCGGTTTCACCCCCATGGGGATGCTGATCCTCGGGCTGGGAGTGATCTACATGCTGCTGATGCGTCACCGTCTGGTGCGCGAGGGGGAAGAGGGCAAGGGCAAGCAGGCGGGGCGCAGCACAATGCGCGACCTCATCCGCGATTATCGCCTGGCCGGCCGGGCGCGCCGCCTGGCGATCCGTCCCGATTCTCCCCTGATAGGCCAGACCCTGGACGAGCTGCAACTGCGTGCCCGCTTTGGGGCCAACGTCATCGGGCTGGAGCGTTGGCGCAAGTTTCGGCGGGTGATGGTCACCGTCTCCGGCGTCACCGAGTTCCAGGCGAAAGACGTGCTGCTCATCGACATGTCCGACCCCGAGGTGGATGTGCGGGAGTTTTGCAGCGAGGCGCGGCTCGAACCCATGATATTGCGCGGGGAGTACTTCTCGGATCAGGCGCGGGAGGTGGGCATGGCCGAGGTGTCCCTCATTCCAGGATCCCGCCTGCTTGGCAAGAGCATCCGCGAGGTGGCGTTTCGTTCCCGCTACGGCCTGAGCGTGGTCGGGATCCGCCGCAGCGGTGAGGCGCTCACCGGCAAGCTGGTGGATGAGCCGCTGCTGATGGGAGACAGCCTGCTGGTGGTGGGCAACTGGAGCCTCATTCGCCAGTTGCAGACCCACCACAGGGACTTCCTGCTGCTCGGCCTGCCCGCCGAGGTGGACGAGATGGCGCCGGCTCGCAGCCAGGCCATTCACGCCCTGATCGCCCTCGCAGTCATGATAGGGCTGATGGTGACGGAGCCCGTGCCCAACGTCATAGCGGCGCTCATCGCCTGCCTGCTGATGGGCAAGTTCCGCTGCATCGACATGGAGAGCGCCTACAAGTCCATCCACTGGCCGACCCTGATCCTGATCGTCGGCATGCTGCCCTTTGCCCTGGCGTTGCAGAAGACCGGCGGGGTGGATCTCATCGTCGGCGGGTTGATCTCGGCGGTGGGGGAGATGGGGCCCCGTGTTATGCTGGCCAGCCTGTTCGTGCTCTGCGCGGCCATCGGGCTCTTTATCTCCAACACCGCCACCGCCGTGCTGATGGCGCCCATTGCGCTCGGTACGGCCCAGCAGATGGGTGTCTCTCCCTATCCCTTCGCCATGACCATCGCCATCGCCGCCTCGGCGGCCTTCATGACGCCGGTCTCGTCACCGGTCAACACCCTGGTGCTGGGCCCCGGCAACTACAGGTTCGTGGACTTCGTGCGAATAGGGGTGCCCTTCACCCTGCTGGTGATGGTGGTGAGCGTCATCGCCATTCCCTGGTTCTTCCCGTTCTAAGCGCGCTCGAGGGGAACAAGGAGTGCAAGCGGCCTGCGGGCCGCTTTTTATTGGCCATATATCCCGACGCTGTGAGATGAAATATTGGGCTGACAAGCCAGTGAGCAGGGAGAACGGCAGGGAAGGAGAGGGGACAAAGGCTGAAATTCAGGCACAAAAAAACCAGCGTGAGCTGGTCTGTTTGGTACTGCTATTAATGGTGCGGAAGGAGAGACTCGAACTCTCACGCCTAGGGCGCCAGAACCTAAATCTGGTGCGTCTACCAATTTCGCCACTTCCGCAATATTAATGGTGGCTATGACGGGATTCGAACCTGTGACCCCCGCATTATGAGTGCGATGCTCTAACCAACTGAGCTACATAGCCGTCTTGTATCCGACGTTGTCGTGTACAAGTAAAATGGCTGGGTACTAGGGTTTGGACCTAGGCACGTTGACGAGATCAAGACCTCTCACGTTTACCACAGCTATCACCGACAAGGTCGATGAAAGGCAATAATGGCTGGGGTACTAGGATTCGAACCTAGGGATGGCGAGATCAAAACCCGCTGCCTTACCGCTTGGCGATACCCCAACAGCGCTCCTCAACCGTCAATAATGACGGGCAAAGAACTTTAAAAATGGCTGGGGTACTAGGATTCGAACCTAGGGATGGCGAGATCAAAACCCGCTGCCTTACCGCTTGGCGATACCCCAACTGAACAACTTGTAAATGGTGGCTATGACGGGATTCGAACCTGTGACCCTCGCATTATGAGTGCGATGCTCTAACCAACTGAGCTACATAGCCGTCTTGTATCCGAGATTGTCGTGTACAAGTAAAAATGGCTGGGGTACTAGGATTCGAACCTAGGGATGGCGAGATCAAAACCCGCTGCCTTACCGCTTGGCGATACCCCAACAGCGATGACTGACAGAAACTGTCAAACATCTTTAAAAATGGCTGGGGTACTAGGATTCGAACCTAGGGATGGCGAGATCAAAACCCGCTGCCTTACCGCTTGGCGATACCCCAACTGAATGATTAATGGTGGCTATGACGGGATTCGAACCTGTGACCCTCGCATTATGAGTGCGATGCTCTAACCAACTGAGCTACATAGCCAACCGTGCTTCCAGTGAGTCGTTGCCTCGTCACTGTGCGGCCGGAATTATGCGTATCTGGCTCTGGGGCGTCAACCCTTTTTTTGCCAGAAAAACCGAATTTGGGTGCGTTTGGCGAGTTATTGGACGCTGTCGCGCAAAAGCCCAACAATCTGGTTTTTTTTGCGACATTTGGCAGCAGATCCGCAACCTGTGCCCATAACAAAGAGGCCAGCAAATGCTGGCCTCTCATGGGGTTAGACGTTGAACAGGAAGTTCATGATATCGCCATCCTTGACGATGTAGTCTTTCCCTTCGGCGCGCATCTTGCCCGCTTCCTTGGCGCCTTGCTCACCCTTGTAGGTGATAAAGTCTTCGAAGGCGATGGTTTGAGCGCGAATAAAGCCTTTTTCAAAGTCGGTGTGGATCTTGCCCGCCGCTTGCGGGGCTGTGGCGCCGACCGGTATGGTCCAGGCACGCACTTCCTTCACGCCGGCGGTGAAATAGGTCTGCAGCTTGAGCAGCTCGTAACCTGAGCGGATCACCCGGTTCAGGCCTGGCTCTTCGATGCCAAGATCTGCCATGAACTCGGCGCGATCGTCGTCATCCAGCTCGGCGATGTCAGATTCGATGGCGCAGCAGACCACCACCACAACCGCGTTCTCGGCGGCGGCGATTTCACGCACCTTATCGAGGAAGGGATTGTTCTCGAAACCGTCTTCCGCCACGTTGGCGATATACATGGTGGGCTTGAGGGTCAGGAAGTTGAGGTGGCTGACGGCGGCCAGCTCATCCTTGTCCAGCTTCATGCCACGGATCATCTGGCCGTTTTCCAGGGCAACCCGAATCTTTTCCAGGGTTTCCACTTCCAGCTTGGCATCCTTGTCGCCGCCCTTGGCGCGCTTGGACTGACGGTGGATGGCGCGCTCGCAGGCGTCCAGATCCGACAGGGCCAATTCGGTATTGATCACCTCGATGTCATCGGCCGGGGAGACCTTGCCCGCCACGTGGATGATGTTCTCGTCCTCGAAGCAGCGCACCACGTGACCTATGGCTTCGGTCTCGCGGATGTTGGCCAGGAACTGGTTGCCCAGACCCTCACCCTTGGAGGCGCCCGCCACCAGGCCTGCGATGTCCACGAACTCCATGGTGGTCGGCACCACGCGCTGGGGGTTGATGATGGCCGCCAGCTGATCGAGGCGGGGATCCGGCATGGGGACCACACCCGTGTTCGGCTCAATGGTGCAGAACGGGAAGTTGGCGGCTTCGATGCCGGCCTTGGTCAGCGCATTGAACAGGGTGGATTTGCCTACATTGGGCAGGCCCACGATACCGCATTTAAAACCCATGAATTGTTACCTTACGTGATGGATGCTGTGAGGGGGCCACGCGGGCAGCCCTGTCATATTGTGCGAGCCTGACCCAGGTCAGGCATCTGTATTCAGACTTTCTCGGCCTTGAAGCTGTGCAGCCGGTTCATGGCCTTGGTCATGTCCTGCTTGAACAGGATGTCGGTGGCGCGCAAGGACTCATCCAGTGCGGCCTCGATCAGGCTCTGTTCACTGCTGGGCGCCTTGGTCAGCACGAAGCCGGCGACCAGCTCCTTGGCACCGGGATGACCGATCCCGAGGCGTAGCCGGAAGAAGTTATTGTTGTTGCCCATCCTGGCGATGATGTCCTTGAGGCCGTTGTGGCCGCCGTGGCCACCGCCCTGCTTGAACTTGGCGATGCCGGGGGGCAGATCCAGTTCGTCGTGGGCTACCAGTATCTCTTCGGGGACTATCTGGTAGAAGCGTGCCAGGGCCGCCACCGCCTTGCCGGAGAGGTTCATATAGGTGTTCGGGATGAGCAGCCGCACATCCTGCCCCTCCACCAGGATGCGGGCGGTGTGGCCGAAGAACTTGGGCTCTTCGCGCAGGCTGACATTGTGCCAGCGGGCTAGCTGCTCCACATACCAGGCCCCCGCGTTGTGGCGGGTCTTGGCGTATTCGGGGCCGGGATTACCCAGCCCGACAATCAGTTTGATTTGATGCGTCACGCTTGATGTCTTCACTCGCTGCTTGCACTACTGGTTGCCATAAACAGAGGGTCCAGGGCAATGGGACGCAATATTCTAGCCGCCGACTGGCGATCACTCAACCAAAGCTCGGCAAACCGGGGGGAATAACCCGGGAACCGGGTGCCAACGGCCGCCAAAACGAGCCAGGTCCGGCCCGTTTTGGCGCAGCGGCTCAAGGGGCGTCGGCTTGACCGGCACGCAGCTGGGTCACCGTCTCCTCGGTCAGGGCGGTCACCAGGGGGCGGGCATAGCGCACATAGTCCACGAACGAGGCCGCGTCTGTGCCGCAATCCACGTTGGCAGCCTTGCAGTCGAGGGCCTTGCCCGGCCCATAGACGGCGCCGAGCTGCTCGCCGCGCTTTGCCACTGCCAGCACCGGGAAGGCGGTCAGCTGGCCCGCCACCCAGGCGAGATCCACGCGCTCGGCACCCTGGCTCTCGGCACTCTGACGCTGCGCCCGTGCCAGGGCCTGCCAGCCGTCGTTGCCGTTGGCGCTGTAGGCGTTGGTCACCACCCGGTAGCGCCGTCCATTCGCCAGATCCTGCCACTGACCCTCGGCCGTCTGCCATTGCAGCCGGGTCAGGTGACCCGCCTTGCCTGCTTCGGTCTCCTTGAAGGTGTAACGCAGGTGGCCGCCATAGGGGAACTTGCCCGCATGAGCGCTGGCGGGCAGGGTGGCCGTGATGGTCTCGGTCAGCAGGGCCCGCACCTCGGCGCCGGAGAGGGTCAACACGCTGAGCGGGTTCTTGAACGGCAGCAGGCTGAGGGATGCCTCCCCCTGTCGCAGTTCACCGGCGGGCAAGTCGGCGCGCACGCCCCCCACCGCCAGCAGGGCGAAGTCGACCGGGCCGCCGGTCAGTGCCTGCACCTGCGGGGTGTTGGCCCAAAAATATTGGCCTTCCGCCACCAGGGGCGCGACGTCGGAGCCGTGGCTGTCGCTGCCGTTGTCGCCTGGGCGGCGGGCATTTTGCAATGGCGCGGGAAGGGTGCCGATGACGGGGCCGTAGGCCTGCTCCAGCGCCGGTTTGTAGTGGCTGTCGATGATGCCGCGCAGGCGCGGATCTTCATCCACCGTCACCAGGTTGGGCTGGGCGTCGATGAACTTGCCTGCCTGCTGGCTGCGAGTCTTGTCCAGCCTCTGCTGGCGGGCCGGATCGGCGAAGAAGTCGCGGCTGGCCAGCAGCTGGTTCTGACCCTTGCAGGCGATGACCCGGCCCTGGGCGTCGAAGCTGACCCGGGCAAGACCGATTGCCTGGGCGTAGGATCCCGCCTGCACCACACAGGTCAGACCCACGCCGTCCGGGTTGGTGACCAGCGCTGCGTATTCCCCCGTCTTGCCCCAGCCGACGTTGCTAAAGTCGCCGAGCAGGCTGTGGGAGTGGCCGCCGACGATGGCATCGAGGCCGTTCACCTTGGCCGCCAGCGCCAGATCCCGGGCGTTGCCGATGTGGGTGAGGGCCACTATCCGGTTGATCCCTCTGGCCTGCAGCAGGTCGACCGTGGCCTGGGCCGAGGCCACCTCCTTGGCAAAGCGCAGCTTGCCGACGTTGGGGGAGATGTTGGCCATGTCCTCCAGCACCAGCCCGATGACGGCGACCAGCTGCTTGTCTGCGGGAAGGTGAGCGAGATCGGTGACCGGGCTCTTCTGGTTGCCATCGAAGGCATAGACCACGAAGGGCTTGAGGTTGCTGGCCTGGCTCAGATCCGGATCGTCGCGGCTGTCCAGGTTGGCGGCCAGCACCGGGAAGTTCACCCCCTGGATGAAGCGGGCCAGCTTCTGGTTGTCGAGATCGAACTCGTGGTTGCCAAGGGCCATGGCATCGAAGCCGAACTGGCTCAGCAGCTCGGCATTGGCCATCCCCTCGTTGAGCTTGAAGTAGCCGCTGCCCTGCCAGGCGTCGCCGCCGTGCAGCAGCAACAGCGGCTGGTTCTTGGCGAGTGCCTCGGCCTGGTAGGCTTTGGTCATGGTGAGCAGGCGGGGATAGCCGCCAAGGCGGGTGTAGAGGGTGTCGGTTTCCCCCTGCTTGCCGAAGAGGGGCCCCTTCAGCTCGGCATTGACCGGATCGAACTGGGAGTGGGTGTCGTTCATGTGTGCCAGGGTCAGGGTGAAGGGCGGATCCTGCTGGCCGGTCAGGCAGGCAGAGAGCAGGGCGCACAGCGGGAGGAGAGTGAGGAGACGCAAGCACTTCATGGGGACATCCTTAACCTGCGGGGGCAGGGCATTACTTTGACCAGGCTTGAAAAAACAAAAACCGCCAGTTGGCGGTTTTTGTCACAACGGGGTCTATCAATGCTCAAACATGGCAGAGATGGACTCTTCGTTGCTGATACGACGGATGGCTTCGGCCAGCACGGAGGAGAGCGTCAGCTGCTTGACCTTGCCGATCGCCTTCATCTCCGCGGTGAGCGGGATGGAGTCGGTGATGATCAGCTCGTCGATGACCGAGTTCTTGATGTTTTCCACGGCGGTGCCGGAGAAGACCGGGTGGGTCGCATAGGCGAACACGCGCTTGGCGCCACGCTCTTTCAACGCTTCGGCCGCCTTGCACAGGGTGCCGCCGGTATCGATCATGTCGTCGACGATGACGCAGTCACGGCCGGCCACGTCGCCGATCAGGTGCATGACCTGGGAGACGTTCGGGCGGGGACGACGCTTGTCGATGATGGCGATGTCGGTGTCGTCCAGCAGCTTGGCGATGGCACGGGCACGGACCACGCCGCCGATGTCCGGCGATACGACAACAGGAGACTCGAGGTTCTTGGACAGCATGTCTTCCAGCAGCACAGGGCTGCCGAACACGTTGTCTACGGGGACATCGAAGAAGCCCTGGATTTGCTCGGCATGCAGGTCAACGGTCAGCACGCGATCCACACCCACGCTGGAGAGGAAGTCGGCGACTACCTTGGCGGTGATGGGCACACGGGCGGAGCGGACGCGGCGGTCCTGACGGGCATAACCAAAGTAAGGAATAACGGCAGTGATACGGCCAGCTGAAGCACGACGCAGTGCATCCACCATAACGATCAATTCCATCAAATTGTCGTTGGTCGGGGCACAGGTGGATTGAATGATGAAGATATCGCCACCGCGTACATTCTCATTGATCTGTACGCTGATCTCGCCGTCGCTAAAGCGACCTACGGCAGCATTGCCGAGTTTGATAAACAGGCGATCTGCGATCTTCTGGGCTAGTTCCGGCGTTGCGTTACCAGCAAACAGCTTCATGTCAGGCACGGTTTGAAACCTCGGGGTTGCATCCAGTATGTGGGGAGTCTGATTCAGACCCGTATCGTTTGGGGGCAAACGATTTATCAAGAGAACGGACAAGGTCTCTGGAAGTTCATGGTGGCGCCAGATTACCCGGGTGGACAGCAGAGCCGTCACCTTCGGCACCATTATGCCAGATTGGCTGGGGTACTAGGATTCGAACCTAGGAATGGCGAGATCAAAACCCGCTGCCTTACCGCTTGGCGATACCCCAATCACTGACTTGTTGCAAAGTGGCGAAGAGTGGTGATATGTTCTCGCCCTTGGCGACAAACCCATCCCAGCCTTCCGGCACCCTTGCCAACACCTTCCGAGCAGCCACTTCGTCTTCAAATTGAGCAAAGACGCAGGCGCCAGTGCCCGTCATTCTTGACGGCGCGTATTCTAGCAACCAGCCGAGCGCATTGGCAACCTCGGGGTGGCGCTTTTTCACCAGCAATTCGCAATCGTTTTTCCACACCCCTTCCAGCAGGTTGTGCAATGTCATCCTGGGGGTGTTGCGAGGCAGCTCGGGATCCTGAAAAACCGCCGCCGTTGCCACATGACAATCGGGTTTTAGCACCAGATACCAGGCGCTCGGCACCTCGACCGGTTGCAGCTTCTCGCCGACCCCTTCCGCAAAGGCGGCCCGGCCGCGCACGAACACGGGCACGTCGGCCCCCAGCTGCACCCCGAGTTCCGCCAGCTCGTCTTCACTCAAGCCTGCCTGCCAGAGATGATTCAGCGCCACCAGGGTGGTGGCGGCGTCAGACGAGCCGCCGCCGATGCCGCCCCCCATGGGCAATACCTTCTCCAACCGGATATGGGCCCCCATCGGGCTTGGCAGCCTCCCCTGCAACAGGCGGGCGGCACGGATGATGAGGTTCTGTTCATCCGGCACCCCGGGGATGGCCGGGCTCAGGGTGAGCAGGCTGGTTCCCGGCAGGGGGTCAAACTCCAGCCAGTCGCCGTGGTCCAGGAAGATGAACAGGGTCTGCAGCTCGTGATAGCCGTCGGGGCGGCGGCCGTTGACGTGCAGGAAGAGGTTGAGCTTGGCTGGCGCCGGCCAGCGGATCGGCGCCTGCCGGATGGTATCCTGCATCATGGCGCCAGGGTCCATTGGTTGATCTGCAACTTGAGGCGGCTGCCCTGGCCCGTCATGGTCAGCAGGTGCGGCAGCCGGTAGTTGTCCTGATCCCGGTAGTCCCCATAGACGATCTGCCACTGGCCGTCGCGCACCGAGGCCAGGCTGGCGTCGGGGTTGAGCTCGAATTCGGCCTCACCCGGCAGCCCCTTGATCCACTCCGGCAGCCCGGTGACCGGAATATTCCAGCCGGTGAGCTGATAGACCAGGGCCTCGGCATCCTGGCTCTGGTGCACCTTGCCTTCGTTGTCGGTCAGGGTGATCTCCCCCTTGCTGCGGGAGAGCTCCAGGATATGGGTGCCGATGAGGCTGGTGAGGTTGAGGCGATAGTCGTCGCCGTTCTGCTGCCAGTTGAGGCGGGCGCTGCCCTTCTGGCGGGCCGTGATGATGGCCATCTTGCCCGACAGCTCCCAGTGGGTCAGCTGTTCGAGACGGGCCCGTTCCTGCTGCCAGTTGACCTGATCCCGCTGGGGTTGAGTGGTGGTACAGCCGGCCAGCACCAGCAGGCAGGCGAGGGAGAAGATACGCAAGAACAAGGTCGTGCTCCGGATAAGAGATTTGCCACAGTATAAGGGGCGGCCGTATCGCTTTTAAAGACTTACCCTTTCTCGTACAATTGTCGGCCTTCATACCCTGTGCACGAAACGATCATCACCCACCCATGAGTCTGCTTGCCCTCGGAATCAACCACAACACCGCCAGTGTCGCCTTGCGGGAACGGGTCGCATTTGGCCCGGACTGCATCGATCGCGCCTTGCGTGAGCTGGTGGAACAGCCCGGTGTCAGCGAGGCGGTGATCGTCTCCACCTGCAATCGAACCGAGCTGTACTGCAGCCTGGAGCAAGGGCAGGGGGAGCAGGTGCTGAGCTGGCTGCAGCGGTTCCACCAGCTGGAGGCGAGCGAGGTGGTCTCCGCCATCTACCGGCACCAGGATGAGGAGGCGGTGCGCCACCTGATGCGGGTCGCCTGCGGGCTCGACTCCCTGGTGCTGGGAGAGCCGCAGATCCTGGGGCAGATCAAGCAGTCCTACGCCCACGCCCAGCAGGCGGAAGCGGTGAAGGGCTCCCTGGAGCGCCTGTTCCAGAAATCCTTCTCGGTGGCGAAACGGGTGCGTACCGACACCGAGATCGGCGCCAGCGCCGTGTCGGTGGCCTTCGCCGCCGTGAGCCTGGCCCGCCGCATCTTCTCCGATCTCTCCCAGACCAAGGTGCTGCTGGTCGGTGCCGGCGAAACCATAGAACTGGTGGCCCGTCACCTGCGCGAGCAGAACGTCACCCAGATGATGGTGGCGAACCGCACCCTGCAGCGGGCCCAGCTGCTGGCCGAGGAGTTCGGCGCCCAGGTGATGACGCTCGAAGAGATCCCGGACTACCTGCACGAGGCGGACATCGTCATCAGCTCCACCGCCAGCCCCCTGCCCATCATCGGCAAGGGCATGGTGGAACGCGCCCTCAAGGCCCGCCGTTTCAGGCCCATGTTCCTGGTGGACATAGCCGTGCCCCGCGATATCGAAGCCGAGGTGGACGAGCTCTCTGACGCCTATCTCTACACTGTGGATGACCTGCAGGGCATCATCGAGCAGAACCTCGAGACCCGCAAACGGGCGGCCGCCGAGGCCGAGCTCATAGTGCAGGAAGAGCAGGGCGACTTCATGGGCTGGTACCGCAGCCAGCACTCTGTGGACCTCATTCGCGATTATCGCCACCAATCCCAACAGGTGGCGGATGAAGAGTTGCAGCGTGCCCTGCTGGCCCTGCAACAGGGCGAGAATGCCGAGCAGGCCCTCAAGGCCCTGGCTCACCGCCTCACCAACAAGTTGATCCACGCACCGACCCAGGCCCTGCGCCAGGCCGCAGCCCAGGGGGACACCCACAAGCTGTCCCAACTGCGTCAGGTGCTGGGGTTGTCACAAGAGTCATAATTTTCGGGCAACCTGCCGGTTGTCCCGTCCTCCATCGAGAACACAAGATTTATGAACCCGTCATTGATCAGAAAGCTGGAAGGCCTCATCGAGCGCCACGAAGAAGTACAGGCCCTGCTCGGCGAGCCCGGGGTCGCCTCGGATCAGGACAGATACCGTGCCCTGACCCGGGAATATGCCCAGCTAGAAGACATAGTGCACGCCTTCCAGCGCTTCCGTCAGGCCGAGGAGAACCTCGAGACCACCAAGCTGATGCTGGAAGAGGACGACGCCGACCTGCGCGAGATGGCGCAGGAGGAGCTGCCGCTCGCCAAGGCGACCTTAGAGGAGCAGGAGCAGGCGTTGCAGGTGATGCTGCTGCCGCGCGACCCCAAGGATGACAACAACTGCTACCTGGAGATCCGCGCCGGTGCCGGTGGCGACGAGGCGGCGATCTTCGCGGGGGATCTGTTCCGCATGTACTCCCGTTATGCCGAGCGCCAGGGCTGGCGCGTCTCCATCGTCAGCTGCAACGACGGCGAGCACGGCGGCTACAAGGAGGTGATCGCCAAGGTGGACGGCGAGCACGTCTACGGCCGCCTCAAGTTTGAATCCGGCGGCCACAGGGTACAGCGGGTCCCCGAGACCGAATCCCAGGGTCGGGTGCACACCTCCGCCTGTACCGTGGCCGTGCTGCCGGAAGTGCCGGAAGCCGAACAGATCGAGATCAACCCCTCCGAGCTGAAGATCGACACCTTCCGCGCCTCCGGGGCCGGTGGTCAGCACGTCAACAAGACCGACTCCGCCATCCGCATCACCCACCTGCCCACCGGCTTGGTGGTGGAGTGCCAGGATGAGCGTTCTCAGCACAAGAACCGTGCCAAGGCGATGTCGGTGCTCTCCGCCCGCCTGCAGGCCGCCGAGGACGAGCGCCACCGCGCCGCCGAGCAGAGCACCCGCCGCAACCTGGTGGGTTCCGGGGATCGCTCCGAGCGTATCCGCACCTACAACTACCCCCAGGGTCGCCTCTCCGAGCACCGCATCAACCTCACCCTCTATCGGCTGGGGGAGATCCTCGAAGGGGATCTGGATTGCGTCATCACCCCCCTGGTGCAGGAGTATCAGGCGGATCAGCTCGCCTCCCTGGCCGAGAGCAACTGATGCCCATGCAGATCCAGCAGGCTCGTGCCCATATCATGGCGACGTTGGCCGAGGGGGAATCCCCCCGTGCCGACGCCGATGCGCTGCTCTGCCATCTGCTGTCTTGCCGGCGCAGTTACCTGATGACCTGGCCGGAGCGCGAGCTCGATGCCGCCCAGCAGGCCACCCTGCAAGCCTGGCTTGACCGCCGCCTGGCCGGTGAGCCCATAGCCCACCTCATCGGCGAGCGGGAGTTCTGGTCGCTGCCCCTCAAGGTGAGCCCGGCCACCCTGATCCCGCGCCCCGACACCGAGGTGCTGGTGGAGCAGGCGCTGGCACGCCTGCCTGCCGGCCCCTGCGCCCTGCTGGATCTGGGCACAGGCACCGGCGCCATTGCGCTGGCGCTCAAGTCCGAGCGGCCCGATGCCGATGTATGGGCGGTGGACAGGATGCCGGACGCTGCCGCCCTGGCCCGCGCCAACAGCGCCGCCCTGGGGTTGCCCATAGCAGTGCGGGACGGCAGCTGGTTCGAGCCCCTGTCGGATGCGCCACGTTTTGCGATGATCGTCTCCAATCCGCCCTATATCGACGGGGCGGATCCCCATCTGGAGGAGGGGGACGTGCGCTTCGAGCCCCGCTCCGCCCTGGTGGCGGACGAGCAGGGGCTGGCGGACATTCGCCTGATAGTCGCCGGTGCCCCCGCCCATCTGTGCCCGGGGGGCTGGCTCTTGCTGGAGCACGGTTGGGAGCAGGGGGCAATGGTGCGTCAGCTTCTGCTGCAACAGGGCTACTGCCAGGTGGAAACCGTGCGGGATTATGGGGATAACGAGCGGGTGACCCTGGGTCGTCTGGCGCCGTGATGATGACGGGCGGAACTGTCCGCCCCTGTGCAAGGAAACCATATGTATGTTGCTCTCAAACATCTGCACCTCACCCTGATTGTCGGGGCCGTACTGATGTTCATGCTGCGCTTTTACTGGGCCCAAACCGGCTCCATTCATGCCCGTAACGGCCGGGTGCTGCAGGCCAGCGGCTGGCTCAATGGCCTAGTGGTGCTCTCCGGCGTGCTGCTGTGCATGGTGCTGGATCTCAATCCCCTCAACAACGGGATCCCCTGGCTCAGCGAGAAGCTGAGCGCCGTGCTGGCGGTGGCCTTCCTCGGCATGATGGCGCTGCGCCTGGCGCGCAGCAACAGCATCCGCTGGTTTGCCTTCCTGGGGGCCCTGGGGTGGATCTTCTTTATCGCCAAGCTGGCGGTGCAAAAGCAG
This sequence comes from Aeromonas sp. R4-3, assembly GCF_040908275.1. NCBI lineage: Bacteria > Pseudomonadati > Pseudomonadota > Gammaproteobacteria > Aeromonadales > Aeromonadaceae > Aeromonas > Aeromonas sp. R4-3. Next base: position 204,899 of record NZ_JBFODK010000035.1, read on the forward strand.
GCCAACCTGTTCGGTTAGGGATGACGACGATGATACGTGTGGATGAGTGGACCGACTTCGAGGCCCACGACCTGGCCGAACTGGCACTGTCGGTGAGCGATGAGATCCTGGGCCATGGCGGCGCGGGAGAGGCCGAGCTGGCCCGTCTCGATAGCTGGCTGGACGAGGCCATAGTCGAAGGGGACTGTGACGAGGTGCGTCGTCAGCTGTTGCAGGGGTTCTACCAGACCTTAGGGTTTCGGGGCGACTGGCAGGATTATTTCTCTGCCGCCAACTGCGACCTGAACCAGGTGCTGGTACAACGCAAGGGCATACCGGTGAGCCTTGGCATCCTCATCATCCAGCTGGGTCGCAAGATTGGCCTGGATGTGGAGGGGATCTGCTTCCCGGGCCATTTCCTGGTGAGCTTCGCCGGCCTGGAGGGAGAGGTCTATGTGGACCCCTTCAACGGTGACGAACTGAGCCTGCACCGCATCGAGCTGCTGCTTCGCGGTGCCCTCGGCAACCTGGCGACCTTAAGCGATGACCATCTGCAGCCCTGCGGGCAGTGGGAGATCATCGAACGCCTGCTCAACGTCAGCAAGGGGGCCCTGCTGAGGGAGGAGCGCATGACAGAAGCATTGCGCTGCAGCGAGCTGCTGCTGCGCATGAAGCCCGGAGATCCGCTGGAGACGCGGGATAGGGGCTTCATCTACGAGCAGCTCGACTGCCCCCGTTTCGCCGCCGACGATTTTGAATACTTTATTGAACAATGCCCGGACGATCCTGTGGCCGACGTGCTGAAAACCCAGCTGGCCAGTCTGGATCTTAGCCCCAAGCCCCTCCATTGAGGGGGTCTGGGGAAGCCTCTTCACTTAAGGATGCTGAGATGGAACAGAAGAATATCAAGATCAACGCGATCGACGTCGCCAACGACAAGCCCTTCGTGCTGTTTGGCGGCATGAACGTGCTGGAATCCCGCGACATGGCGATGGCGGTGTGCGAGAAGTACGTGGAAGTGACCAGCAAGCTGGGCATACCATTCGTGTTCAAGGCGAGCTGGGACAAGGCGAACCGCTCCTCCATCCACTCCTACCGCGGCCCGGGCCTGGAAGAGGGGATGAAGATCTTCCAGGAGCTCAAGGCGACCTTCGGCATGCCGGTCATCTCCGATCTGCATGAAGTGCATCAGGCCAAGCCGGTGGCGGAAGTGGTGGATGTCATCCAGTTGCCCGCCTTCCTGGCGCGCCAGACCGATCTGGTTGAGGCCATGGCCCGTACCGGCAACGTCATCAACATCAAGAAGCCGCAGTTCCTGAGCCCGAGCCAGATGAAGAACATCACCGACAAGTTCGAGGAGTGCGGCAACGATCGCCTGATCCTGTGCGAGCGCGGCGCTAACTTCGGTTACGACAACCTGGTGGTGGACATGCTGGGCCTGGGGGTGATGAAGAAGAGCACCGGCGGCTATCCGGTCATCTTCGACGTGACCCACTCATTGCAGTGTCGCGATCCCCTGGGGGCCGCCTCCGGTGGTCGTCGGGATCAGGTGACCGAGCTGGCCCGTGCCGGCATGGCGGTCGGCTTGGCGGGTCTGTTTATCGAATCCCACCCGGACCCGAAAGTGGCCCGCTGCGACGGCCCGAGTGCCCTGCCGCTGGACAAGTTGGAAGGCTTCCTCAAGCAGATGAAGGCCATCGACGATCTCATCAAGGGCTTCGAGCCACTGGATACCTCCGCCTGATCCCGCACGCCGCTTTAGTGATGCTAGCTGCCCCGCCATGCGGGGCATTTTTTTATCCAAAATGTTTTCAATAGGGTCTTAAATGCATCGTCGACCAACTATATCGCAGTTGCCGTGGTGTTAATGATGTTAAATATGTTGTGTGATTAATGTCTCTTAATTGCTTCTTATAACGTGTGAAAGTGGCGCCGTTGCGATGATGAAATAGCATGACGCCGGCGAGAGAAGGATATTTTCTCGTGACGGCTCCCTGCATGCCTATTTCTGCCATATGAGATGTCAATTAATTAACAGGACGTTAATCATGCACAAGAAAGTATTCAGCAGCCTTTATTTCCAGGTGCTGCTTGCGATCACCCTGGGGGTATTTCTGGGACATGTCTATCCCGACCTCGGGGCTGATATGAAGCCATTGGGTGATGGCTTCGTGAAATTAATCAAGATGATCATTGCCCCCGTTATTTTCTGCACCGTAGTGACCGGCATCGCCGGCATGGAGAGCATGAAAGCGGTGGGGAAAACCGGTGCCATAGCGCTGCTCTACTTTGAAGTGGTGAGCACCATAGCCCTGGTCATCGGGCTGTGCGTGGTGAACTTGCTGCAACCCGGGGTCGGCATGAACGTGGATCCCGCCACGCTGGATGCCAGCTCCATCTCGGCCTATGCCGAGCAAGCCAAGTCGCAGGGCATCATCGCCTTCCTGCTTGATGTGATCCCGGGCAGCGTGATCGGCGCCTTTGCCAGCGGCAACATTCTTCAGGTGTTGCTGTTTGCGGTGCTGTTTGGCTTCTCCCTGCACCATATCGGCGAGAAGGGGAAATTGGTCTTCAATATGATCGACAGCTTCTCCCAGGTTATTTTCGGCATCATCAATATGATCATGAAATTGGCACCGGTTGGCGCCTTTGGTGCCATGGCCTTTACCATAGGGAAATATGGGATCGGCTCGCTGGTCCAACTCGGCCAGTTAATTGCCTGCTTCTATGTGACCTGCCTGCTATTCATCTTCATGGTGCTGGGCAGCATTGCCAGGGCAAATGGCTTCAGCATAGTGCGCTTTATTTCCTACATCCGTGAAGAGCTGCTGATCGTGCTGGGCACCTCCTCTTCCGAATCCGTATTGCCGCGCATGCTGGTGAAGATGGAGGCGCTCGGCTGCAAGAAGTCGGTGGTGGGCCTGGTGATCCCGACCGGTTACTCCTTCAACCTGGATGGCACCTCCATCTACCTGACCATGGCGGCCGTCTTCATCGCCCAGGCGACCAATACGCCGCTGGATCTGTTCCAGCAGCTCACCCTGCTGGTGGTGTTGCTCATCTCCTCCAAGGGGGCGGCCGGGGTCACCGGTAGCGGCTTCATCGTGCTGGCGGCCACCATCTCGGCGGTGGGGCACCTGCCACTCGCCGGGCTGGCGCTGATCCTGGGGATAGATCGTTTCATGTCGGAGGCGCGGGCCCTGACCAACCTCATCGGCAACGGCGTGGCGACTCTGGTGGTGGCGCGTTATTGCGATCAGCTAGACGAGCAGAAGATGAACGAGGTGCTTGCCAACCCGGTCGCCGTGCAGAAGGTCGACCAGCACGGATAGCCGGCAGGCGCGGTCTGCAAGGAGAGATGGGCAGGCACTGTGGCTTGCCCATAAAAAAACGGCCCGAGTGGGCCGTTTTTCATGGTGCAGATGACCGCAGAGGGAATTACAGGCTCTGGGTGAAGGTGCGGGTGACCACATCACGCTGCTGTTCCGGGGTCAGGGCGTTGAAACGCACTGCGTAGCCAGACACGCGGATGGTCAGCTGCGGGTACTTTTCCGGATTGGCGATGGCGTCTTCCAGGGTCTCGCGGCGCAGCACGTTGACGTTCAGGTGTTGACCACCCTCGACCACGGGTTCGGTCTGGACCGGCAGTTCACGGTATTCGAACTGGCCCAGGTCGGACAGTGCGACTTCCTGATCGGCGACGAAGCTGTCGCCCTTGGCGCAGATGCAGCGAGCTTGCTGCTTCTCTTCATCCAGCAGCCAGAAAGAGTTCAGCAGTGCGGCGTTGGCGGACTGGGTGATTTGGATGCCCTTGATCATGGTATGACTCCTCATAGGAAAGCGGATTCAACGGTAAGCACATTACCCTGATGTTTTTAAACCACCTTGATGACGGGATGATTTAACGGGGCCTTGCCTTACACCTTTACTTCGTTGGGGTCATATATACCACGATGGTAATAATACGAAAATTGATCTAAATCAATAAAAGCGCATTTTGCGCGCGAGGAAAGGGATTAATTCATTGAGATTAATCAAAAATAGATCATTTTTATGATTTTGTAAGATATATGAATTATGCATTTTTTATTGGGTATATCTAGTAATTTAACTACATCTTTAGCCGTTATTCTCTTTATAAGGTCAGGGTCGGGCGTCTTACAAGATCAGGGCAGGACCTCGCTGGGTGGCCAGGTGCGCGGCCGTCAAGGCGCTGATGGCTGCGGCCATCGACCATCATCCCGATAGGCAGGGTGCCAGGGGTTTTGGCGGGCGCAGTGGTGCAGGGGTGGCCATCCCCCAGAGCCGAGTCGCGGTTGCGTCTTGCTGCCCGGCCCCCTATCCTGAGCCCCTTGCGGCATTCATCGAGGATATTGGGGTGCCAGAGGTAGCGGATTCACAGAGAGAGGAGACTGGCGTGCTGACCTGGAAGGATGTGATCGGTTCTGAGAAAGAGCAGGACTATTTCAAGGCAACCCTGGCGACCGTCAGGGAGGAGCGGGAAGCGGGCAAGGTGATTTACCCCCCGGCCACCGAGGTGTTCAATGCCTTCAAGTTGACCGAGCTGGACAGTGTCAAGGTGGTGATCCTGGGGCAAGACCCCTATCACGGGCCGGATCAGGCCCACGGCCTCTGCTTCTCCGTGTTGCCCGGGGTACGCACGCCACCCTCCCTGGTCAACATCTACAAGGAGATGCAGCGGGATCTGCCGGGTTTTGTCACACCCGGTCACGGTTTCCTGGAGTCCTGGGCCACCCAGGGGGTGCTGCTGCTCAATACTGTGCTGACGGTGCAGGCGGGCATGGCCCACTCCCATGCCCACCTGGGCTGGGAAACCTTCACCGACAGGGTCATAGAGCGGATCAACTCCCACTGTCAGGGGGTGGTCTTCCTGCTGTGGGGAGCCCATGCCCAGAAGAAGGGACGCTTCATCGACCGGTCGCGTCACCATGTGCTGACGGCTCCCCATCCCAGCCCATTGTCCGCTCACCGCGGCTTCATCGGCTGTGGCCACTTCTCGGAGGCAAACCGCCTGCTGGTGCAGCAGGGGATGAACCCCATCGACTGGCTCTCGGTCTGCCATCACCAGCCGGTGCCGGCCTGACCCTCTTCCCGCCTCTGGGCAGGCAAGGGCGAGCAGGCTCGCTTGTCTGCATCGCCGGGGTGGGGATTGTCTGCAACTGACTTGATTGAGTGCAAAGTTCGGGTGATAAATGACCGTATACTCGAGACAGTCTCTTTTTCAATTCAGCGCAAGGAGTGCTCATGTTATCCAGTCTCCATAAGGACCACCTCAACATCGCCAGGCTGCTGACGCTGCTCAAGCACAAGCTGGCAGCCATCCGCAATGAGCAGCCGGTGAGCTATTTCCTGCTCCGGGACGTGGTGGACTACTTGCGGGAGGTCTCCGACAAGTTCCATCACCCCAAGGAAGACATGATCTATGACTACTACCTGAAATACAGGGTGGTGGAGGGGGAGGTCGCCAACCGGCTGCATGAGGAGCACGCCCGCCTGCTGGTGGCCGGCACCGAGCTCAAGGAGATGGTGGAGATGATACTGATGGACGCCGTCATTCCGCTTGAGCAGTTCACCGCCAAGCTGGAGCAGTTCATCGAGCAGCAGGAGGCCCACATGAACTACGAGGAGGGGGTGATCTTCCCTCATCTGCGTGATTCCCTGACCGAAGATGACTGGCGTCAGCTCGAGCAGCTCTGGCAGAACAGGGCCATCAATGATCCCCTGTTCGGGGCCGAGGTGAGCCAGCACTTCCAGGCGCTGGCCAAGCAGCTCTCGTTGCCCCCCTCATCCTGAAATGGCAGGCGGGCCAAAAAACGACGCCCCGGCTTGGCCGGGGCGTTTTGTTTTAC
>NZ_JBFODK010000036.1:0-11826 GCF_040908275.1 Aeromonas sp. R4-3
CCGACATTCCGCACCTGATTTAGGAATAAATTTGCCGATAGCGCTCACCCAATACCTCCAAAATGATCTGCTGGTCTCCTGTTAGCTCCGTTACTTGTGGCGGAGCTTCTCCCAGTCGATATTCATGGATGCCACCAAAGCGCAAAAAGATCCAACGGGCCGTCGGCTGCTGGGTCGGTTTCTTTTTCATATCCGCCACACTGCGATTCTGCTCCACTAATCCCTGCCGGATCCGGTGCTCCAACGCTGCGTAAATCATCAGGCTACAGGTCATCACCATGAGCAACGCTTCAATCCGCTCCGGCTTTTTCAGGTACAGTGAGGAGGTTAAAAACTCCGGGCTCTTGAGAAAACGAAAGCCCCGTTCGACATTCTGCTGCGCTTTATAGGTGGCCAAAAGTTCGGCCATGGTCAGCGTATCGCTGTGGTCATTGGTCGCCAGGATGAACACCCCGGTCTGGTTGCGGGCCTCTTCAACGCAGGCCAGGCTAGTTGCCGCCAACCCAGTGATTTGAAACTGATGGCCAATTGGCTCTTCGCCACGCTTGGGTCTGCCACGTCCTGTATAAACGGGTTCACCTACCACTTCGGCATCCAGTTGCAGCAGCATCAAGCTGGCGGTAAAACAGCTCAACTCAGCTTGGGCATCCGCCTCACAAGCAAAGCGTCGGGCACACAATTTGGCGAAGGCTTTGAGCTCGCGGGTACTGTCTTTGAGCAGGTTTTTGGCCAATGTCTGCTGCTCGCGGTGGCTGGCTTGTTCGCTGCGCACCAGCAACCAACGTTGCGCGACCCCGGCATAATTCGCGTGTTGCCAACGGCCATGATAGCCATTGCCCAGAGCGGTCAGCGGTTGTGCACCTATGGTTGCCACGGCCTGCTTTGCCTCATTGAGAGTGACGGGCACCCGGGTCACAAATAGTTGCTGCTGTTGCGCCAGTAATTGCAAGGTATCGGCGCAGTACAGTGCGGCATCGCCGACCAGATAACGGCACTCCTGCGCGGCCTTGAGACTGCTCAAATGGCGACGAACGGTCTGGGCAAAGGCTTTGGTGTCATTACTATTGCCGCTCAGGGCCTGCATATAGACAGGTAGGCCAGCCTGATTTTCACAGATGAGCTCAAGGATCACTTGATTCAGCTCTGGCCGGTGATCACGACTATAACCACGCACCAGTTGCAGCTTACCGACCAGATCCCCATCGGCACAGTCATAGGCGCCATCGACGTGGAAGCTGGTAATATCGAGGTGCACTGCGGTGCTTTTGAGCCCCAGCCGCTCGACAACTTGCGCCGCCATCACCTGATACAAGGCGCTGACATCGGCCTCAAAGAGGGCATCGAGACAGCGACCGAGCACATCATCATTGAGGTCATCAGCACAGATCCCGGGGCCAATCAGGCGCTCAACCGGCTTGTTAGCAAAGAATTGCGGGAACATGTGCAGGGTGCTGCTGTGAAAGCCGAGGCCGTTCACTATCATGGCGACCAAGGCTTCACCATGTGAGACCTTGAAAGGCGGGGTTTTGGGGAGCAAGGCATCGATCATGCGGGCAATGCCCAGTTCCTGGCAGAGTGCGGCGACCAAACCAAGGTGATCGAGGTTACGGATCGAGATAGCGGGTGCGGCCATGATGATCTACCTGCAAAAGAGAGTAATAGATCAGAACGGCCGATCGCCGTCAAGCACTGAAAATAGCAAAATCAGGTGCGGAATGACGGATGACAAAAGCCCATCGCCGATGATGGGTTTTGCGAAAAACTACCTGCCAGCCAATTCGTCACGCCGTGTCGCGGCCTGTTTGGATAATCCGCGACACGGCTATTCCCCTTGTTTGATGGTATGCACGAACACGACAAGATTGCTCAACGCCTCGGTATGCTCCTCACCCGCCTGTACAGCGGTGAGAAACTACACCTGAGGGTTTTTTTCCCAAATCGATGCAGCTTGAATTGAACTAACTGAGGACTTGGTGATCTGATCACCACCATCCTTTTCAAGTCTGCATCATGGGCACGTCGCTTCACTCCATCACCAACTGGCCTAAATACAACAAGTCTTTGATTAATCGTGGTTCACTCACCTTCTGGGTTGATGCCGATCTGGCCATCTGTTGCTCCTGGTGTGAACTGCCTTGTTGCGATAGGGAGAACGTGCAGGCTGCACCGTTTGACGGGACGGGTGGCAGCATTTGAGTCATGTTGTCGCAGCCTACCCAAAGCCAAGACAAGGCGCAATCGGTGAATGCGTGATGGGCGCAGATAGGGGGCAGGTTAAGGCGGACATGCTGTCTGGGATTGCCGCCTCGGCGCGGCAGTGCGCCAGCAGCTGGTCGCCCGTCATGGGACGCCCGAGCAGATACCCCTGTAGGGTGTCGCAACCGAGCAGGGTCAGCAGGGCGCGCTGTTCCTCGGTTTCTACCCCTTCGGCCACGATGCGCATCTCTAGGGCTTGGCCCAGGGCGATGATGGCACCGATGATGGTGGCATCGTCCCCCTGTGGCGCCAGCGTGGTGACGAAGCCCCTGTCTATCTTGAGCTCGTTGGCGGGAAAGCGCTTGAGGTAGAGCAGGCTGGAGTGGCCGGTGCCGAAGTCGTCGATGGAGATGCCAAGCCCGAGCTCGGCCAGGCGGTTGAGGATGGCCAGGCTCTCCTCGGCGTTCTCCATGGCGGTGGTTTCGGTGATTTCCAGAGTCAGGTGACGGGCCTCCAGCCGATGGCGGGCGAGGGCGGATTCCACCTCTTCCAGCAGGCCGGGGCTGGCCAGCTGTATGGTGGAGAGATTGACGGCCACGTTCCAGTCCGGGTGTCCCGCGTCACGCCAGCGGCTCATCTGGCGGCACGCCTCGTCGATGACCCAGTTGCCGATGGGAATGATGAGTCGGCTCTTCTCCGCCAGGGGCAGGAAGCGGGCCGGCGAGATGGCCCCCAGCTGCGGGTGTTGCCAGCGCAGCAGGGCCTCGGCACCGACCACCTCGCCGCTACGGGCAGCGTATTTGGGCTGGTAGTGCAGGGCGAGCTCCCCCCGTTCCAGGGCGTGTTGCAGCTCCTGTTGCAGCAGGAACTGCTGGTGGGCGTTGGCATTCATGGCGCTGTCAAAGTAGTTGTAGTGGTTGCGCCCCCGCTCCTTGTCGTAGTACATGGCGGCGTCGGCGTTGAGGGTCAGCTCGTGCAGGCTGGTGCCATCCTGGGGGTAGACCGCAATGCCGATGCTGGCGGTGATGTGCAGGCTGTGGTGCTCCCACTGATAGGGCTGTGCCAGGGCGGCCAGCAGACGCTCGGCGAAGGCAGTGGTCTGGCCGACATCCCCCGGCGCCAGGGCCAGCACGAACTCATCCCCCCCGAAGCGCGAGGCGGTGTCATTGGGGCCAAGCAGTGCGGAGATCCGCTCCGCCACTTCGACCAGCAGCAGATCTCCGGTGTGGTGGCCGTGGGCATCGTTGATGATCTTGAAGCCGTCGAGATCGAGAAACAGCAGGGAGAAGCTGCGCTGGCTGTGCTGACACTCCTGAATGCGCTGCTCCAGGCGGTCGGCGAACAGCAACCGGTTGGGCAGCCGGGTCAGGCTGTCGTGCAGCGCCAGCTTGAGCAGCTCGTTGTGGGCCTGGTGGAGGGAGGTCGAGAGGCGCGCCGCGTGGGCATCCAGCATGGAGAGCACCAGGGCGATGGCGAACACCGCCAGGGTCACGATGATGACCACGGTCGCCAGCCACTGGGTATCGAGCCCGGTGTAGAGGGCAACGCTCAGACTCCTCTTCGGAAACTGGGCCGCCGCCATGCCGGTGTAGTGCATGCCAATGATGGCGCAGCCCATGACGAGGGAGGCGCAAGCCTTGCTGAAGAAGGCGTGCGGGCTGCTGTTGCGCAGCCTGAACGCAATCCAGAGGGCGGCCCCCGAGGCGAGCACGGCGATGAGGATGGAGAGGACGAAGAGCCCCCTCTGGTAGTGAATGCCGGGCATTATCTTCATGGCCGCCATGCCGATATAGTGCATGGTGGCGATCCCGGCACCCATCAGCACGGCCCCGAACAGGATCCGTCCCCAGGGGAGCTGGGGGCGGCTCACCAGCCAGAGGGCGAAGGCCGACGAGCCGATGGCCGCGACCAGGGAGAGACCGGTGAGGGGGAGATCGTAGCCGAGCGCGATGGGCAGGTTGAAGGCGAGCATGCCGATGAAGTGCATGGACCAGATACCGAACCCCATGGCAAAGGCACCCCCCGTGAGCCAGAGGGCGGCGCCCCATCCCTGGCTTTGGCTCACCCGGCTCGTCATGTTCAGCGCCGTGTAGGAGGCGAGCACCGCCAGCAGGATGGAGAAGAACACCAGGTCGTTGCTGTAATAACTGTCGAGCATGGGGTGGGTCGCGGTCACTTGATTCACTCTGGGATGGATAACGGTCTGAGCCATGGCCTGGCTGGAGATAAAAATCGGGCTGAGGATTGTACACAAGAGGTGTCACAAACTGTACAGAGATTCGCACCAAAATGAGCCCAGGATCAGAGTAAAAACACTGAATTTACCCCTTGATGGCAATTTCCTCCGCCCCTTGTCCGAAGGCGGGTTCCAAATTTTCCCGCGTGAAAAGCAGGGGTAAAGATGAATGTGAAGTTCCCGCTCAGTGACACTCGCTAGCCCACTGCCAGCTTGGCGACCTCTTTCCACATGAAGGAAGGCATTGGTGTCATCAGGCGTCATTTAATGTTCAAAAATGATACGCGAAGGGCGTTGTTCCCAAATCGATGCAGCGTGAATGGAACTAACTGAGGACGCAGTGATCTGATCACTACCATTCCCTTCAAGTCTGCATCATGGGCGCGTCGCTTCACTCCATCACTAACTGGCCTCAATACAACAAATCTTTGATTAAGCGTGGCTCGCTCACCTTCTGGGTTGATGCCGAGGTCATGAACAACTGGTTCCACCACGACCATCACGGACGACGGTGCCGCAGCCAGCTCTACACCGACCAGACCATCTCAACCTTCCTGATGCTCAAGGGGATTTTTAACCTCACGCTTCGCGCAACTCAGGGGCTACTCGACTCCTTGTTCGAGTTGATGAATGTGCCGCTGTGCGCACCGGACTATAGCTGCGTAAGCAAGCGGGCCCGCACGGTAACGGTGGCCTATCGGCAGCCGGCCAAGGGGCGTATCACCGACCTGGTCATCGACTCGACCGGTCTGAAGGTATTTGGTGAAGGCGAGTGGAAGGTCAGAAAACACGGCGCCGAGAAACGGCGAGTGTGGCGCAAGCTGCATCTGGCGGTGGACCCGGCAACCCACGATATCGTGGCAGCAGAAGTGTCACTGGAGAATGTCCATGATGCCGAGGTGCTGCCAACCTTACTCAATCCACTGCGGCGTAAGCTGGGCCGGGTTTATGCGGATGGCGCCTACGGACAGCAAAGCCAGCCATCAGCTTATCTCGTACAAAGGGGCGACAGCCTGTATCCCACCTCGCAAGAACGCTGGCCTATGGGAAAAGGGACATCCAAGAAATGAGGCTGTGCAGGTAATGCGCAAGGAAGGGTTGGCGCACTGGAAGAAGATATCGGGGTATCACCGTCGCTCGCTGGCGGAAACAGCGATGTATCGGTTCAAGCAGTTGCTGGCGGGGAAAATCAGTCTGCGAACATACAACGGTCAGGTAGGGGAAGTGATGGCGTATGTTGGAGCAATAAACAAACTGAACAGCCTTGGTCTGCCCGTCAGACAGCCCTGAGTGTAGCGGTCACTTGGGGCTGGGGAAGCTGTGCTCTTACAACTGATTTGGGCAACAACGCCCCGGTTGATAACAAAACCCCTCACCTGATGACAAAAGCCCATCGTCGATGATGGGTTTTGCGAAAAACTGCCTGCAATCCAATTCGTCACGACGTGTCGCGGCCTGTTTGGATAATCCGCGACACGGCTATTCCCCTTGTTTGATAGTATACACGAACACGACAAGATTGCTCAGCGCCTCGGTATGCTCCTCACCCGCCTGTACAGTGGTGAGAAGCTACACCTGAGTGATCTGGCCACCGAGTACAACGTCACCGTGCGCACCCTGCAGCGGGATTTCAATCAACGCCTCAGTTATTTACCGATAGAACACCGCAACCAGCAATACTGGCTGGATCCTGGGTTCCTCAATCACAAGAGCGATGGAAAGCTGCGAAAGCTGGCCGAACAGCTTGGCATCACCGACCTGTTCCCCCACGCCAGTGAACATCGTCTGGGTCAGCTGCTGGACAGAGACACCCCAAGCCTCTTCGCCATCAAGGGATTCGATGCCCAATCCACCGACTCACTGAGTCATCAGTTACCGGTATTAGAGCAGGCACTGACCCAGCATCTGCAATGCTGGCTCATCACCAAAGACCAGCGCAAGCAACTGTTTAGCCCCTATCAGCTTGTCAACTACAAGGGCACCTGGCACTTGGTCGGCGTCAGCGAGGGGCGGTTGCAAACCTATCCGCTGAGCGGCATCACACTGGTTGAGCGATCGCAACAGACCTTTACCCGCGATGCGCTTATTCAGAGGAAGATCGATACCGACCCGACGCTCTGGCGCTCCGGCATGATCGAGGTGCTCCTCAAGGCCAATGCATCCATCGCTATCAACTTTCAGCATCGCCCGTTGCTGCCCGAGCAAGAGATTGTCAAAACCCTGGATGACGGTGCGCTGTTATTGAGCGGTCGCGTACTCGATGCCAATCAAATTCTGCCTGTCATCAAATCCTGGATGCCGGAGCTCACCGTGATCTCGCCCGGCTTTATCCGTGAGCAGATCGTCCGTGATTTACGCCATCTATTGACCCTGATGAGTCAGGATCCACCCTGATTCATTTGTGACAAAGATCCCAGTTTATACATCTGGCGACAGCGCCTGACATGCCGCGACACCACCTGTCGCCGCTGTTCTGCATTGTCGTCAACCATCAAGCAGTAGCAATCCAAGGAGTGATGCATGAGTAAAATGATCCAGATGAAAGAGTCCACCGCAAAGCGCGAGGTGAAGCAGGAATACGGCCTGACCGAAACCGATGGTCAGACGTTCTGGGATCGGGTGAACCGGGTGATCGGTGAATCCCGAGAGGAAGTCGATAATGAAGACCGCGTTCCTGCCGGATATGAAGTGTATCGATAACGTCAACGCGTACATGTTAGTTGGTCATTAGTTGACTCCTGTGAGCGATATCTGCCACGAAACGCTCGTAACGACAAAGCGGCCAGTTCTACTGGCCTCTTTTTTTTGGGGGACCGTTCGACAGCACAGGCTGAGATCACACCAGTGAGCAATACCGGGGTAATCTCCGCATGGCGAGGCACCTGTATCGCGGTTTAGCGACCCAATGAGCCGTTTTGGCTGCGCCGCCCTCCAAACCTCCGCAACAAGATCATCCTGGCCTTCTCGGCCTGCTAAAGCGTTCCTCCCCTTGCTGCCTGCTTTTGCCACCGGATCCCATAAAAGCAAAGGGGCCAGTTCGCACTGGCCCCCTTTCATTTTTTAGAATTTTTCGACTTCCACCGATATCTCTGGCATGTCTGGTGAGGACTCAACCATCACGCACCCCGTCTCGCTCGTCGCGCGGCGGGTGAAACTCGGAGCGGGGGAGCCAGGGGCCGTTGATGAACCAGTACTGCAAGGTTGGACGAGGCTCTCAGTCCGTTCATCAAATAGCGGGCTTCTAAATTGAAATACCTTGTTCACCGAGAATACGTAATAATTGCCAGGAAGGCTGTCTATTACGATCTCTTTGACATATCGTCCGTCAGCATAGTGCACTATGTACCCGTTTTCACGAAGCCACTTCATGACCAGCTTCGGCTTGCTTGTCAACAGTTTCTGAAGCTGGGTCATTTCGACATAAAGCTTTCCGTCTTCCGTGAATCCTAATAGCTCCCGCACTTCCATGGATGGCTTGCCGATGTGGATCTTTCTTCGTTGCTCGGAGAGCGTATCCAATAACCGATAAGCCTCTCTGGTGACATCATCCATGATGCCGTCCATCGACATGAGCCACCGTCGGAAGCATACCAAAACTGCATTATCTGCATACGCCACATCAAACGGCAGAATACCTAGCTCAACGGCCAATCGCCCCGCTGCCATGACGTTTGCGAAGCAACCAGCACCACGAGCAGCAAGAGGCGGAGGGTTTTCTAATCCCGAGCGACTCATCAGCCACTCTTGGCACTCCTCACGCTTAGCAGCAAAGATAACCGCTAAATCAGCAGGGGTATCGATGTCTGGCATATTCAACAGCGCCTGAATATATGCAGGCATCGCCGTACCGTAGTACTGAGAGGTTGCAGCTTTAAGGCCATTCACCCGGCAACGAGTCAGCTCAAGGCTCTCACCCGCCAGCGCGACATCCTCCGCCATCATCTCAATATCCAGCAGTCTGACGAATATCCCCCCTTTAGTGCCCGCCTTGCTCCGCTCTAGCAGTTCCTTGAAGGATTCCTCCCCCGAAGAGGGAGCACAAACATTCGATGCCAATGGGCTCCTATTACCTGTGCCCTTCAAATTGCCAAGTACTCTCGACTGTCCACCCGTCACCGAATAGGCAAACTGAAGCGGATCGTTACTAGACAATGAGCCCAGTTCATCCAAACAAATGCCAATGCCAGTTCGTTGTTGAAACATGCCTTTGAACCCAGCAGCTGTTCCGTCCCACTTCACAATCGCCGTTGCGGGGCCCGCACTTGGGTCAGATGCCACGCCTGACACACTCTGCCCCACTTGTAAAAGCGTCGTTTTGCCACAAGAGCTTGCACCATTGAAGTGAAAAATCATGGTCCCTGTATTTGATAACTTCATGAATACATTGGATAGATTTGCCATGATTGCAACGAGCATGGTTGGTGACTCTTTGACAGACAACGCAATGTTCTTTTGCCAATCCTGCAGCGTTCCTTTCGAGTGGATAGCGTCATGCTCACCAGGCGCGGACAGCAGCTCGTGCTGAGGACCACTATAGCCCGTTTTGTAAATTGACCGACCTACCCAGACATAGCAGAGATGTTCGCTAACAAACCCCGCTTGCAGATGCTGATGGACCACGCTGATATTTTGGATACTGATGCTGGCGGACATGTATGACAGCAGCCCCTCCTCCCGTACACCTAGGCATTCAATCCCCGCGCGGTATAGCGCAGCCCTCACTGTTTTGTAGTCCTGAATCACCCTATCGAATAATAGGTCGATGCGCTGGCATTGCTTCCGCTCATCCAGATACATGAAACGAACACCACTGATGTCTGTACTGTCAGCTTGGAGTATCGATACCGGCAGCAATGGCTTACCGAGTATCGTTTTTGGCTTGCCATGATCGCTAGCCAATTTCCCCCACGGGGACATCGCAAACCCATCAGGAATAGCTATCGAATGAACCGGTTTTTTCATCTCCGGCTCAGACCTGGAAAGCACCACGCCATCTAGGTCACACACAGTCCCATCAGGGGTAATCGAGCAACGCCCCTCGTTGTACAACCTGTATTCTGCTGAACACTGATCCAGCATAAGAAGTTCACGACGAACGAAAAGCTCATATTGAGTCTCACTGTCGGGGTATGGCTGACAACATTCGTGCTGTTCGGACATTGGGCTCACAGCATCGGGGGCAATATTCGCTCGATGAGCATCACCATGGTGTGCATCAAGGTTCGTTTTCTCCACCAGTAACGGCAGCGAGTCAGGAGCGACTGCAGGGTGCGATTCTGGCGCTGATGCCTCCTGATCCGAGTCCGGTACCGAGTCTGTCGGCGGTACACCCTGACTTGCCATCCTATCAATAGATGCTTGAGTCCCTGGACGACGGTCAAAACGCCTCGGGGGGTTATCACTACTAGATCTGGGTCTACGCATAATTATCTATGGGGGAGTCTCCTCCCCCATTCTCCAAAAAATTGTTAACAGGTGATGCGTGGGAGGTCCCACAGGGTGTGTAATTCGTTGACGGCCTTAACCAGCGTGGTATCGTGGAGGCGGGCATATCGCTCAGTCATTTTTGGCGAGCTATGGCCCAGCACTTTTTGAAGCACATCCAGCGAGCAACCTTGGTTTAACAGCGAGGTAGCGACGGTATGACGGGCGTCATGCATGCGTACTCCTGAGAGTCCGCAATCATTGCAGACCCGGTACCAATACCGCCGAGGTTCGGAAATCTGAGAGACACCACCCTGGCCTCTAAAGAGCAGACCGGTTGTGCCATGGCGCTGGAATTGGAGTTGAATCAACTCCAGCGCGAAATGATTAAGTGGTATGAGCCTTTCTCGACCAGACTTACTGGTGGGCAAATACGCAAGCTTTCGATTGAGATTACAATCTTGAAGCTGTAGCGCTCGGGCCTCACCCAGCCGGCACCCTGTTGCAAACAGGAACAGCAGAAGCCTAGCTTTTTCATCGTCGATGTCTTTCATCAAACGATGGACCACCTTATTCACCACCTCATCAGGCAACCCCTTGGGTGGCAAAACAGCTTCATGCTTTGCCGGAATCCCTGCTGCTGGCGAGGACTTGAGAATGCCACGTTCTACAGCGAAGGACATGATGGCCTTTACCTGTGCCAAGTAGCGGTTCCGCGTGGCGACAGAGCACGTTTTATTTGATTCTGTAAGAAAATCCTCGATGTCGAAACGGGTTACTCTGTTTAATGGCTTGCGCCCTAAAGCTGCCACGATGGGCTTTACGCGAGACTCGATGGTTTTATGTGACCGATGAGTTGCTCGTACTGAGGGCAGGTATTTATCATGTATAAACTGTTCTACTGACAAGCTCGAAAGATAGGTTTGATTGAATCCTACTGGATCAAGTACAAACTCCGCTTTTAGCTTTCTTGCTTGTTCACGTATCTCTTTAACGCTGAATTCGTCCGTGCTCGCAATTTTTAACCGATAACGGACTTTATTTTTGGTGAAACTAAGACAACCAACCTTGCGACCAGTGGCATAAGTAATCCACGTAAGGGAACGCTCGTATTTATCTTTACTTTCACGCTGCTTTGAACTGCACTCCTCCAACTTGGCACTATCTACAGTTGGAGCTACAGCCTGTTCGGGCATCGCACCTCCTATCATCTAGAGCCCCCACCGTGGTGACTCATGACAAGAATGTTGGACGAAGAAAAACCGAAAGGGAAGACCAGCTCCAGAGCGTAACCATCCGATAATGCCTTATAAAAACAGACTACCCTGCACATGGTATGTTTTGTGCTTTACAAAATCCCCCTATAGCCGGAGAGTAGAAATCAGTTTTTGCCCCCCTCTAAAGAATCAGAAAGAAGAAACTCAATAGAGTCCGATTTTGTGGCGGAAAAATATTTTTATTTTTTTCCGCCCCCCCGACACCCTGCTCACTTTATGAGCTAAAACACCACATTGAGCACAAGTATTTACTTCCCCTACAGCTCTTGCTGTAGGGGGTTATCACTCTTCTTCAAACGCAGATACGGAAGTTGAGCGACCGGAGGTCCTTCGGTATCGACGCACCAAACCCTGTCTGGTCAATTTCTGGTAACTTTTCAGCGCACAAAAAACATGCAGGTTAGTTCATCCGTTTTTTGACAGAAAATGGGCTGACTTGTTGGAGGAACCGAATGCGTGAGAGAGCGAAAAGGTAATTCTATAAAGGGAAAAATCCTCGATAGCAGCACCTACCGACAACCGGATCCGGGTGTTGAGTCAGGGGCTCCTTGCACAGTATCTCGCCACTTGGTTCACCCTATGCAAAAACATGCCAGAAACTGGGGCTGCAAGGTTGACACCCCAGTCGAGAAAGGGTTTAATGCGCGCCGTTGCCCAGATAGCTCAGTCGGTAGAGCAGGGGATTGAAAATCC
>NZ_JBFODK010000037.1:0-42584 GCF_040908275.1 Aeromonas sp. R4-3
CCGTCATTCCGCACCTGATTTTGCTATTTTCAGTGCTTGACGGCGATCGGCCGTTCTGATCTATTACTCTCTTTTGCAGGTAGATCATCATGGCCGCACCCGCTATCTCGATCCGTAACCTCGATCACCTTGGTTTGGTCGCCGCACTCTGCCAGGAACTGGGCATTGCCCGCATGATCGATGCCTTGCTCCCCAAAACCCCGCCTTTCAAGGTCTCACATGGTGAAGCCTTGGTCGCCATGATAGTGAACGGCCTCGGCTTTCACAGCAGCACCCTGCACATGTTCCCGCAATTCTTTGCTAACAAGCCGGTTGAGCGCCTGATTGGCCCCGGGATCTGTGCTGATGACCTCAATGATGATGTGCTCGGTCGCTGTCTCGATGCCCTCTTTGAGGCCGATGTCAGCGCCTTGTATCAGGTGATGGCGGCGCAAGTTGTCGAGCGGCTGGGGCTCAAAAGCACCGCAGTGCACCTCGATATTACCAGCTTCCACGTCGATGGCGCCTATGACTGTGCCGATGGGGATCTGGTCGGTAAGCTGCAACTGGTGCGTGGTTATAGTCGTGATCACCGGCCAGAGCTGAATCAAGTGATCCTTGAGCTCATCTGTGAAAATCAGGCTGGCCTACCTGTCTATATGCAGGCCCTGAGCGGCAATAGTAATGACACCAAAGCCTTTGCCCAGACCGTTCGTCGCCATTTGAGCAGTCTCAAGGCCGCGCAGGAGTGCCGTTATCTGGTCGGCGATGCCGCACTGTACTGCGCCGATACCTTGCAATTACTGGCGCAACAGCAGCAACTATTTGTGACCCGGGTGCCCGTCACTCTCAATGAGGCAAAGCAGGCCGTGGCAACCATAGGTGCACAACCGCTGACCGCTCTGGGCAATGGCTATCATGGCCGTTGGCAACACGCGAATTATGCCGGGGTCGCGCAACGTTGGTTGCTGGTGCGCAGCGAACAAGCCAGCCACCGCGAGCAGCAGACATTGGCCAAAAACCTGCTCAAAGACAGTACCCGCGAGCTCAAAGCCTTCGCCAAATTGTGTGCCCGACGCTTTGCTTGTGAGGCGGATGCCCAAGCTGAGTTGAGCTGTTTTACCGCCAGCTTGATGCTGCTGCAACTGGATGCCGAAGTGGTAGGTGAACCCGTTTATACAGGACGTGGCAGACCCAAGCGTGGCGAAGAGCCAATTGGCCATCAGTTTCAAATCACTGGGTTGGCGGCAACTAGCCTGGCCTGCGTTGAAGAGGCCCGCAACCAGACCGGGGTGTTCATCCTGGCGACCAATGACCACAGCGATACGCTGACCATGGCCGAACTTTTGGCCACCTATAAAGCGCAGCAGAATGTCGAACGGGGCTTTCGTTTTCTCAAGAGCCCGGAGTTTTTAACCTCCTCACTGTACCTGAAAAAGCCGGAGCGGATTGAAGCGTTGCTCATGGTGATGACCTGTAGCCTGATGATTTACGCAGCGTTGGAGCACCGGATCCGGCAGGGATTAGTGGAGCAGAATCGCAGTGTGGCGGATATGAAAAAGAAACCGACCCAGCAGCCGACGGCCCGTTGGATCTTTTTGCGCTTTGGTGGCATCCATGAATATCGACTGGGAGAAGCTCCGCCACAAGTAACGGAGCTAACAGGAGACCAGCAGATCATTTTGGAGGTATTGGGTGAGCGCTATCGGCAAATTTATTCCTAAATCAGGTGCGGAATGTCGGCTATAAGACTACGACTTCGTCACTGAATCGGTCAGCAACTCGTTGGCCATGGCAAAGCACCGAATAAATTGAACAATCCAGCATCTTCTTTCTAGTTTGCAGGTGTTCGATGTAGTCATCCGAAAGAACACAATCCCCATCAGAGATCATCAGAATATCGGCCTTCTCGTATGCCTTGGCATCCCTGATGATCTCACAGGCGCGGTTCAGCGGTGCTTCGAAGTCCGTACCGCCACCAAATCCCTGTCGCAAGAAATGGAGTAACCCAGCAGCACTGTTTTCTTCATGCATGGCATATTCTCTCAACTCCCCATTGTCACCAAAGAGCACGACATGCAGAGAACGTGCCTCTTGCTGCAGGATTGCCGACACAGCCAGCAATAACGCCCTGGCTTTCAGTAGTGGGGCCCCACTCATGCTACCGGATGTATCCAGGCAGGCGACCACAGGCCCTGTGCGCTTTTGCTCCAACTCCAGCAGCTCACCCTGAGTCAATGTGACTCCCTGCAACTCGTAAGTCATCAGGTTTTGCTCCAAAAAACGGGCGTAGAACAGAGTTTCCAGCGCCTCATCTTCCAGATTGACCAACTCCGTAGGAAGCAAACGAGCTAGATCATCACTACGGTGAGTACCGTGTACCTCACTCTTGCTTGCCTGAGGGAGCCGGGCCTGTTTTTTCTTCTCCTCCGAGATATAGGCGCGGCCCATCTTATGAACTAACTCTTTTATGGCATGATTTTGCTGTAACTGCCTGGCTAATGGTTCAATATCATCACTACATAATTTGAGATCGTGATAAGAGAAGTTGGCACCGGAACAGGCCGTCAACAAGGGCTTGGCCTTTTCATAGGTAGTATCTATATCACCTAATAACTGACCGTAACCTGCCAGCTTTGTACGGATTTCAGCAGGCAGTTTCTCGTCGACTAGCTCTGCCTCATAGGCTTTACACTCTGCCAGCTCGGCCCGAAGCACGGCCATCACCTCCTCACTGAGAGGCTGGTTTTTAAGATGTTCTTCCTGCGCCTGCCAATCCGGTTCCGGGGCCGGATTATCCGCCAGCGAGCCGTCCCAGTCCCATAATCGCCATTTGGTTGCACCCAACTTGTATCTGGCAGACTCTTTTAGCGCTTTGATGGTCGGTTCCCAGCTCTCGTCAATGATATTCATTGTTGATAACAGGCTATTAAACCAAGAAGAACCTCTACTTTGGGGCGAATGTTTGACACATCGGGCAGAAAAAACATGGCAATTCGCAAATACCAGCCCATAAAAACCTCGGTCGCCAATATGACTCACGGCCTTGTCAGCCACCACCTCACAACCGACAGCCCCATCACTGTCACAGGAGACATAGATCTTGCGGCCCAGCTTGCTTTTTGAGGTAAAACTGGCTGGGCCGCATCGATTGACAGTACCTTCAGCAACATCTGTGACTTCGATATTGACGATCTCTCCCTCACCGGCATAAATACCGGAATGTTCTGCACCTAACCAGAGATCGCAATAGAGCACGCTACCTGGTTGTGGGGTTACCTGATCACGAAAATTGCTGTCAATAAAGTATTTGATGCCCTTTATCCCAAGCGGTATTACAGCCGCAGCACCGCTGATGCCTCGCCATAATGAGCTGGCTATGTCAGTTAATAGACCGAACATAGAGCCCCTTATACCCAGAGATTGGCATTCATCTGCTGCACTAACAGATCAATTTTGCCTGACGCGGGTGTCTGCTCGCCTATCGGATTGTTAGCAGCCTTCAATCCAACTGATTGCAATGTTGGACGATTGGTCTGCTCATCCCATACCCATACATTATCAAAATTCCATCCAAGACGTTTTTCAAAATACATTTTATTAAAAAATTGAAGTGGTATTTTTTTACCATCTTTACTATTGGCGTCGTCAATACGATTGTATATGTTAGTCTGTTCAATAGATACGTTGTTTTTTAATTCTATTTTTTTAGTATCGTCCTTTGAAAATCCATAAATTTTTCCGCCCTGTAAATGCTCTATTTTACCTAGAGCGCAACAGGATATTTTGCTAGTAGCGTATGTATTTGAAAAACCAACATCATAATCACTCTTATAACTACTATTGATAAACATAAATATTGGATTTACAACAATATCAACCCCCCCTTCAATAAAAGACCTTGATATAGAGCTATCTAGCATTTTATTTGCCATATAGCCCATACATAACAAAGACTTAGGCTCGCAATAGTTAAATATAACATCACAATCTTCTATATTACTATTTTTAACAATTTCACCAAGTTTTGGATAATCATCACCGAGTGATGGCGCTAAAATTTTGCACCGTAAAACGTCACACTCTATCAATTCGTTTGTAACAAGACTACCCGTCACGATGCAATCCAAAAACCGGCCCCTTAAAGCACTGCCAAAAATCATGTGTTGATCTGTTTCACATCCTTGTATCGTAGAATCATGTACTTTTTTAGCTAGGGAGCATCCACTCAGTTTAAGATATTTTACTGTTGAGCCATCTAAAATTTTCTCAAAAAAAGCCTCATTTTCATTTTGACCTTTCAGCATATATCCATGCCCGTCATAATGCCCTTTAAATTCAACCGTAAACCATGCATCAGAAATATCAATATTAGCATTTTGCTTAAAATTATAGCCCTGTTTGCCGACCTCTGGCGCAGTGAGCATAAACAAATCTTCAGCTGTGCTGATGATTATTGGATCATTTTCAGTTCCTGCACCTGACAGACCTGAAATAATGTTTTTACTATTTCGATGGTTAGTGTCATCAGCACTAAAATAAACGATTTCATTCATAGAATAAGAATGACTGACTTTATTTAAAGCTTGATTGATGACTGTATTGATTTTTCCTATGTTATCTAAGTGATTCCACAGGCAATAGCGCAATAGCATTAAATCTGATAGATCAACCTCGTCTCTATCGTTGGTCAAGGCAGATAGCTTCAGCAGGTGAATAACTTTTACCAAGCGCCGATCAGATAATCCCTCTCTACGATCTTCTTTAAACAACTCGTTGTGTTTTTTCCATATATCTAAAATGGTTTTTTGAATCAACTCAGGAAGTTTTACACTCGTAGCTTGTTTATCCAACTCTGCTAATTCACCCAATGTCAATGGGGTCAAGTGTTCTAGGTGTTCACTATTTCCTAGGGTAAAAAGCTTATGCAAATTATCTTCGCTCACATAATCAACGAAGCTACGCAGCAAAAAGCGGTCATAAAGTGCCCCCAGTTCCTCCTGACCAGTCGGCAGTTCATTGGAAGCCGCGATCAGGCTGCGTAGCGGCACCTTCTGCACTGATGCGCCATTGTGATAGATACGTTCGTTAAGAATGGTCAGCAGAGCATTGAGAATGGAGGAGCTGGCCTTAAATATCTCATCGAGAAACGCGATCTTCACCGATGGCAGATACCCAGCCGTATTGCGCTCAAAACGATCTTCTTTCAGCTTGGAGATGGAGAGGGGGCCAAAGATCTCCTCGGGTGTTGAAAATTTGGTCAGCAGATACTCAAAATGGCTGGCTCCCTCTTTATCATCATCCTTAAGCGCCTTGGCGACCTGACGAGAAATAAGGCTCTTTGCCGTTCCCGGTGGGCCCACCAGCAGGATATTTTCCCCTGCCAGCAAGGAGAGCAATGCCAGCTTCATTGCCTCATCACGCTCCACCAATCCTTCGTTAAGTTGTGCCAACAAGGCTGCCAGTTTGTGTTTGATCTCGAGCATCTGCCGTTTCATCCTTCACTCAGTCACGCGCTAATCACGCCGAAAAATAGATTCAAATTGAACCCACAAACACAATCTATCATGAACATCGCCAATGAGCAGGACATCAGTCATTGTTATGTGCTCTATGTTGGATGGAAAAACATATTTTTTTCAGTTAGATACTGTGTCAGCCACGATTAAACCAACAACTGATTGATGAGTGGAAAAAAAAGAGGGGAGCCAATATGGCTCCCCTCCTTTTTATCTGCGCCTCACCTGACCATCAGGGAGTCAGCTCGCCCCGCAGGGACTGCTGCATCAGCTCGCGGATACGAGGCGCAGGCAGATCCTGGCTCAGCAGGAAGTGCAGCTTGGTGAGCGCCGCCTCGGCTGTCATGTCGAAGCCCGAGATGACACCGGCCCGGGAGAGGGCGTTGCCGGTGGCATAGCCCCCCATGTTGACCTTGCCGTGCAGGCACTGGCTCAGGTTGACTATGATGACGCCCCGGGCCGAGGCCTCGGAGAGCAACGCCAGCATGGCCGGGTTCTGGGGCGCATTGCCCACCCCGAAGGAGAGCAGGATCAGCGCCCGCACCGGTTGCTGCAAGATGTTGGCGATCACCTCGGCCGAGATGCCGGGATAAAGGGTCACCACGCCGATGGGCTGGGGGGTGATGTCGTGCAGCACCAGCGGACGCTCGGAGGGCACGCCCAGCTCCCCCGCTTCCAGGGAGATGGCGATGCCGGCATTGAGCAGCGGCGGGTAGTTCGGCGAATCGAAGGCGTGGAAGCCGTCCGCGTGCACCTTCTTGCTGCGGTTGCCGCGATAGAGCTGATTGTTGAAAAACAGCGTCACCTCGTGGATCGGGTAGTTGGCCGCGATATAGAGGGCATTGAGCAGGTTTTGCTGGCCGTCGGAGCGCAGCTCGGCGAGCGGGATCTGGGAGCCGGTGATGATGACCGGCTTGTGCAGATCTTCGAGCATGAAGGAGAGGGCCGAGGCGGTGAACGACATGGTGTCGGTGCCGTGCAGGATCACGAAGCCGTCGTACTGCTCGTAGTTGTCACGAATGTCCTCGGCGATGCGCTGCCAGTCCGCCGGGGTCATGTCGGAGGAGTCGATGAGGGGGGCATATTCGTGGATATGATAATCCGGCATCTCGGGCCGGTGAAACTCGGGCATCCGGGCCAGACAATCTTCCATGAAACCCGCCATCGGCACATAACCGTGGTCGGAACGCTGCATCCCTATGGTGCCGCCCGTGTAGGCGATATAGATAGACTTCTTCACACCCTCTCCTCTCTCTGGACTGACAACCGGCGGACAATTCAAGGTTCAACCGGTTCCTTCACTTCCTATTCCGGTTCCGCTCATGGGCAGGAAACTGGCGAATTATAGAGACTGCCGCTGCAAATGACAGCAGTCATTGTTGCGGGCAGGAGCACGCCCAGGACATAGTTTTAAATGCTAGGTTAATGCACTGTTTTGAGCATTAATATGATGAACATGGATATAAACGGTGATTTTTGCTACTATCCGGCGGATTTTTCATGAATGTCATCTGGATGCCTGATGAAATCGGGCTCGCATCGATCCCATTTTTGCCTGGGACTGGGGCTGTGGCCCCCTCTTGAACTGGCGCCTGCGCCACACTGTTTTTATCCCGGCTGAATCTGTGAGTCTTTCTCGCCAAAGACACAGCCGATCAACATGGGAGTACCGCATGATAAAACTTGATTCCTACGCCACCCTGGTCGCCGCCACCCTGGTGTTGCTGCTCGGCCGTCTGCTGGTCAACCGGATTGGCCCCCTGCGTACCTTCAACATTCCCAAACCGGTGGCAGGCGGCCTGGTGGTCGCCCTGGTGCTGCTGCTGCTGCGCTCCACCATGCAGCTTGAACTGCAATTTGACACCACACTGCAAACCCCGCTGATGCTGGCCTTCTTCGCCTCCATCGGCCTCTCCGCCGATCTGGGCAGCCTCAAGCGCGGCGGCAAGGCGGTGATCACCTTCCTGCTGGTGGTCACCGGCCTGCTGCTGGTGCAAAACAGCCTGGGGGTCGGTTTGGCCACCCTGCTGGGTCTGGACCCGCACATGGGGCTGCTGGCCGGCTCCATCACCCTCTCCGGCGGCCATGGCACAGGCGCGGCCTGGGGCTCCATCTTCACCGAGAAGTACGGCGTGCAATCTGCCGCCGAGCTCGCCATCGCCTGCGCCACCTTCGGCCTGGTGCTGGGGGGGCTGATCGGTGGGCCTGTCGCCCGCTACCTGGTGAAGAAGGTGCAGGTGCCCGGCGAGGAGCACAACCGTGACGGCGCCCCCCAGGGCTTCGAGATGCCGGACATGGAGCGGCCGCTCACCACCTTCAGCCTGATCGAGACCCTGGCGCTGATCGCCATCAGCCTGAAGGGGGGCGAGATGTTCTCCCTCTACCTCAAGGGCAGTGCCCTGGAGCTCCCGGTCTTCGTCTGCGTGCTCTTCGTCGGCGTGCTGCTGCGCAACCTGCTGACCCTGCTCAACTGGCATGAAGTGAGCGACCGCGAGGTCTCCCTGCTCGGCAACGTCAGCCTGTCGCTCTTCCTCGCCATGGCGCTGATGAGCCTGAAGCTGTGGGATCTCGCCAGCCTGGCCCTGCCCATCTTCATCCTGCTGGCCGCCCAGACGGTGGCGATGGCGCTCTACGCCATCTTCGTCACCTTCAGGGTCATGGGCAGCAACTATGACGCGGCCGTGCTGGCGGCGGGCCACTGCGGCTTCGGTCTCGGGGCCACCCCCACCGCCATCGCCAACATGCAGGCCATCACCCAGCGCTTCGGCCCGTCCCACCTGGCGTTCCTGGTGGTGCCCATGGTGGGCGCCTTCTTCATCGACATCATCAACGCCGTAGTGATCAAGCTGTTCCTGGCCCTGCCCTTCCTGTAAGCCCGGGCGCCAGACCCCATATGACAGAGCCCACCTTTTGGTGGGCTCTTTGCTGGCGCTCTCCCGCCCCCTTGGTTCCCAGGAAGGCCAGGAGCATCCCGGGATTCAGCCGCTGCGACAGCCAGCCAGGGCGCATCACTGCCTTGGCCGGATGACGGACAACAAAAAGCCCCGCACTCCAGTGCGGGGCTTTTTACATCGGGCGCCGCAGTGGCGCCGCTTCCAGACCCTTTCTTACAGGATAAAGGTCGATACCTGCTGGTTCAGATTGGTGGCGCGTCCCTTGAGGTGGTGCGCCTGATCCAAATCCCTCATGGCGGCGGCGGTGATCTCGTCGCTCACATCCTTGATGGCGGTGGTGTTCTGGGTGATCTCGCCGGTCACCTGGGTCTGCTCCTCGGCGGCGGTGGCGATCTGACCCGCCATGTCGGAGATGAGAGAGACGGCCTGGGTGATCTCTTCCAGCGCGGCGGCCGCGGCATCGGCGTCCTTGACGCTGTTGTCGGCCAAGCCCTGGCTGGTCTGCATCAGGCTGACCGCACGGGCCGTGGTCTGCTGCAGGGTCTCTATGGTGGACTGGATCTCCTGGGTGGAGTCCTGGGTACGGCGCGACAGCACCCGCACCTCGTCCGCCACCACGGCGAAACCGCGACCCTGTTCACCGGCACGGGCCGCTTCGATGGCCGCGTTCAGCGCCAGCAGGTTGGTCTGCTCGGCGATGCCCTGAATGGTGGAGAGGATGCCGGAGATGGCCTGGGCGTGGCGGCTCAGCTCGCCGATGACGCCGGTAGCCTGACCCACTTCCTCGGCCAGGTTGTTGATGGACTGGCGAGTCTGGTTCACCAGCATCTTGCCCTGCTCGCTGCTCTGGGCAGATTGCTGGGCGGCGGCGGCGGTGTTCTCGGCGTTGCCGGCGATCTCCATGGTGGCGCTCGCCATCTCGGTGACCGCGGTGGCGACCATGGTCACCTCCTGCTGTTGACGCTGCAGCTCTTCCACCGCGGCCTGGTTGGTCACCAGGCTGCGCTCCGCATCGGCATTCAGCTCGTTGGCCAGCTGGCGGATATTGCCGATCAGCTGGTGCTGGCTGCCGACGAAACGGTTGAAGCTGTTGGCCAGCTGGCCCACCTCGTCATTGGCATCGATCTTGATGCGCTGGGTCAGATCGCCGTTACCGTCGGCGATGCGGGCCAGGGCCTGGGACACCTTGCCAAGCGGGCCCAGCAGCAGGCTGACCAGCCAGGAGATGGCGATGATGCTGCCCACCAGCACCAGCAGGGCCAGGCCGAGCTGGGTCATCAGCAGGGAGGAGAGCGGCGCCTCCAGGGTGGCCTTGTCCAGCACCAGCACCAGCTCCCAGTCGGTGTTCGGGATGTCCGTCGCCCACAGCAGCTTGTCGCGGCCTTCGTTGTCAAAATAGGCGGGGAGCAGGCTGTTGTTGCTCTTGCTCTGCTCGATCAGGGCATTGGAGAGATCGTTGTCGATCTCGCTCGCGGGCTTCATCGCCTTGGCCGCATCTTTATAGGCGATGACGGTGCCGTCCTTGTGCATCAGGATGGCGACACCGTCCGCCGGCAGGGCCATCTTGGTGACATCCTCCACCAGGGAGGCGATGGAGAGATCGCCGCCGACCACGCCGCCCTGGGCCGGTTGGGCCAGGGTCACCACCATGACGTTGTAGGCCACGTCCAGGTAGGGTTTGGTCACTATCATGCCGCCCTTGGCCATGGCTTCCTGATACCAGCCACGGGAACGGGGATCATAGCCGTCACGGTTGATGGAAGGATCAGAGTCGTTCATCTTGCCACTGCCCTCACCGAAATAGGTGAGCTGGAAACGGCCGGAAACTTGCGCCTGTTGCAGGGCGTTGAGGGGTTCGGGGCCGGCCTTGTTGCCAAGGGCCTGGATGACATCGCGACGGGCGGCGAGCCAGTCACTGACGCTGGCGGCCTGCTGGCTGCCGAGGCGCTGCACCTGTTCCTGACTGCCTTGCAGCAACAGGGACTTCTGGCTGCTGTAGCTCTGCCAGGAGAGCAGCAGGATCACCAGGGAGAGGGCGATCACCACAGACAACAGTATCTTCTGCTTGAGTGATAGGTTTTTCATCGTGCTTTCTTCTTGTGGGGTCAGGAACAGGATTACTCGAAAAGTGCGCGGCACTCCATGTTGTTGTTAGCGGCCAAAGCGCACAAAACTGAAGCGGAGAATGGTGAGGCTGGCGATATTTTCTGCAAGAAAGCACAAAATAGCCTCCGAAATCGGTGACAGAAGGCGGCCAGGGCCAGCCAACCCTGTTTATTCCTTCCGCAATTGGCTAGAATATCCCGTTTTTAAATCACATCGACCCCGAGAGTTTTCACGATGTTTGAAGTCAATCCTGTATTAAACAAGCTTAAGGAGCTGTCTGAGAGGACCGAGCTGCTTAGGGGGTACCTTTGACTATGACGCCAAGAAAGAGCGTCTAGAAGAGGTCAATGCCGAGCTGGAACAGCCGGATGTCTGGAATGAGCCGGAGCGCGCACAGGCGCTGGGTAAAGAGCGCGTGTCGCTGGACAACGTGGTCAACACCATAGACGTCTTGACACAAGGTGCTGAGGACGTCGAGATGCTGGTCAGTCTGGCGGTCGAAGGCGAAGACGAGGAGACCTTCAACGAGGCCGTGGCCGAAGCCGATCAGCTGGAAGCCAAGCTGGTGGATCTCGAATTCCGTCGCATGTTCTCCGGTCAGCACGACGGCTCCGACTGCTACATCGACATCCAGTCCGGTTCCGGCGGCACCGAGGCCCAGGACTGGGCCAACATGGTGCTGCGCATGTACCTGCGCTGGGGCGATGCCCACGGCTACAAGCCGGAGCTGATCGAGCTGTCTGACGGCGACGTGGCCGGCATCAAGTCCGCCACCGTCAAGTTCACCGGCGAGTATGCCTTCGGCTGGCTGCGCACCGAGACCGGCGTGCACCGCCTGGTCCGCAAGTCACCGTTCGACTCGGGTGGCCGTCGTCATACCTCGTTCTGCTCGGTGTTCGTCTACCCCGAGATCGATGACGACATCGAGATCGACATCAACCCGGCGGATCTGCGCATCGACGTCTACCGCGCCTCCGGTGCCGGTGGTCAGCACGTCAACCGGACCGAGTCCGCGGTGCGTATCACCCACGTCCCCACCGGGGTGGTGGTGCAGTGCCAGAACGACCGTTCCCAGCACAAGAACAAAGATCAGTGTATGAAGCAGCTGAAGGCCAAGCTCTACGAGCTGGAAATTCAGAAGCAGAACGCTGAGAAGCAAGCCCTCGAAGAGACCAAGTCCGACATCGGCTGGGGCAGCCAGATCCGCTCCTACGTACTGGATGACTCCCGTATCAAGGATCTGCGCACCGGCGTCGAGACCCGCAATACCCAATCGGTACTCGACGGCGACTTGGACAAGTTTATCGAAGCCAGCCTGAAATCAGGCCTGTAAACAGAGCAGCAGGAATCACCATGTCTGAACAAACCACTACTCCGGAAGTCGACCAGACTCTCGAACTGAACAACGAGATGACTGAGCGTCGCTCCAAGCTGGCCGCCTTGCGCGCCCAGGGCAACCCTTTCCCCAACGACTTCCGTCGTGACAGCCTGTCCGGCGATCTGCACGCCGAGTTTGGCGACAAGAGCGCCGACGAGCTGGTGGCCTTGAATAAACGGGTGAAGATTGCCGGTCGTATCATGACCCGCCGGATCATGGGCAAGGCTTCCTTCGCGACCCTGCAGGACATGGCTGGCAAGATCCAGATCTACGTGACCCGTGACGACCTGCCGGAAGGCTTCTACAACGAGCAGTTCAAGAAGTGGGATCTGGGGGACATAGTCGGCGTGGAAGGGACCCTGTTCCGCACCAACACCGGCGAGCTCTCCGTCCATGTGGGCGAAATCCGCCTGCTGACCAAGGCACTGCGTCCGCTGCCCGAGAAGCACAAAGGCCTGACCGACCAGGAAGCCCGCTGCCGTCAGCGCTACCTGGATCTGATCGCCAACGAAGAGTCCCGCAAGACCTTCATGATCCGCACCCAGGTGGTTGCCGGCATCCGCAAGTTCTTCAACGAGAAGCGCTTCATGGAAGTGGAAACCCCCATGATGCAGGTCATCCCGGGCGGTGCCTCCGCGCGTCCCTTCGTCACCCACCACAATGCGCTGGACATCGACATGTACCTGCGTATCGCCCCCGAGCTCTATCTGAAGCGTCTGGTGGTCGGTGGTTTCGAGCGCGTTTACGAGATCAACCGCAACTTCCGTAACGAAGGGATCTCGGTGCGTCACAACCCCGAGTTCACCATGATCGAGTTCTACATGGCCTATGCCGACTACATCGATCTGATGGACCTGACCGAGGAGCTGCTGCGCACCCTGGCCCAGGACATCCTGGGTGACACCAAGATCCGTTACGCCAAAGAGGGCGAAGAGGGTCTGACCATCGACTTCGGTCAGCCGTTCCAGCGCCTCACCATGGTCGAGTCCATCCTGAAGTTCAACCCGGATGTGACCCAGGACGATCTGGCCACCCTGGAGAGCGCCAAGGCCGTCGCCAAGGGTCTGCACATCGAGCTGATGAAGGGTTGGGAGCTGGGCCACGTGATCACCGCCATCTTCGAAGAGACAGTTGAGCACATGCTGCTGCAACCGACCTTCATCACCGAGTACCCGGCTGCCGTCTCCCCGCTGGCCCGCCGCAACGACAAGAACCCGGACGTGACCGATCGCTTCGAGTTCTTCATCGGCGGCCGCGAGCTGGCCAACGGCTTCTCCGAGCTGAACGATGCGGAAGATCAGGCCAAGCGCTTCCAGGATCAGGTGAACCAGAAAGAAGCGGGCGACGACGAAGCCATGTTCTACGACGCCGACTTCGTCACCGCGCTGGAACACGGCCTGCCGCCCACTGCCGGTCAGGGTATTGGCATCGACCGTCTGGTGATGCTGTTCACCAACAGCCACACCATCCGCGACGTCATCCTGTTCCCGGCCCTGCGTCCGCAACAGAAATAAGCGATCGCCTCAGGCCTGGCCTGATGCCCGATGGCACTGAAAACGCCCCGCAACTGCGGGGCGTTTTTTATGGCGAAAACCAAAGCTGGCGAACCGGCACACCCGGCTGGCGGCTTATGGGGCGGGCGGCAGCAGCCACTCCCCCTGCCACAGGGTCAGCGCCTGACCCGACATCCACACCCTATCCCCCTGCAACTCCAGCACCAGCTCCCCGCCCCGCGCGGAGATCTGGCGCGCCCGCAACTGCGTCTTGCCGAGTCGCTCGGCCCAGAAGGGCACCAGGGCGCAGTGGTTGGAGCCGGTGACCGGATCCTCCTCCACCCCGACCCAGGGGGCGAAATAGCGGGAGACAAAGTCATGGCCCGGACCCCTCGACGGCGCAGTCACCATCAGGCCGCGACCGGGCAGGGCCCGCAGGGCGTGGAAGTCCGGTCTGAGCCCCTGCACCTCCTGCTCGCTGCCCAGCACCAGCAGAAACTTGGCGCCGGCGGCCAGGGTCTGCAACGGCGTGCAGCCGAGGGCCTCGGCATAGGCGGGATCCAATGTCAGCGGAGCAAGGGGGATGCACGGAAAGTCGAGCCGGATCCACTCCCCCTCGGCGCTGGCCTCCAGCAGGCCGCTGCGGGTCTCGAAGCGCAGCACCTGGGAGCGGGCCACAGCCCCGGTCTGCCACAGCACATGGGCGGCCGCCAGGGTGCCGTGACCGCAGAGATCCACCTCGACCGTCGGGGTAAACCAGCGCAACCGATAGTGCGCCTCCCCCAGGGGAGTGAGGAAGGCGGTCTCCGACAGGTTGAACTCCGCCGCCATGGCCTGCAGCTCGGCATCGCTGCGCTCGGGGCCCAATACGACGATGGCGGGGTTGCCCCCGAAGGGGTGCTGGCTGAAGGCATTGACATGGAACAGTCTGGACATCGGCAGATCCTGAGAGGCGGAAGAGGACTCAATATTGCGATTTTTATACCACAGCCGGGGAGCCGCTGAGGCGGATTTCGGCTTTATAAATTCATAAATCGCATAAAGAAGATATTTTTATTCTTTGTTGTTATTCATTGCACCCCTTAACCTGACCAAAAATCAGACCATGGAAGACGTGTGTGATGCAATTGACAGCCCCAATACCCACCATAAGCCCGCTCTCTGACGAGCAGCAGCGCCAGCTGAATCAGGTCTTGTCGACCCTCAACACCCAGCAACTCGCCTGGGTGAGCGGTTATCTCTACGGCCTCTCCCAGTCAGGCGTCCAGAGCGTCGCCACCAGCGCAGCCGTGGCCGCCCCCGGTGGCAGCCTGACCATTCTCTACGGCTCCCAGACCGGCAACGCCAAGGGTGTCGCCAGCGCCATCCAGGCTCAGGCGAAGGCCCGCGGCCTGCCGGTGACCCTCACCTCGATGGCAGACTACAAACCCAAGCAGCTCAAGAAAGAGAGCCATCTGCTGGTGATCGTTAGCACTTACGGGGAGGGGGAGCCGCCGGAGAGCGCGGTGGATCTGTTCGAGCAGCTCAAGAAGGGCAAGATTGGCAAACTCGAAGGACTCAAGTTCGCCGTGCTGGGGCTGGGTGACAGCTCCTACGAATTCTTCTGCCAGACCGGCAAGGACTTCGACGACTTCCTGTCAAAAGCGGGTGCCGAGCGCATTCATGAACTCGCGAGCCTGGACGTGGACTATCAGGACGCGGCCAAGGCCTGGGGCGAGCAGGCAGTCAATGCCGTCGCCGCCACCCTGTCCGCAGGGGCCGCGACCGCCAGCGTAGCGGGTTCGGTGCAGCAAGCCGTCGGCCACAGCCAGTATCACAAGGAGAACCCCTTCCCGGCCAAGCTCTCGGTCAATCAGAAGATCACCGGCCGCGACTCCACCAAGGACATCCGCCACATCGAGATCAACCTGGAAGAGTCCGGCATCACTTATCAGCCGGGTGATGCCTTGGGCATCTGGTTCGACAATGACGCCGATCTGGTGGGCGAAGTGCTGGCCCTGACCGGCCTCTCCGGCGATGAAACCACCGCACAGGGCCCCTTGCGCGCGGCCCTGACCCGCCACTTCGAGCTGACCCGCTTGCACGGCGGCTTTATCACAGGACTCGCTGACCTATCGGGCAATGCGGCGCTCAAGGATCTGGCCGGCGACAAGGCCCAGGTCAACGCCCTGGTGGCCAGCGCCCAGGTGGTGGATGTGCTCAAGCGCTTCCCCTCCTCCCTGAGCGCGGATCAGCTTGTCAAACTGCTGCGCCCGCTGACCCCGCGCCTCTACTCCATCGCCTCCGCCCAGAGCGAGGTGGAGGAAGAGGTACACCTGACAGTCGGCGTGGTGCGCTATCCCCAGGAAGATGGCACAGTGCGATCTGGCGGCGCCTCCTCCTATCTGGCGGACCGCCTGGCCGAGGACGCCGAGGTCAGGGTGTTCGTGGAGCACAACGACAACTTCCGCCTGCCGGCCAATCCCGATACCCCCGTCATCATGGTGGGTCCGGGCACCGGCATAGCCCCCTTCCGCGCCTTTATGCAGGAGCGTGAGGCACAAGGGGCCGAGGGCAAGAACTGGCTCATCTTCGGCAACCCTCACTTCACCCAGGACTTCCTCTATCAGGTGGAGTGGCAGCGTTATGTGAAATCCGGCCTGCTGTCGAAGATTTCCCTGGCCTTCAGCCGGGATCAGGCCAACAAGATCTATGTGCAGGACCGCCTGCGCGAGGCAGGCCTTGAGCTCTACCAGTGGCTGGAAGCAGGTGCTCACTTCTATGTGTGCGGCGACGCCAACCACATGGCGAAGGATGTGCAGGAGGCCCTGCTGGATGTGATCAGCGATCATGGCCACAAGAGCCGTGAAGAAGCAGAAGAGTATTTGAGCGAATTGCGTCGTGCCAAACGTTATCAAAGGGATGTCTACTGATGAGCAAGCAACCAATCTCGAAACAAGCAGCAGGACCGGTTGAAGGGCCACTGTCCGACAACGAGCGCCTCAAGCGCGAGAGTAATTTCCTGCGCGGCACCATAGAGCAGGATCTGCAGGATCCCCTCACCGGTGGCTTCAACGGCGACAACTTCCAGCTGATCCGCTTCCACGGCATGTATCAGCAGGATGACAGAGACATCCGCCCCGAGCGCACCGCCCAGAAGCTGGAGCCCCTGCACAACGTCATGCTGCGCGCCCGCCTGCCGGGCGGCATCATCACCCCGGCCCAGTGGCAGGTGATCGACAAGTTCGCCGAGGAGCACAGCCTCTACGGCAGCATCCGCCTGACCACCCGCCAGACCTTCCAGTTCCACGGCGTGCTCAAGCGCGACATCAAGCTGATGCACCAGACCCTCAACAGCACCGGCATCGACAGCATAGCCACCGCCGGCGACGTGAACCGCAACGTGCTCTGCACCAGCAACCCGGTGGAGTCCGAGCTGCACCAGGAGGCCTACGAGTGGGCCAAGAAGATCTCCGAGCACCTGCTGCCCAAGACCCGCGCCTACGTGGAGATCTGGCTGGATGGCGAGAAGCTGGGGGGTGACGAGGAGCCGATCCTGGGCTCCAACTACCTGCCGCGCAAATTCAAGACGACCGTGGTGATCCCGCCCCACAACGACGTGGACATCCACGCCAACGATCTCAACTTCGTGGCCATCGCAGATGGCGGCAAGCTGGTGGGCTTCAATGTACTGGTGGGCGGGGGTCTGGCCATGACCCACGGCGACACCAGCACCTACCCGCGCAAGGCGAGCGATTTCGGTTTCATCCCGCTCTCCCACGTGCTGGAAGTGGCGGCCGCCGTGGTCAGTACCCAGCGTGACTGGGGCAACAGGGTCAACCGCAAGAACGCCAAGACCAAGTACACCCTCGAGCGGGTCGGCGTCCCGGCCTTCAAGGCCGAGGTGGAGAGCCGCGCCGGCATCAAATTTGGCGAGGTGCGCCCCTATGAGTTCACCAGCCGTGGGGATCGCTTCGGTTGGGTGGAGGGGATAGATGGCAAGCACCACCTCACCCTCTTCATCGAGAACGGCCGCCTGCTGGACTTCCCGGGCAAGCCCCTCAAGACCGGCATGCTGGAGATCGCCAAGATCCACCAGGGGGATTTCCGTCTCACCGCCAACCAGAACCTCATCATCGCCGGGGTGCCCGCCGGTGAGAAGGCGCGCATCGAAGCCCTGGCGCGCCAGTACGGTCTGCTGGACGACGGCGTGAGCGAGCAACGCAAGCAGTCCATGGCCTGCGTGGCCCTGCCCACCTGCCCGCTGGCGATGGCCGAGGCCGAGCGCATGCTGCCGGCCTTCGTCACAGACATCGAAGGTCTGCTGGCCAAGCACGCCCTGGCGGATGACGCCATCATCTTCCGGGTCACCGGCTGCCCCAACGGCTGCGGCCGCGCCATGCTGGCGGAAGTGGGTCTGGTGGGCAAGGCCCCCGGCCGCTACAACCTGCACCTGGGCGGCAACCTGGAGGGGACCCGGATCCCGCGCCTCTATCAGGAGAACATCACGGAGCCGCAGATCCTGGCCGAGCTCGATGCCCTGATCGGTCGCTGGGCCAAGGAACGCGACGGGAACGAGTGCTTCGGCGACTTCGTGATCCGCGCAGGGGTGGTGGCCCCCGTCATCGACTCCGCGAGGGACTTCTATGCAGCCTGAACTGACGGATAGCGGGCGGCTGACACTGACCGCCGATGGCAGGCTCGACCTCGACGCCCTGCTCTCCCTCGGCCGGGAGGAGCAGAGCGAGGCGCTGGCCCCCCTCAACCGGGAGCTGGACGCCATGAGCGCCTCCGAGCGGGTGCGCTGGGCGCTGGCGAATCTGCCGGGGGAACATGTGCTGTCGTCGAGCTTCGGCATCCAGGCGGCACTGATGCTGCACCTGGTGAGCCGCGAGCGGGCCGATGTGCCCGTGGTGCTGACCGATACCGGCTATCTCTTTCCCGAGACCTACCACTTCATCGACCAGCTGACCGAGCGCCTCAGCCTCAACCTGAAGATCTACCGGGCCGAGCTCAGCCCGGCCTGGCAGGAGGCCCGCTTCGGCCTCCTGTGGGAGCAGGGGGTGGAGGGGATCACCAGCTACAACCAGCTCAACAAGGTGGAGCCCATGGACCGCGCCCTGAGCGAGCTCGGCGCCCGCACCTGGTTCTCCGGCCTGCGCCGGGAGCAGGCGGGCAGCCGCGGCAAGCTGCCGGTGCTGGCCATACAGCGCGGCCGCTTCAAGTTCCTGCCGGTGATCGACTGGAGCAACAAGGACGTCTTCTACTACTTCAAGGAGCACGATCTGCCCTACCACCCCCTGTGGGAGCAAGGCTACCTCTCGGTGGGCGATGTGCACACCACCACCAAGTGGGAGCCGGGCATGAGCGAGGAGCAGACCCGCTTCTTCGGCCTCAAGCGCGAGTGCGGCCTGCACGAAGAGAGCGGTGAGCACGACGGATCCGGCATCTGAGTCCGGGTGCAAGCGGCTGACCATAAAAAACGCCCGGCAATGGCCGGGCGTTTTGCTTGCTGACATCCATGGACTGGGCCGCGCCGAGGGGGGTTTAGCCCGCAGAGTTGTCTTGCGCTGCAGCGCGCGCCTGAGTCAGCCAGTCATCGACCAGGGCTTCATGCCCCTTGAGCCAGGCATCGGCGTGGCGCTCCACATCCGCCGGCTTGTTCTGTCCCTTGTTCATCAGGCCGTTCTGGATGTTGATGTCGTTCAACGGCAGCTTGACGATGCTGAACAGCTTGGCCGCCGCCGGGTTGGCATCGGTGAAGGCCTTGTTGGCGACTATGTGCATGGTGTTGACGGCAAAACCGTAGTTCTTGCCGCTCGGCAGCCGGGTCTTGTCCCCATCAGGGGCATCGGCGGGCACCTCCAGCCACACCACGTCCTTGCCCGGCACCAGCTCGCTGCTGAGCCAGTAAGGGGTCCAGGTGTAGTAGAGCACCGGCTTGCCGGCCTGGTAACGGGCCAGGGTATCGGCGATCAGGGCCGCGTAGTTGCCCTGCTTGTGGGTGACTGTCGGGGTCAGGCCGAACTCGTCCAGATGATGGTTGATGGCCCCTTCGCAGCCCCAGCCCGGGTTGCAGCCCACCAGATCGGCCTTGCCGTCGCCATCGCCGTCAAACAGCGCCGCCAGCTTGGGATCCTTGAGCTGACCCAGGTTGGTGATGCCGTACCGGGCAGCTGTCTTCTTGTCGATGAGGTAGCCCTGGGCGGCGCCGGCCACATAGGTGCCCTGACGGAAGAACACCTTGTCTCCCCCTGCCTGCTCGTACTTGTTGTCCTGCAGCGGTATCCAGTTGAAGGCGAGGAAGGTCCCATCCCCCTGCGCCACCGAGGCGTAGGCCACGTTGTAGTCCACCTCCTGGGCGGGCTGGACATCATAGCCGAGACGACCCATCAGCTTGCTGACCAGCAGGCTCTGGAAGGCCTCCTCCGGCAAGGAGCTCTGCAGGGGCTGCACCTTGACCCCCTCCCCCGGCAACGCTGTGCTGGCCATGGCGAGGGAACTCAGCAGCAGGGCGCTCAGGGTCAATCCTTTGGTGATCTGTTTCATGCATTTACTCCTTTGTAATCGAGGGATTTACCGCGGCCGCACAGGCGCAGCAGCAGGGCGACGGGGCCGCGCTGATACCAGCGGCCGGCCCGGCTGCGATCCGGCTGCCCCATCGCCTGGGTCAGGCGGTCGAGGACTATGGCCAGCAGCACTATGCCGAGGCCGCCGATGGAGGCGAGCCCCATGTCGAGGCGGCCTATGCCGCGCAGCACCATCTGCCCCAGGCCGCCGACCGCTATCATGGAGGCGATCACCACCATGGAGAGCGCCAGCATCAGGGTCTGGTTGACCCCGGCCATGATGGTGGGCATGGCGAGCGGCAGCTGTACCTTGAACAGCAGCTGGGAGGGGCTGGCACCGAACGAGTGGGCCGCCTCCACCAGATCGGCGGGCACCTGGCGGATGCCCAGCATGGTGAGGCGGATCATCGGCGGCAGGGCGAAGATGACGGTCACCACCACCCCGGGCACGTTGCCTATGCCAAACAGCATGACGATGGGGATGAGGTAGACGAAGGCCGGGGTGGTCTGCATGGCATCCAGCAGCGGCCGGGTCCAGGTGGAGAGCCGCTCGCTACGAGCCAGCAAAATGCCGACCGGCAAGCCTATCAGCACGCAGAAGAAGAGGGAGGTCAGCACCAGGGACAGGGTCACCATGGCATCGGACCAGGCACCGATAAGGCCGATCCCAACAAGAGACGCGAGCGTGCCGAGCGCCATGCGGCCGCCCACCAGCTGCCAGGCGATCAGGGTCAAGAGCCCCATCATCAGGGTGGAGGGCACAGTCTGCAGCAGCTGGGTCATGGCCCCCAGGGCCAGCTCCACAGGGGCGCGGATCAGCTGGAACACAGGTCGCAGGTTCTCCACCAGCCAGCCGATGCCCCCCTCGACCCAGGTATCCAGCGGCACCAGGGCCTGCTGGAAGGGATCCAGCCAGTCGACGGCGGCACTGCTATCGACCGTTGCGATCTGGCTCTGCCAGTCTGCCGCCTCTGTGGCCGTACTGCCCCAGGGATCCTCGGCTGTGGTGGTGGTCGCAGCGCCCCAGGGATCGGCCTGTGCCTCGTCGGCCCAGGCGGGAGCGCTCGTCAATAACAACAGCGCCAGCAAACCGGTCAACAGACGGTTCAAGAGGTTGAGATTCATACCGGGGTACTCCTGTCCAGGGTATTGAGCAGATTGGCCTTGGAGATGAGTCCCAGATAGGTGCCATCCTCCTCGACCACGGGCACCTGACAGGGTGCGGCGGCCACCTGGCTGATGAGTTCGTTGAGGGAGGTGTCGGCCAGAATGGGCTGGATGTCCGCCAGCAGCGCCTGCTCCAGGCTCCCCTTGTCACGGACCGCCTGACCGAGCGACTCGACCGAGACGACCCCGAGGAAGCGGCGGCTGCGATCCACCACGTAGCCGTATTCCCGCTCCAGCTCCTTGAGCTGGCGCAGGGCGTTGCCCGGCCCGTCCGTGGTGTGTTTCTTGATAAGCGGCATCTGCTTGCGGCTGGCCACATCCCGGGCGCTGAAGACGTTGGCGAGATCCACCCCGCGAAAGAAGGCGCGCACATAGTCGTTGGCGGGCTGGTTCAGGATCTCGTCCGGGGTGCCCACCTGCACCAGCTGGCCGTCCTGCATGATGGCGATGCGATCGCCGATGCGCATCGCCTCGTCCAGATCGTGGGAGATGAAGATGATGGTGCGCTGCTGACTCGCCTGCAGCTTGAGCAGCTCGTCCTGCATCTCGGTACGGATCAGGGGATCCAGCGCGGAGAAGGCCTCGTCCATCAGCAGTATGTCGGGATCATTGGCCAGCGCCCGGGCCAGGCCGACCCGCTGCTTCATGCCGCCGGAGAGGGCGTCGGGGAAGGCGTCGATCCACTGCCCCAGCCCCACCTGGTGGAGCGCCTGACGGGCACTCTGCTGGCGCTCCGCCAGCGGCACCCCGGCCAGCTCCAGGCCGAAGGCGGTGTTTTCCAGCACGCTCAGGTGGGGCATCAGGGCGAAGGACTGGAACACCATGCTGATCTTCTTGCGGCGCACCTGGCGCAGTTCGCGCTCCGAGATGGCGGCTATGTCCTCGCCATCGATCAGCACCTGGCCACGGGTCGGCTCGATCAGCCGGTTGAAGAGACGCACCAGGGTAGATTTGCCCGAGCCGGAGAGACCCATCACCACGAAGATCTCCCCCTCGTTGATGGCCAGATTGACATCCTGGACCCCCAGGGTCTGCCCGGTCTTTTGCAGAATGCTGGCGCGGTCGTGCCCTTTCGCCAGCAATTTGAACGCCTTTTCCGGATGTTCTCCGAAGATTTTATAGAGCGATTTCACTTCGAGTTTGACTGTCATACTGTCCTTTTTCTATGGTCGGCATATTGCTGTTCCTGCTGCCGAACGCGCACCAATTACTTTCAACACTAAACAATTAAGCCAGGCAACAAAAGAACCATAAGAGTCCACAAAAATAAGTCACGACATAAACAACTGATTTTTATAACTTATTTAAGGCAACAAAAATTCAACAGATGACCGAAATTGATCGGGAAAGCATGAGGCAGCTGCATAAATAGTCCGTTTATTATCCATATCATGAGTAGAATCAAGGGGGTGAGGGGCATAAATGAGGGTAACCCCCGGACTGAGGCCCCCTTTCATCAAGACCCATAAAACTATTACAACATTAATCATATTTAATCCCTGTGAAGGGGGGGTGATTTAGGGGAGGATTGAGCAGGAAAGGAGCCTATGCAGGGCGGCAAAGTCGCAAAAAAAAGCCCCTCGCAGTGGAGGGGCCTTGCTGACGGGAGGGATTAGCGTCGCTGCCAGGTTTCGAAGCAGTAAGGATGAGGGTTCTTCTCGTCGGGCTGATGGGGATCGCTCTCGGTGCGCACCCAGTCCCCCTCATCGAAGGCGGGGAAGCGGGTATCCCCTGCCACCGCCAGATCGATGCGTGTCAGATAGAGACTGTCGGCCCGGGGCAGCAGCTGGCCATAGAGATGACCACCGCCAATCACCATCAGCTCCTCTGGCGCCTCGGCCTCAGATAAGGTGGCCAACACTTCGTCGACGGATGAAAAAACCTCTACGCCTGGCGCTTTGAACCCTGGATTACGGCTAATGACCAGGTTTCGACGCCCGGGCAGCGGGCGACCTATGGACTCGAAGGTCTTGCGCCCCATCAACACCGGCTTGCCCAGGGTCACCCGTTTGAAGTGGGCCAGATCCGCCGGCAGGTGCCAGGGCATCTGGTTGTCCAGGCCGATCACCCGATCGTGGGCCATGGCGGCAATCATGGAGATTTTCATGGTGTCAGCCTCTCACACAACCATTCATATTATGGGCCGATTACGGTACACGACCAGGGAGGGTATCGCCAGCCCGAAGCTCAATGCGCCTACTATAAAGATAGCCTTCAAACCGTTCTCCACCGCGCTCTGGATAAGCTCCATGGTCACCCCGGAGATGTTGAGCTCCACTATGGCTATCATCGCCTTGAAGGCATAGCTGCCGGGGATCATGGGGATGATGGAGGCGACGCTGAACACCGGACGCGGCGCCAGCAACCGGCGCGACCAGTAGACGCAGACAAAACCGACAGTGGTCGCCGCCGCCAGGGTGGCCCACTCGATAGGCATGCCATAGTGGATGAGCAGGGTGCGCAGGCTGTGGGCCAGGGCGCCGCCCATGGCACAATACTTCAACATCCTCGGCGGCACGTTGAACAGCATGGCAAAGCCCACTGCCGGAATGGCCGACCAGAAGGCATCCTTGGCCAGCAGCCAGATCAAATCCATCATACCCTCCACCCCCAGATCCCGGTGACCGACATGGCGAGAATAATGCCTATCGCCGCGCTGATGGTGAGCAGGGTCGCCATGCCCCAGCGGGCCAGCCCCAGGTTGAAGTAGCCCTTCACCATGTCGGAGACCGCATTGATGAGCGGAAAACCCGGCACCAGCAGCAAGACGCTGGCCGCCATGGCGAGATAGGGTTGGTCTCCCCACTGGAAGTAGGTGGCGCAGGAGGCGATCAGGGTGGCGACGAAGCCGGTCGCGGCGAAGTTGATGAGCGGACTGTGGTGATGGCGAGCCATCAGCTGGCGCACTCGCATCGCCACCGCAGCGGCGATGAAGGTCACCAGGAAGATGGGCCAGTCGCCGCCGAACAGCAGACTGAAGGCGCCGCAGGAGAGCCCCACCATGGGCACTACTAGCCAGGGGTGATAATGGAACGGCACTATGCCGTCGAGCCGCTGGCGCACCTCCCGCACACCGATCAGCTCCTTCTCCGCCAGGATGCAGATGCGCTGGACCTCGCACACCACCTGCATGTTGATCCCCTGATCCCGCACCCGGCGGGTGGTGG
This sequence comes from Aeromonas sp. R4-3, assembly GCF_040908275.1. NCBI lineage: Bacteria > Pseudomonadati > Pseudomonadota > Gammaproteobacteria > Aeromonadales > Aeromonadaceae > Aeromonas > Aeromonas sp. R4-3. The sequence continues at coordinate 24,252 of NZ_JBFODK010000037.1, forward strand.
TGACGCAACTCCCCTGATAGAGGCTGGTGAGCACTATGGCGCTGGCGGAGATGGCCATCTCGACACTCTCCAGCCCCAGCGCCAACCCGAGCCGGACCGTGGTCTGCTCTATGATGCGCCCCTCGGCACCATGCTGGGCCAGCAACTGACCCACCTTGACGATGATCCGGGTGATCTCTGTCTGTTGCTCCCGCGACAGCACCCTTCTTGGTGTGATACTTCTCATAATCCCTTAGAGTCGTAGCAAGATGAAATGTGCCGAGATATTACCTCAAGCGTTATATTCCTTCATCCATATCTGCGGATTTAGCGGGCCGCCATGTTATTAAATGAGTGTGCAATGTGAATTTGCAGCAAATAAAAAACAAACCACCCTGTTTATTAACATTGAGTGGTTTTCGCTGAAGAAAATATTGAAAATAACGGAGCAGGGTGGCGACCAATAAATTATTTATTCCTCGGATGATCCGCCAGCACTATCACATTGTCTGGCGGCAGCCTCTCTTCGGCTTGCACCAGAGACTCCTCCTGCAGCTGAATGATGTGGCGGCGCATGGCATACACGGAGTCGTGCATCATGTTGGCAATCCGGATGCAGCTGTCGAGATTGTTCCTGGCCAGACGGCGCTGGCAATCGATGCGAAACTGCAGGCCCCGCAACCGCCGCTGCCGATCCGGCCCCACCTGCGCTATCAGGGCCTCTATCTGCTGGTGCAGCAAGGCATCGAGCCGCTCCGGCTCGGCCAGGGCCCAGTGTTTGAGCGTATCAAAATCTGGCAGCTCCATATCCCCTCCTGGCCAGACTCCTCCCACATCCAAGTGCGACCACGCCCGGCACATCATTTCGCTGTCCATAGGAAGGTTATATAAGATGGTGGGGATTTTGGGTCTGCCGGCTCCGAGTCACAGGAGTCCGCTTTTTCATCCAGTGGGCGGATATTGGGCGAGAGGAAAGATTAATTCTTTAGGATTCATGAAATTATAGTGATGCCCCATGCGTCACTTTTTTTATAAATTTTAAAGGCTTTTATGGCTCTTCTTATTCCCTATTCATCGATAGCGAATAGATCTGCTTTTCGTTCGACTCTCAATTTAGACCTTGCCATGTCGCACCCAAGCCGATGGTTTAACATATCTCACTGATTATGTTATTTTATTTACCACTTTTTCCAATGACCAAGGGTTGAGCATGAGCAAGGCAAGAATCGGTATAGTCACCGTCAGCGATCGCGCCAGCGCGGGCATCTATGAAGATCTCTCCGGCAAGGCCATCATCGACACCCTTGACGCTTATCTGACCTCGGAGTGGGAACCCGTCTATCAGGTGATCCCGGATGAGCAGGATCAGATTGAGGCGACCCTGGTTCGGCTGGCGGATGTGGAGTCATGCTGCCTCATCGTCACCACGGGCGGCACAGGGCCGGCCAAGCGGGATGTGACGCCGGAAGCCACCGAAGCCGTGTGCGATCGCATGATGCCGGGCTTTGGCGAGCTGATGCGGGCCGAGTCACTCAAGTTCGTGCCCACCGCCATTTTGTCACGCCAGACCGCCGGCCTGCGCGGCAGCTCCCTCATCGTCAACCTGCCGGGCAAGCCCAAGTCCATCCGCGAGTGCCTGGATGCGGTCTTCCCTGCCATTCCCTACTGCATCGATCTGATGGACGGGCCCTATCTCGAGTGCGACGACGCCGTCATCAAGCCATTCCGCCCCAAGAAATAGCTAAATGGACGGGGGATGTTAAGCCCCCGCTCCTCTCTTATTTACGGCCGTACACCTTGACCCCCGCCTTGCTCCCTTCCGAATTGCCATAAACCTCGATCCGCTTGATGCAGACCCGGCTGCCGAGGGACTTCCAGCCGGACTCCTGATCCTCTTTCAGGTTCTTGTCAAAATGCAGTGTCTTGCTGCGGTCATTGCCGTAGATCACCTTGACCCTGTCGAGGGTCAGCTCCCGCCCCGCCTTGACCATGATGGACTTGGCCGGACGACAGATGATGACGGGAATGATGGCAGCATGGTCGCCCACCCCCAGCAGCATGGTCTTGCCCAGCCGAAATTCATCATCGGCCATGGCCGGGGCCACAACCCCGCCGAGCAGCGCCATCGGCACCAGGATGCGCAAGGCGCGAGTGAAGGGGGATGAGAGATGAAGAGAAAACAGAGCTGACATTATGCCTCCTGAAAAAAGGGGGCATGATAAGGGCCCGTAGCCAAACCCAAGCTGTACTGGAGCTGTACCAGGGGGCAAGGAAATAGCCAGGCGAGGCTCATTCCGATGATGGCACCTCACACCCGGGACCTGTGATGACAGGGACTCAGGCCCCCGTCATCACCTCTGGGGAGACTAGTTGCCCCACATGGTCATCAGCTGGGATTCCATGGCCTCTTCCGCCTCATCCGGCAGCGCGGCGAAGAAATCGAGCCCGGTCTGCTCCTCCACCGCATCCACAGTCACTATGTAGTCCGCAAGCCGGCTGGCCGACACATTCTCCTGGGGCAGGATGAAGGCGATGGCTTCCTGGTTGGCCACGTCCATCACCACCCTGTAATAGGCATGGGGCACAGTCACGCCATTGCCGATGGCGCCATCGGAGTTGGTGAAGATGGGGCCCGTGATCACCTGGACATTCTCATAGGCGATGGCCCACTGCCGGGTCTTCTCCTCCAGAATACGCCAGGCCCCCTGATTGAGGGCCGGCAACTGCGGCGTCATGTTGGTCAGCAGGAAGCTCTGCTTCATGGTGGTGGCGCTGGTACGCATGTCCGCCGCGGGCGCCTGATGGCCGCGATCAAAGCCCGAGCCCTTGTAGTCCGCCAGGGTGGCGCGGTACTGCACCGGCACCTCCTTGTCTTCGGCGAAGGCATCCTTGCGCGGCACCTGCCCCTGGGCGCTGGCCGCCGTCATCCGGTAAGAGACCCAGTCAGAGACCTTGGTGTCGTAGTTGTAACCGGCGGCATAGCCCTCCCGGCACAGCAGCTGACTGGATTGACCTGGCACCCCCAGGGTGACGTGATCCTTGCACTGGAAGCCCACCGCCAGGGTCGGAAAAGTGGTGAGAGTAAATCCGATAGCCAGAACTAATTTATTGATATTATTCATTATTATGCCACTCCTTGTGTTAGGCGGAGTGATTTGACACCAGGTCGGATGAGCAAGGCAATCGCACAAATAGCGAGCAGTGCGGAAATGTGAGGGGGGCGGCAGATCGGTGAAATCCCTGTCGCCAGCTGGGGGATTGCCATCCCGTTCTCGCTGTGACAGGAACGACACTTTGACTTGGTTATCAGATAGATAGGCAGACAAAAAGCGGAGCCACCGGCTCCGCCACTCTCCTCATTCCGCTCAGCTCTTCACCTCAGGCCTGGGGGTATCGGGCCGGGACGGCGGCAGTATGGGCAGCACTATCTGCGGCTGCTCCCCGGTCAGGCTCTCGAGGTAGGCGGTCATGTCGTCGGCCTCCTGCTCGCTCAGGCGCTGGCCGAGCTGGATGTCCGCCATGATCTGCACCGCCTCCTTGAGATCCCAGACGGCACCGTCGTGGAAGTAGGGGTAGGTCAGTTCTATGTTGCGCAGGGTGGGCACCTTGAACCAGCCGATGAGCTGCGGCTCGCCGGTCACGGCGCCGCGCCCCTGGGCCGGGTTGTCGGTCTGGTAGTGCTTGACCAGCCCCATCTTCTGGAAGGTGTTGCCACCTATGGCGACCCCGTTGTGGCAGGCGGTGCAGCCCTTCTCCTTGAACAGCTGATAGCCCTTCAGTTGCTGCGCCGTCAGCGCCTTGCCGTCCCCCTTCAGCCAGCGATCGAAGGGGGCATTGGGGGTGATCAGGGTCTCCTCGAAGGCGGCGATGGCATCGGTGACTTCATCTATGCCGAAGTCCGCCTTGCCATAGACAGCATCGAAGCGGGCGCGGTACTCGGGCAGGGTATGCAGGGTGCCCACCGCCAGCTTGTGGGTGAAGGCCATCTCAAGCGGGTTCTCGATGGGCCCGGCCGCCTGCTCCTTCAGATCCTTGGCGCGACCATCCCAGAACTGCACGAAGTTGAGGCTGGAGTTGAGCACGGTCGGGGAGTTGATCGGCCCCTCCTTCCACTTGTGGCCGAGGGAGCTAACCTGATTATCCACCCCGCCGGTTGCCAGGTTGTGGCAGGAGTTGCAGGAGATGGCATTGGATTTTGACAGTCTGGGCTCGAAGAACAGCATCTTGCCCAGCTCGACTTTCGCCGGGTCTTTCACCTTGGCGGCCTCGACCGCTTGTATCGGCTCACTCGCCCACCCCATCCCGGGCAAGGCCAGTGCCAGCAGCAGACAATATTTATTCATCTTTTTTCTCTCCCTTGAGTCTGCGAACAATCGCAGCCTCAGCCTGCCCGGGAAAGGTTCTCTTTTATTTGCCCAAGATCAATATAGGTTACAAAAAACCACAATAAAAACAATGCATTGATTTATTTCAGGCGGAGTAACGGCGGGGACTTGCGAGGTAAAAACAAGCTGAATTTCGATGCGTGAATTATGAGCTAATTCATCAGCAACGACAGCCTATTAATTAGATTGCTGTCATTGAATAAAGCGATTATTCAATATGCAGTGGCGACCGCCCGTTAATTAGATCCATTTAATATGCATCATAAATATGAGCCGTTGTCGCCACCAATAATAAAGAAGCCGGTCTGAACCGCTGTTCCCCTTATTTCAGACGATGCCATTTGTTATTCCTTCACTAAATCAAGGAGGCGAATGGTTGTGCTTTTCAATCAAGATAAGGATATATGATGAGAAAGTCCCTGCTGGCCGGCGCCCTGCTGCTCTGCCCCACGGCCTTCGCCGCTACTGTGCACTGGGAATACAGTGGTGAGGCCGGCCCGGCGAAATGGGCAAGGCTGACCCCGGAGTTTGGCCAGTGCGCCGGCAGCAACCAGTCGCCGGTCAACCTCACGGCTCTGGTGGAGGCCGAGCTGGCGCCGCTGCAGTTCCACTACCTGCCAGGCGGCAAGACGCTGGTCAACAATGGCCACACGGTACAGGTCAACTATGCCCCCGGCAGCACCTTGCAACTCGACGGTATGGCGTTCGAACTCAGGCAGTTCCACTTCCACGCCCCCAGCGAAAACCTCATCGAGGGCAGGTCCTACCCCCTGGAGGGGCACCTGGTGCACGCCAACGACAAGGGGGAGCTGGCGGTGGTAGCGGTGATGTTCGAGGCGGGCCGCGCCAACCCGGCCCTGAGCCAGGCCTGGCAGGCGCTGCCAGCCAAGGCCGGGGAAACTCGCGCCCTCGAGGTGCCGCTCTCGGCAGAGCAACTGCTGCCCACCCAGCGCGACTACTACCGCTTCAGCGGCTCGCTGACCACACCGCCCTGCTCGGAAGGAGTGCGCTGGCTGGTGATGAAGCAGCCGGTGCAGGTGAGTCAGGCCCAGATCGACGCCTTCAAGGCGGTGATGCACCACCCCAACAACAGACCCGTCCAGCCTCTCAACGGACGCCAGGTGCTGCAATAGGGTTTTATGTAAGCGATTTTCGCAATAAAAAGAGGGCCTATTGGCCCTCTTTTGCATCTATCACAAAGATGTTTACAGGCTGGCGGCAATCTTTGCCCCCAGGGCGGCGTTGTTGAGTACCAGCTGGATGTTGGCCGCCAGGGAGTTGCCGCCGGTCAGCTCGCACACCCGCGCCAGCAGGAAGGGGGTGGATGCCTTGCCCTTGACGTCCTGCTCGTCCGCTTCCTGCAGCGCCTGGGCAATGGCCGCATCTATGTCGGCCTTGGGCATGGCAAACTGGGTCGGGATCGGGTTGGTGACCACGGCGCCACCGGCCAGCCCCAGCTCCCACTTGAGGCGCAGCGCCTCGGCAATGGCCGCCGGGGTGTCGAGGCGGTAATCCACCTTGAAGCCACTCTCGCGGGTGTAGAAGGCTGGCAGCTCATCGGTCTGGTAGCCGATGACGGGCACCCCCTGGGTCTCCAGGTACTCCAGGGTCAGGCCGATGTCGAGTATGGACTTGGCACCGGCGCAGACCACGGCCACCGGGGTCTGGGCGAACTCCTGCAGATCCGCCGAGATGTCGAAGGTCTCCTGGGCGCCGCGGTGCACGCCGCCGATGCCGCCGGTGGCGAACACCCGGATCCCTGCCATGGCGGCGATGATCATGGTGGAGGCGACCGTGGTTGCCCCCAGCCCCTTGTTCGCCAGCACGAAGGGGATGTCGCGGCGGCTGCACTTGGTGGCGGCGTGACCGGCCTTGCCCAGCGCCTCCAGCGCCCCCGCATCCAGACCCACCTTGAGGCGGCCATCCAGAATGGCGATGGTGGCCGGCACGGCGCCGTTGTCGCGCACCACCTGCTCCACCTGGCGCGCCGTCTCCACGTTCTGCGGATAGGGCATGCCGTGGGAGATGATGGTGGACTCCAGGGCAACGACGGGTTTGCCGGCGGCCAGGGCAGCAGCGACTTCTGGTTGGATATCGAGATAAGCGTTCAACATGGGTACTCCTCCAGCATGCGTTCAACGGCGGCCTTGGATAGGCCGGAAAAGACGGTATCGGAACAATTGACGGTGAGGGCGGCGCAGCCAAGGGCGAAACGGGTCGTCTCCATGATGCCCTGCTCCTGCAACCAGGCATGGGCCAGCCCTGCCATGAAGGCATCGCCGCCGCCGGTCACGTTGACGACAGGGCTGCCGAGCACGGGCAGATGGCCCTGGCACTCCCCGTCGCTGTAGAAAATCCCCTGATCGCCGAGGCTCAGGAACAGCCGCTGCACCCCGGCGCGGTGGAACCAGGCCGCCGCCATGGGCCAGGTGTCGGGCCCCCCGATGGTGAAGCCGCACAGCTGCTCCGCCTCGGTGCGATTGGGTTTGAGGGTGTGGATGCGGTGCAGCCAGGGGCGGATCTTCTCCACCTTGGCCACCGACACGGTGTCCACGAAGATGATGTGCTCCCCCTGGCGCTCGAACAGCCAGTCCAGGGTGTGGGTGGCGAGGTTGGTGTCGAGCACCCAGAGCCTGGCCGCGCCGAGAAAACCGCTCAAGGGGGCGAGCCGGGCTGGGGTCAGCTGGTCGATGATCCCCATGTCGTTGACGGCGCAGCTCATCTCGCCGCTGCCATCGTGCAGGCTGAGATAGCAGGAGGTCGACTGACCCTCCAGTACCAGCACCTGGCGCACGTCGACGCCGGCGCGCTGGCTCACCTCCAGCAGGTGATGGCCGTACTGATCATTGCCCACGGCGGTCAGCAGCCGGGTGTCGGTGCCGAGGCGCGCCAGGTTCTCGGCGATGTTGCGCCCCACCCCGCCGGCGGAGGTGCGCACCCGGCCCGGGTTGGAATCCCCGATGCGCAGGTTGTCGTGGCTGCAGCCACAGATATCCATGTTGGCGCCGCCGATCACCACGGCGTAGGGGCCTTCACGCAGCACATAGCCGCGGCCTTGCACATAGCCCTGGCGCATCAGGCTGGAGATATGGCTCGCCAGCGCCGAGCGGCTGATGCCAAGCCTGTCCGCCAGCTCCTGCTGGGCAATCATGGGATCCTGGCGCAGCAGGGCGAGGATCTCTTGCTCACGTTCCGTCATAGACAAACATCCAGTTACAAACGTTTGTCCATTATTTCCGAAAAACGTTTACCCGCCATCGTCTCGTGCAAAAATTGTCGACTTGCGCACAAAAAATCACCGGGCAAGCCCGGTGATCCTTGATGACAATCTACACAGCCCCATCAGCCCAGTTGCACCCAGACAGCGCCGCCTTCCAGTCGCACCGGCCAGCAGGCGACACTCAGGGCCGGATCATCCAGGCAGCGGCCGTCCATCAGGGCGTAGCGCTGCTTGTAGAGCGGTGAGGCGACCACGGGTTCGCCCCCGGCATCCCCCACCAGGCCGCGCCCGAGCACCGCCACCCCGGCCTGGGGATCCACCCCGTCCAGGGCATAGACCCGTTCCCCAAGGCGAAACAACGCCAGCACCCGCCCCTCCAGCCAGGCGCTGCGCCCGGCTTGCTCCGGCAGCGCCGCCAGCTCGCATACCCGATGCCACTGCCCATGCTCAGGGTGCACTGTGCCCTCCTTGAAATCCTTCATATCACCTCCTTGATGCTGATGGCGGGCGTGCAACCCGCTGGCCCCGCTCATACCACCTCCTTGATAGAGATATCCGGCACCCACTGACCCCGCTCCTCACGGCGCGGCGGTGTCTCGTCTTCGATCCGGTTGACGAAGGCCTCGAACAGCTTCAGCTTGTCCGGGTCCGCCAGGGTACTCTTCCATTCGCACTGCCAGCTGCCGACTATCTCCCCCATCATGGCCTCCAGCTCGTCCCCGATGCCGAGCCTGTCTTCGATGATCACCGACTTGAGGTAGTCGAGCCCCCCTTCCATGTTCTCCATCCAGACCGAGGTGCGCTGCAGCCTGTCCCCGGTGCGTACATAGAACATCAGCAGCCGGTCGATGTAGCGTATCAGGGTCTGCTCGTCCAGATCGGTGGCGAACAGGTCGGCGTGGCGCGGCCGCATGCCGCCGTTGCCGCACACATAGAGGTTCCAACCCCGCTCGGTGGCGATGACGCCGATGTCCTTGCTCTGAGCCTCGGCACACTCCCGGGTACAGCCTGAGACCGCAAACTTCAGCTTGTGGGGAGCTCGCAGTCCCTTGTAGCGGTTCTCCAGGGTCTGGGTCAGGGTCATGGAGTCCTGCACCCCGTAGCGGCACCAGGTCGAACCCACGCAAGACTTCACGGTGCGCACCGACTTGCCGTAGGCCTGACCTGTCTCGAAGCCCGCCGCCACCAGCTCGCCCCAGATGGCGGGCAGCTGATCGACCCTGGCGCCGAACAGATCGATGCGCTGACCGCCGGTGATCTTGGTGTAGAGGCCGTACTTGCGCGCCACCTCCCCGATGGTGATGAGGCCCTCCGGGGTGATCTCCCCACCGGGGATGCGCGGCACCACAGAGTAGGTGCCGTCCTTTTGCAGGTTGGCGAGGAAGGCGTCGTTGGTATCCTGCAGGGCGCGGTGGGGCTTCTCCAGCACGTGCTCGTTCCAGAGCGACGCCAGAATGGAGGCGACCGTCGGCCGGCAGATGTCACAGCCCAGACCCTGGCCATGCTTGTCTCGCAGCGCCTCGAAGCTCTTCAGCTCGCCGACACGGGCCAGGTGATAGAGCTCCTGGCGCCCGTAGGCGAAGTGCTCGCACAACCCCTTGTCCGCCTCGACCCCAAGATCCGCCAGGGTTTGATCCACCACCTGCTTGAGCAGGTTGCTGCAGCCGCCGCAGCCGGTGCCTGCCTTGGTGCAGCTCTTCACCGCCGACAGCTCGTGATTGCCCGCCCGAACGGCGGCCACCACGTCCCCCTTGCTCACGTTGTGGCAGGAGCAGAGGATGGCGCTGTCCGGCAGCACCAGGGGTGCGGGGGCCGTGCCCGCCTCTCCCACCAGCAGGGAGAGCGGCGGCTGGGGCAGCGCCACCCCGTTCTGGTAGTACTGCAGCAACCGCTCATAATCGGCTCCGTCCCCCACCAGGATGGCGCCGAGCAGGCGATTGCCCTCGCCGTCTGTCACCAGCTTCTTGTAGATGCCGTTGACCCTGTCCAGCAGCAGCAGCTCCTGGGCCCCGGCAGTGCTGGCGTGGGCGTCGCCGATGGAGCCCACGTCCACCCCCATCAGCTTGAGCTTGGTGGACATGTCGGCCCCGACGAAGCGGGTCTCGCCACCGCACAGGCTGGCCACGGCGGCCCGCGCCATCTGGTAGCCGGGTGCCACCAGGCCGAAGATGCGCCCCTGCCAGAGCGCACACTCGCCGATGGCGAGGATGGCGGGATCCGAGCTGTGGCAGCCGTCGTCGATGCAGATGCCGCCGCGCTCCCCGACGTTCAGCCCGGATTGGCGGGCCAGGGCGTCGGCGGGGCGGATGCCTGCCGAGAACAGCAGGACATCGGTCTCAAGATGAGAGCCGTCCTTGAAGCGCAGGCGGTGGCGAGCCTGCTCCCCCTGCTCGATGCACTCGGTGGCCTTCTCCACCAGCACCTCGACCCCGAGCGCCTGAATCTTGTCTCGCAGCACGGCGCCGCCGCTCTCGTCGAGCTGCACCGGCATCAGCCTGGGGGCAAACTCCACCACCTGGGTCTTGAGCCCGAGCAGGCGCAGGGCGTTGGCCGCCTCCAGCCCCAGCAGGCCGCCGCCGATGACCACGCCGCTGCGGGCCTGGGCGCAGGCATCGCGGATGGCGGCGAGATCCCCCAGGGTGCGGTAGACGAAGCAGCCCTCCCGCTGATGGCCGGGGATGGGGGGCACGAAGGGCACAGAGCCGGTCGCCAGCACCAGACGGTCGTAAGGGAACTGCTCGCCGTTGGCGAGCGTCAGGGTGCGGGCGGCCCGGTCGAGCACCTCCACCTCGGCCCCCAGCCGCAGCGCAATGCCGCTCTCTTCATACCAGGCAGGATCCGCCATGCGCAGCGCCTCCGGAGCCTTGCCGCCGAATACCTCGGAGAGGTGCACCCTGTCGTAGGCGGAGTCCGGCTCGGCCCCGAACACCGTCACCTCGAACCGGTCGAGACCACCGGCCGCCACCAGCTGTTCGACGAAGTGGTGACCCACCATGCCGTTGCCCACCACCAGCAGGCGTTGCTTTTCGGCGGATCCGGCGCTCTGGCGATCGATCAGGTCCACGCCGTCGCCGATCACCCACTGTTGCTCTTTGTCAGTCATATCTCTCTTCCTTGAATCCGGTGGGCTCAGGCGCGCAGCTTGCTGCGCACTTGCCCGGCTGCCTTGAGGGGGGTCACCTTGCGCTGCTTCTCGTAGAGGAAGCGCAGCACCTGCTGGCGCAGCTTGTGATAGTGGGGGTCATCCGCCAGGGCGACCCTGTCTCTGGGCCTCGGCAGATCCACGGTCAGGATCTCCCCGACGGTGGCACTGGGGCCGTTGGTCATCATGACGATGCGATCGGAGAGCAGCACCGCCTCGTCCACGTCGTGGGTGATCATGATGACGGTGTTGCCAAGCTCCGCCTGGATCGCCATCAACGCATCCTGCAAATGGGCCCGGGTCAGGGCGTCGAGGGCACCGAACGGCTCGTCCATCAGCAGTACCTTGGGGGAGAGCGACAGGGCCCGCGCGATGCCGACCCGCTGTTTCATGCCCCCCGACAGCTCGTGGGGCATCTTCCGGCTGGCGTGATCCATCTGCACCAGGGAGAGGTAGTAGTCCACCCGCTCCGCCACCGCCCGCTTGTCAGGCTCCACCTGGCCCACCGCCAGCGCCACGTTCTGCTGGACGCTGAGCCAGGGCAGCAGGGCGTGGTTCTGGAACACCATGGCCCGCTCGGGCCCCGGCCCCGCCACCTCGCGGCCATCGAGGATGATGCCGCCCAGGGTCGGCTCCAGCAGCCCGGCCACCAGGTTGAGCACCGTGCTCTTGCCGCAACCCGAGTGACCGATGAGGGAGACGAACTCCCCCTTCTCGATGCGCAGGTTGACCCGGCTGAGGGCCTCGAAGCTGCCCTGCTCCGTCTCGAACGAGATGCCGACGTCGCTTATCTCCAGATAACTCTTCATTGGCTCTTCTCCTGCCTGAATAGAAATGTGATTAACGCAGCACCTGGCGCTTGTCCCAGGACAACCACTGCTGCAGGGCCAGCATGCCCCTGTCCAGGGCGCAGCCGATGAGGCCTATGGTGATCACCGCCACCATGATGCGGGCCAGGGAGGCCGAGCCACCGCTCTGGAACTCGTCCCACACGAACTTGCCGAGCCCCGGGTTCTGTGCCAGCATCTCGGCCGCGATCAGCACCATCCAGGCCACCCCCAGGGAGAGCCGCAGCCCGGTGAAGATCATGGGCAGGGCGCCGGGCAGCACGATACGGCGCACGTGGGTCACAAAGGAGAGGCGCAGCACCCGGCTGACGTTGTGCAGGTCGCTGTCCAACCCCGCCACCCCGACTGCGGTGTTGATCAGGGTCGGCCAGAGGGAGCAGAGGGTCACCGTCAGCGCCGAGGTGAGGAAGGACTTGGCGAGCCAGGGACTCGGGTTTGCGTAGAGGGCACTCACCACCAGCGTGATGAGCGGCAGCCAGGCCAGGGGGGAGACCGGCTTGAGCAGCTGGATCACCGGGTTGGCGGCGCGATAGAGCCCCTGGTTCATGCCAAGCAGCACCCCGCACGGGATGGCGATCAGGGTCGCGAGCCCGAATCCGCACAGCACGGTGAACAGGCTGGTGGCTATCTGATCGAAGAAGGTGGGGCGCCCGGTGTAGGGGCGCAGCTTCACCTCGGCCGCCGGATCCGCCGCCAGCCGCTCGGCGTTGCGAACCTGCTGGCGCTCGAGGAAGGCGCTCGCCTTCTCCCGCTCCGCCAGGTGATCCTGGCCGAGGGACCAGAACTGGCTGGCGGTGGCGAGCGGCCCCGGCAGGGTGCCCAGGCTGGTCTGCACCTGACTCGCCCCCCACTGCCAGAGGCCGAGGAACAGCAGCACGCCGAGCAGGGGCTGCACCAGGGTTTTCAAATTGATGGCTTTCCAATTGATGAATGGCCACTTGTGTCGTTTCATTGCGTTCTCCTCGCTCATTGCACCCGCTCATCGCCCTTGAGGCCGATGGCGAACTGCTGCAGATAGGCGTTGGGGTGGCGGCCGTCATAGATGAGGCCGTCGATGAAGCCATCCTGGGGGCCGCGATAACCCTGCTCGCTGGCAAAGTCGGGGAAGTCTTGCGCCTTGAGCTTGCCCTCGGCGATCAGCGCCTCGGCGGCCTGGCGATAGACCTCGGGTTGATACACCGCCTTGGCCACCTGCTCGAACCAGGCGTCCGGCCTGGCCTCGGGGATCTGGCCCCAGCGCCGCATCTGGGTCAGATACCAGATGGCGTCGGAGTAGTAGGGATAGGTGGCGTGGTGGCGGAAGAAGACGTTGAAGTCAGGCAGCTGCCGCTTGTCCCCCTTGGCATACTCGAAGGTGCCGGTCATGGAGCTGGCGATCACCTGCTCGTCGGCACCCACGTACTCGGGTTTGGCCAGCATCCTGGCCGCCTCGCGCCGGTTGCCGTTGTGTTCGGCATCCAGCCACCAGGCCGCCCGCAGCAGCGCCTTCACCAGCCGGACATGGGTGTTGGGGTGGCGCTCTGCCCATTGCCGGGTGACGCCGAACACCTTCTCCGGGTTGTTGCGCCAGATCTCCTGATCCGTGATGACGGGCACCCCTATACCCTTCGCGACCGCCTGCTGGTTCCAGGGCTCCCCCACGCTGTAGCCGGCGATGGTGCCCGCCTCCAGGGTGGCGGGCATCTGTGGCGGCGGCGTCACCGACAGCAGCACGTCCGCCTGGCGCTGGCCCGAGTTGTCGCCGAGCTTGGGTGCGTAGAAGCCGGGATGCAGGCCGCCCGCCGCCAGCCAGTACCTCAGCTCGTAGTTGTGGGGGGAGACGGGGAACACCATCCCCATGTTGAAGGGCTTGCCCCCCTGGCGGTACTCCGCCACCACGGGCTTGAGGGCGGCGGCGCTCACCGGCGGTGGCACCTCTCCTGCGACCGGCTTGGGCAGTTGGGTGGCCATGGCCGCCCAGACGCTGTTGGCCACCGTGATGGCGTTACCGTTGAGATCCATGGCGAACGCCGTCACCAGCTCGGCCTGGGTGCCGATGCCGATGTGGGCGGCCAGGGGTTGGCCCGCCAGCATCTGGGCGCCATCCAGCTCGCCGTCGATCACCCGATCCAGCAGGATCTTCCAGTTCGCCTGGGCCTCCAGGGTCACGTAGAGCCCCTCGTCCTCGAAATAGCCCCGCTCGTAGGCCACCGCCAGCGGCGCCATGTCGGTCAGCTTGATGAAGCCGAGTCTGAGCTCCTCCTGCTCGGGGGCACCCACCACGGCCAGCACCGGCAGCGACAGCACCGCCAGCAGCATCCCCGCACATCCTTGTCGTCTTTTCATTCCAGTCCCTCGCTCGGTTCCTTGTTCCGGGCTGTCACCCTCCTGCCTCGTTGCAGGATGGCGACCAAAAAAAAGCCCCACCGATCCGGGATCGGTGAGGCCTCTTTGCCCTGTTGCGAGTGACGGGCCCTGGGCGCCATCACTCCTTGTATGTTGGGTAATTCACTTTTCGTGCCAGATTGGCCAAGCCGCATCGGACGGCCTTTCCCGGCTTTTTCTTCCCTCCTTTTCCCCCCTGTTTGCCTCAATTAGGCGCAATTGCACCAAAACGGTTTGCCAGCGGGGCGCTCAGGCGGGCAATGCCTGCAGCAGTTGCCGCGCCAGCTCCCCCAGGCTCAGGTGGCGGCTCATGGCGGTGCTGCGCATCAGGCGATAGGCCTGCTCCTCATCCAGCCCCTGATGACGCATCAGGCGCCCCTTGGCCTGCTCGATGAGCCGCCGCTCCACCAGCTTCTGGCGCAGCTCGCTCTCGGTCTGCATCAGGGTCTGCACCATGGCGAGCTGGCTGCGGGCGAGCCGCAACCACTGCTCCACCGGCTCCCGCTCGCCGCAGGGGTGGGGCACCAGCAACACCCCCTGCTGCAGCAGGGCGAGCTGGGTATCGCCCCCGAGCCGCTCGCAGAACAAGAGGCGCGGCATGTCGGGCCAGAGGGAGAGGCCGAGGCGCACCTCGGCGCCGAACTGGCGGCAGCTGACCAGCAGGGCCTCCCCCTGCTCCATCGGGGTCAGCAACTGGCGGGTGTCGAGGATCCTGGGCTGATGACCGTAGTGGCTGACCAGCAGGGCCAGGCGATTGGCCTGGCCCGGATCATCGGCGTGGATCAGCAGGCGGGAGGAGGGGCCATCCTGGCCCCGGGGAAGAGTAGTCATGGCGCTCCTTGCCAACGGCTATCGCAACGTGTCTGCTGCCAATGCCGCAACATGAAGGCCAACTATTTGAATCTACCTCCTTTTTATCCATCAGGAGGTAGTAGGGGTAGAGGGGGAAACCCGGCTCAGGCTACCCGCTCCATGGTCTGGTTCAGCAGGGCCTGCAGCTCGGCGCCAAGGTTCACCACCTCCCCCATGATCATCAGCACGGGGCTCTGGCCGAGCAGGGCACGGGCGGCCTGCTCCAGTCCCTCCAGCCGGGCGTGATGGACCTGCTGGCGCGCACTGCACCCGGCCACCACCAGCGCCACCGGCAGATCGCCCGAGGCCCCCGCCGCCAGCAACCCCTGCCGGATCTGGGCCGCCCGCTCCAGCCCCATGTAGAACACCAGGGTATGGCCGGCCCGGGTCAACCCCTGCCAGCCCCGATAGTCCCCCTCGTCCATCAAATGACCCGTCACCAGGGTCAGGGAGCGGGCCAGCCCTCTGTGGGTCAAGGGAATAAGAGTGCTGGCGGCGCAGCCCAGGGCCGCCGTGATACCAGGCACCAGCTCGGCCTCGATGCCGTGGCGGGCCAGGTGCAGCGCCTCCTCCCCGCCCCGGCCGAACACCAGGGGATCCCCCCCCTTGAGCCGCACCACCCGCTTGCCGGTGCGGGCCAGCGCCAGCAGCAGGGCATTGATCTCCTCCTGGGTCGGGCTCGGCTCGCCGCAGCGCTTGCCCACGTCGAAGCGGGCCGCCCCCTGGGGGATCCGGGCCAGGATCTCGCTCCCCACCAGGCGGTCATAGACCACCACTTCTGCCGCCTCGATGCGGTGCAGGGCGCGCAGGGTCAACAATTCGAGGGGCCCGGGGCCCGCTCCTACCAGACTGATTTGGCTCATCGCACACTCCTTGTGTTGCTGCCCAGGCCTCAGGCCTGGGCGATATAGACATGCTTGATCAACAACTTGTCGATCTCTGGCAGGCAGGTGCCACAGTTGCTGCCGCAGCCGAGCAGGGCCTGCAGCCCCGCCAGCTCGCTCACCCCCTGCCGGGTGATGGCATCGACGATGCGCTGCTCCGACACCCGCAGGCAGGAGCAGACCAGTCGGCTCTCACCGGCCAGGGCCTGGCCCAGGGTCTGGCTCAGGGCCCCCGTCTGCAGCGGCGTGCCGAGCAGGCTGGCCAGCAGATCGACCTTGATGTCCGGTCGCCGCTCCCCCACCAGCAACAGGCCCTCGATGCGTTCCCCGGCCAGGGCCAGGGCGAGCCAGCCCTCCTTCAGGGGGAGCCGCAGCCAGCGCCCCTGGGTTGCCAGCCGCTGCCACAGGAGTTCGGGGGCCTCTGACCAGGAGGCCAGCAGGGTGCAGTTGCCCTCGGGCAGAGGGCGTCTGGCCCACCAGTCCACCGGCTCGCGCCAGTCCCGGCGGCCGCACCAGAGCCCCTGCCAACGGGTGGCTTGCGCCCTGGCCTGCACCCGCCCCTGCTTGAACATGGGCTGGCCGGAGAGGGGATCCACCACGGCGGCGATGAGGCGGTTGACCGCCCCCTGGCTGCACTGGCTGTCGGTCCAGTGCATGGGCAGGAAGGCTTCCCCTTCCCTGAGCCCCTCGTCCAGCCCCACCAGCAGCAGGGCCTCCCCTAGCTCGTTGTGAAGGCGCACCAAGTCCCCCTCCCTGGCACCGAGCGCCAGCAGGCTGGCGGCCCCCACCCGCACCCTGGGCCAGGGCTCGGCCTCCTGCAACCTGGGCACGTGACCGGTGCGGGTCATGGTGTGCCACTGATCACGCAGCCGGCCGCTGTTGAGGAGCAGGGGGAGATCCTCCCCTCGGGGGGCGGCATCATGCTGGGGGGGGAAGTGCTGGGCCAGGGGCAGCAGGCGGGCCCGGCCATCCGGGGTGGCAAAGCGCCCATCCTCGAACAATCGGGCCCTCCCCTGGGGCCAGTCAGCGTTGACGGGCCAGCTCAAGGGTTCCAGCGCCTCGAACTCGGCGCGGCTCAGACCCGCCAGCCCCGAGATGTCAAACTGGCGGCGCCCCTGGTTCTCGAAGCCGGAGAGGGCGGCGTGCTCGCAGAAGATCTCGTGCTCGTGCTCATAGGCGAACCCCTCGCCAAAACCGAGCCGGCGGGCGAGCTGGGTCAGCGCCCACCAGTCTGGCCTGGCCTCCCCCGGCAGGGGCAGAAAGGCGCGTTGTCGACTGATGGTGCGCTCGGAGTTGGTGACGGTGCCGCTCTTCTCCCCCCAGGCGGCGGCGGGCAGCAGCAGATGGGCGAGGCGCGCCGTGTCGGTGTTGGCCGTCACCTCCGAGACCACCAGCAGCTCACAGCGGCTCAGGGCTTCGCGCACCCGGTTGCCGTCCGGCAGGGAGACCGCCGGGTTGGTGCCGAGCACCCAGAGGGCGCGGATCTCCCCACGGTGCACCGCCTCGAACAGCTCGACTGCCTTGCGCCCGGGCCCGCGCACCATGGTCGGACTCTGCCAGAAGCGCCGCACCCGATCGCACTCTTCCTCGCCAAAGCTCATGTGGGCGGCGAGCTGGGTCGCGAGCCCCCCCACTTCGCGCCCCCCCATGGCGTTCGGTTGCCCCGTCATGGAGAAGGGGGCCGCCCCCGGCTTGCCGATGCGGCCGCACATCAGGTGGGCGTTGATGATGGCGTTGGCCTTGTCCACCCCCTGGTTGGACTGGTTGATCCCCTGGCAGAACAGGGTGACCGTCTTGGGAGTGCGGGCAAACAACTGGTAGAAGCCGAGCAGATCGCTACGGGAGAGGCCGCAGCAGCGGGCCACTTCGTCCAGTTGCCAGGCGGGATCGTCCAGCGCCGCCGCCAGCGCCTCGAAGCCGCTCACGTGTTGCGCCACATAGGCCTTGTCCCAGCCGTCGCTGTCGAGCAGGTAGCGGCACAGGCCGTTCCACAGCGCCACGTCGCTGCCGGGCTTGAGGGCCAGGTGCAGATCCCCCTGCTCCGCCGTCATGGTACGACGGGGATCCAGCACCACCAGCTTGAGCTCGGGGCGCCGTGCCCGCGCCTGCTGCAGGCGGCGAAACAGCACGGGATGGGTCCAGGCGGTGTTGGCACCGGTGAGCACCACCAGATCCGCGAGCTCCAGATCCTCGTAGCAGGCGGGCACCAGATCCTCCCCGAAGGCGCGCTGGTGGGCCACCACCGCCGACGACATGCAGAGCCGGGAGTTGGTGTCCACGTTGGCACTGCCCAGATACCCCTTCATCAGCTTGTTGGCGACGTAGTAGTCCTCAGTGGTGAGCTGGCCCGACAGATAGATGCCGATGGCCTCGGGCCCGGACTCGGCCAGGATGGCGGCAAGGCGCTGCGCCAGGGTGTCCAGCGCCTCATCCCAGCCGATGCGCTGCCCCATCCAGCGCGGGTAGAGCAGGCGATCGGGGAACGCCAGGCTCTCCAGCAGGCTGGCCCCCTTGACGCACAGGGCGCCGCCATTGGCCGGATGCTGTTCATCCCCCTGCAACTGCCAGTTGTCGCCCTCCCGGCTCAACCGGATGCCACACCCCACTCCACAATAGGCACAGGTGGTCTTCATTCCCTCGCTCCTTGTCGCCGGCGGCC
>NZ_JBFODK010000038.1:0-58407 GCF_040908275.1 Aeromonas sp. R4-3
TCGCTCGGCGTCCTGCCTCGCGGCCTGGACAAACGGGCTCACCTCGGCGAACAACAAGGGGAATACCTGATCGGATACTTTGATATAAAATTGCAGGCAAATATATCAATACCTCCACCATTATTGTTTTTTTAATCTACTAAAAAACAATTCCACACATTAATCACCAAAAATATATTTCACATTAGTATCAACCGCCCTTCCAATAGAAGAAAGTCAATAGGAATACTAACTCCATGATAATTGGGTTGTTTTTAAGAAATTACAAATGTTATAAAAACATTAACTTTATTGGATTTACAACAAAAACACAGAATCGCTTGAATTTGTTTATAGGTCCAAATGGTGTTGGGAAATCATCAGTATTAGAAAGCATAAATTGTGTCATGAATGGTGTTGACCCTAAAGAATGGTCTATAACTTCAGGTCAAAAAATAGATCGATCTGAAATATCCCCTGTTTTCTTAATAGATAGAGATGATAGAGTAGAAAATTATCAACATATAGATGCTATATCTGATGCTTTTTGGAATTATGATTTCACTTCCGTCCATAAAGATGATTACTGCAAAGATTTTATTCAATTTAGAAATTCATTAAAAGATACTATAAATCCAAAAGATCATTGGCTTATATCTGTTGGTAAAAATGGATTGGGTGAAATACAGTTATCACCATTCAACCAACAAATACTAAACAAAACTAGACGAAATGGTGTTTCCTCCGTCATAGTAAAGAAAATAATAAGTTATGTTTTTGAAAAGTATAGATTTGTATATATCCCTGTTGAGAATAAAATAAGCGATATTCTTAGCCTACAGGCAAGTGAAATGCAGAGCCTCATGGACAAGTCAATTATTAGCGAAATTAAAGCTCTTTTAGATAGAAAGGAATATACCGTTGGTAGTGCCAAAAAAAGTGTTCTGGGCATTGTCAATGAAAAACTAGATGATTATATAGAGAATATCAATAGTGATATGAATGGAGCCTATGTTTTTAAATCTAAGGGCGGAAACTCAAAGAGAAATATCAGACCAGGTGATATCACTGATGTAATAATAAAGGAGTTTTTTTCTATCAGGCCACTGACAAAAGATGGAAAACACATAAAAGATCTCAGTTCTGGCCAACAAAGATTAGCCTTAATCGATGTCGCAACAACATTCCTTTCTACAAAAAATGATAAAGAGAAAGAAATTATATTAGCTATTGATGAACCAGAGAGTTCATTAGAAGCATCTTTAAGATTCCGTTCTTTTATGAAACTAATTGATGTTTCGGAAAAATACAATCGACAACTATTTATAACTACACATTGGTATGGTTCATTATTAAGTTCCGCTAATGGAACCTTACATTACATTGATAGCAAGCCATCAACGCAACAAAATATGACACCTGAGATAATCCAGTTTCCCTTAAATGCAGTCTATGAGCACAGAGGCAGCTTCCCTCAAGCTGTTGAAATGAAGAGCTATTTTGACCTAGTAAGTTCTATGAATGCCTTGCTAAAATCGGCAGAAAACAATTGGATAATATGTGAAGGCTCTGAAGATGCTCTCTATCTAAATGCATATTTAAAGAATCAGCTCAGCAATGTTAATATTATGCCTTTTAATGGCTGTGGTAACATTAGAAAATTATATAAATTACTTTCCGCATCTATGTCTGATAATTCTGAATTAAAATATTTGAAGGGCAAAGTATTTTGTTTAATTGACACCGACACTAGAAATTTAATTATTGAAAATGACTATTCCCCAAATGCATGTTTACGGTTTGAGAGAATTTCATTAGCTGATAATGCTCAATCAGCGAGCACAGTGAGTGTGAAAAACCCAAATGCATTACAGTCAGAAATTGAAGATATTCTAGAGCCAGTGATCATGTGGGATACATTGAATTATTTAGCAAGGGACGATGAAATATTGAGTAGCCTCATTGCTCTTTACAGTTTCAATAATAAAGCCATGCATACAGGTTTTTCACGAGGTTTCCCATTCCTAAACAAATTATCTATAGAATCTCATGAGCGATTAGAAGAATTAAAAACATACCTAGACTCGACAATAATGAAAGCTAAAATAGCTCATAAATACTGTGAAATCGTTAGAGCAAAAAACAAACATCTATCCCTATTGTGGATGAAACCTATACTGATGCATTTCAACTCCCATTAGTATTTTTCACACTTTAAGTACCGTAATAGTTTAACCCTCTCAAATAAAATCGGCATTACGCACAGCACTTGCTGGTTTTGCCAACTCTGTCTCTCTGTTCGATATCCATTTTGGTGAGAGAGTTGCACATGGTGTCCAGCATTCTGTCAGATAATTAGAACTAGCAGCTGTCACGGGCAGGCACGGTATTACCGCCGAGTCGAGTTCAACGGGTCAGGAGCGCCATCAGGGATGATGGCGCAGCCGCAGCCGGCATAGGGGCCAAATCGGATCAGGGCGAGCACTGCTCGACCCCGATTTGGCGCGAAAACAAGGAGGTTCGAAGTGGGCTTTGGCCGAAGCCAGGGATGGCGTAGGCCAAAGTGCCGTCTGCGGCGCTCCGTCCGACCCGTTGGACGAGACGAGGGAACCCGCGAAGCGGGCGGTTTGCCGGGGGAGAAGACTTTTGGTGTTATTTGCCAATAAAGAGCGGGTCTTTCCAAAGTCACTCGCCAAGCCGCGCAGCGGCGGCGAAACCCCTTCGAGGGCAGAGCCCTCGCCTCTTTTAGGCTGAAAGCCAAACCCTCGGCTTGCGCGCCAGACTGGCGAGCCAAAGAGGTTAGAGGCCCCTCACCCTAACCCTCTCCCACAAGGGGAGAGGGGATCAGAACTCAGGCCACCGAGGCTTGAGAGGTGTCGAGGGAAAAGGCACAAACAAAAACCGCAGCCTAGGGCTGCGGTTTTTTATTTGGCTAACCAGTTGGCTCCAACAGAGCCACCGATCTTACGCACGGCGCCAGCTGGTTTTGCCGGCGCTGTCTTCCAGCACTATGCCCATCTCGGTGAGACGGTTGCGGGCGGCGTCGGCGGCGGCCCAGTTCTTGTCGGCGCGGGCCTGGTTGCGCTGGGCGATCAGTTGCTCGATTTCGGCCACTTCGTCGTCCGCTTCGCCACCCTTCAGGAAGGCGTCCGGGTCTTGTTGCAGTATGCCGAGCACGGCGCCCAGTTCCCGCAGGCGGGCACCCAGGCCAGCGGCGACAGCGATGTCTTCGGCCTTCTGGCGGTTGATCTCGCGCACCAGGTCGAACAGGGCGGAGTAGGCTTCCGGGGTGTTGAAGTCGTCGTCCATGGCATCGACAAAGCGGGCCACCTGCTCGTCACCACCGGCGGCTGCGGCTACAGGCAGGTCGCGCAAGGCGGTGTACATCCGCTCCAGGGCGGCGCGGGCCTGCTTCAGGTTGTCTTCCGAGTAGTTGAGCTGGCTGCGGTAGTGGCCGGACATCAGGAAGTAGCGGACGGTTTCGGCGTCAAAATGGGCCAGGACGTCGCGGATGGTGAAGAAGTTGCCGAGGGACTTGGACATCTTCTCCTTGTCCACCATCACCATGCCGCTGTGCATCCAGGTGTTGACGTAGTCGCCACCGTGGGCGCAGCAGGACTGGGCTATTTCGTTCTCGTGGTGGGGGAACTGCAGATCCGAGCCGCCGCCGTGGATGTCGAAGTGGTTGCCAAGGTGCTTGGAGTTCATGGCGGAGCACTCTATGTGCCAGCCGGGGCGACCCGGGCCCCAGGGGCTGTCCCAGGTCGGCTCGCCGGGCTTGGACATCTTCCACAGCACGAAGTCGAGCGGGTTGCGCTTGGCTTCGACCACGTCGACTCGGGCGCCGGCCTGCAGTTGCTCCAGATCCTGGCCAGAGAGCTTGCCGTAGTCGGCGAAGGACTCGACGATGAACATCACATCGCCGTTGTCCGCCACGTAGGCGTGCTCTTTCTCCAGCAGGGTTTCGACCAGGGCGATGATTTCATGGATGTGCTGGGTGGCGCGGGGCTCGATGTCCGGGCGCAGCATGCCGAGGGCGTCGAAGTCCTGATGCATGTCGCCGATCAGGCGCTCGGTGAGGTCGTCACAGGTGACCTGGGTCTCGGCAGCGCGCTTGATGATCTTGTCATCCACGTCGGTGATGTTGCGCACATAGGTGAGATCGTAACCGGCGTAACGCAGGTAACGGGCCACCACATCGAAGGAGACGAAGGTGCGACCGTGGCCGATATGACAGTGATCGTAGATGGTGACGCCACACACATACATGCCCACCTTGCCCGGGTGGATAGGTTTGAATTCTTCTTTTTGACGAGTGAGTGTGTTGTATATCTTCAGCATCTTATGACCACTGCCTGTGAGTAAAATGGCCTGACATTCTAACCGCATCCGGTGGAGAAAACGAGGCAGAAAAAGCGCCGGATCCCCCATGCCATCTATGCCGCAGCCCCTTGATGGGCTAGAATTGCCACCACTTTAGGCCATAGCCCATGCAACAGCCGCGAGCCGGCTTCGTGCTCGCGCAACATTTGAAAGGACATATCATGGTTACTCTGCACACCAACCACGGCGACATCACCCTGACCCTGAACGCGGAAAAAGCCCCCGAGACCGTGGCCAACTTCCTGCAATACTGCCGTGACGGTCACTACGACAACACCATCTTCCACCGCGTCATCGACGGCTTCATGATCCAGGGCGGCGGTTATGCTCCTGGCTTCGAAGAGAAAGAGACCCGCGCCTCCATCAAGAACGAGGCGGCCAACGGCCTGTCCAACAAGATTGGCACCATCGCCATGGCCCGCACCTCGGAGCCGCACTCCGCCAGCGCCCAGTTCTTCATCAACGTGAACAACAACGACTTCCTGGACTTCAAGTCCCCCACCACCCAGGGCTTCGGCTACTGCGTGTTCGGTGAAGTCACCGCCGGCATGGACGTGGTCAACAAGATCAAGGGCGTCAAGACCGGCAACTACGGCCGCATGCATCAAGACGTGCCGACCGAAGACGTCGTCATCACCAAGGTGACCCTTGCTGAGTGATTGTCGCCTTCTGCGCACTGATATAACTGCGGCCCCGGCCGCAGTTTTTCCATCTGCGCAGGCCACCCCGGCCAACTGGCGCCGTCTCGACTATCTGGCCTGGGGCAATCCTCGCCAGCGCTCCGCCCATGCCCTGCTCAACGCAGGATGCTGGGATGCGCTGGGGCGCCTGTGCCAGGACCTGGCGCTGGTGAGCACAGTCGCCATCGGGCTCGACAGGCCCGGCAGCGATCTCGACATCCTCTGCCAGCACCCTGATCCCGCGCGCCTCGCCGCCCTCTTGCGTGAGCAGGGCTGGACGGCCAGCGACAAGGGGCACCAGGTGTGGCTGCTGGAGCAGACCCTGACAGGCCCGGATCAGGCGCGCTGGCCGGTGGAGCTCTATGTCACCCAAGCCCCGCTTGAGACGCTCAACGGCTGGCGTCACCTCAGCCTGATGGCCGCCCTGCTGGGGCACTTTGGCCACGACTTCTATCAGGCCGTGCTGCGCCTTCGCCTCGAGGCAGGGCTCAAGGGAGAGGCGGCCATCTGCCGTCTGCTCGGCCTTGGCGGCGATCCTTACGCCGCGCTGCTGACCCTGGAGGGGCGCGACCTTGCCACGCTCCACTGGCAGGCCCATTCCCAGTGCGACTCGTCCACCCCGGCAGACTCCCCTGCCCCCCTTTGCCCGGAACCCATCAAGAGCACTCATCCCACATCATGAGCACCCTTTTTATCAGTGATATTCACCTGTGCGCCCAGCGGCCCGACATGACAGCCGCACTGGTGCGTTTTCTCGAGCGCGACGCCCCCAAGGCCGATGCCCTCTATGTGCTGGGAGATCTGTTCGAATTCTGGATTGGCGACGACGATCCCAACCCGCTCCACAGCCAGGTGGCCGAGGCTTTCCTGGCCCTGAGCCGGCAGGATGTGCCCATCTACTTCATCCACGGCAACCGCGACTTCCTGCTGGGCAAGGCCTTCGCCAAACGGGCGGGCATGACGCTGCTTGGCGACCCTTGCGTCATCGATCTTTACGGGGAGCGGGTGCTGCTGAGCCACGGGGACCTGCTCTGCACCCTGGATGAGGGCTATCAGAAGTTTCGCCGCATCACCCAGCAAAAATGGCTGCGCTGGCTCTTCCTGCGCCTGCCGCTGGCCCGCCGCCAGGCCATCGCCTGCAAGATGCGGGGCCAGAGCCAGATGGAGAATGCCGGCAAGCCACAGACCATCATGGATGTGACCCCGGCGGCGGTCGATGCGCTGTTGCGCCAGCATGGCTGCCGGCTGCTTATCCATGGCCACACCCACAGACCCGCCGTCCATGACTTCATGCTGGACGGCAAGCCGGCGCGGCGCATAGTGCTGGGAGACTGGTTCGAGCAAGGATCCGTGCTGAGCTGCTCCCCGCAGGGCCAGCGGCTCGAGAGTCGTCCCCTCCCAGAGTGAGGGTCCCCCTCGGGGATGAGGAATGCTCATATGACAACGTCTGTCCCCCTCCCCGAGCAGGATGCAATGCCGAACCCTGCATATACTCTGTATCTCTGCACACAAATGAGGACTAGATGATGGGATTTCTTACCTGGGTTGTATTGGGATTGATCGTCGGCATCCTGGCCAAATGGATAATGCCGGGCAAGGATGGGGGCGGTTTCTTCATGACGGTGATCCTGGGGGTCATAGGCGCCATGGTGGGTGGCTATGTGGGCACCCTGCTGGGCATGGGAACGGTGACCGGCTTCAACCTGCCGAGCATACTTATCGCCACCGTGGGTGCCTTGATAGTGCTGTTTTTCTACAACAAGATCCGCAGCTGAGCCGCTGAATCCGTTTCTTTCAGCACTCGATGTGTATGCCCCCCGGGCCAGGATCCGAAACCTTGGGTTTCGGATTTTTTATGGGCGCTCCGCCCCTTTCGCCTCCGGCGCAGCTGGCAGCCCAACCCAGGTGCCGGGGTTCTGGCGCGAGGCGCTGACGTATAGAGGTTGGCGGGTGCGGCATTGGTGCAAACCTAGTGCTTCCGTCTATGGCATCCCGTTATTGCCATACAGACAGAAGCCGGGGCGCTCGCTCAATTGCGCGTAGTAATCGCTCACCGCCGCGAGTGGCGGGCGCTCGAAGGGGGTATGGAACCAGCGATTCACCGACAGGCCGACGGGAATGTCCGCCAGCGAGAAGCGGCTCCCGGCCACATAGCCGCCGGTGGCCTCGAGCTGCCTGTCCAGGATCTGCATGTACCTGGACCACTCGGCACAACTCGCCTCCATCGCCTGGCTGTCCTGATGGGCGGGGGAGTGCCTCACCAGCGACATGAAGGCGTAGCTCCAGGCGCGGTTCAAGTCCGACGACTGCCAATCCATCCATTGATCGACCCTGGCCCTTGCCCGCGCCTCGGCGGGATAGAGAGAGCCGTCGCCATAGCCCGTCGCCAGATATCGGATGATGCTGTTCGATTCCCACAGGGTGAAGTCCCCATCTCTCATGACCGGCACCATACCGTTGGGATTCAACGCCAGGAACTCGGCACTCCGGGTGGACTGAAAACCGCTCCCCCACTCCTCCCGCTCGAAAGGGAGATCGAGCTCGGCGCAGGTCCACAACACCTTGCGCACATTGATTGACGACCCCTTGCCCAGTATCAGTACCATATCTTCGTCCTTGTATGAGAAGGGCCCAGCTTCCATCAAGGGGAGAGCGCCGGTCAAGGGGAGAGCCATGACTGCAGTTGGCCCATGGGACTGGCTCATGGGCCGCCCTAGGCATGACCTGAGAGGGGTGAGCCACAGATGAAAAAGAGGCGGTGGGCTAAACTCATGCTTGCGTGTCCGGCTTGACCGGCTCCTTCAGAGCGGCCGCGGGACAGGCCAAGCAGTAAAGGACAACATCATGAAAATATGGAAAATCTGCCTGATAGCAGCGCAGCTCATGCTGGTTGCCTGCGCCTCCTCCGACGGCGCAGGCCCTCCCCCGACCGGGGACGATGGCAGCAACGCCGGCGGCAAGAGCGGAGGTGGCAGCAGCTACCTGACCTATTAGCCAGGCCATCGCCCCTGCAAACCGAGGCTCAGCCAGGCCCCAACGTCTAATACGACAAGACCAGAAAGCGCCGGCAGCCCGCCGGCGCTTTTCGTCTCGCCAATCGGTGATGCCCTGCCCGACGACCACGGGCACAATGACCCAAAGAAGGGGCAGAACAGCGCCATCTGGAGCAAAGGTGGACACGGAGGAAAAACAAAAAGGCCACTATCGCTAGTGGCCTTCGTAAGTCTTTGATTGCTTTCTTCAATAACTGGTGCCTGAGGCCGGAATCGAACCGGCACGACGCGAACGTCGAGGGATTTTAAATCCCTTGTGTCTACCGATTTCACCACTCAGGCACCGCAATCGGTATCAAGTCCGCGGGCGGGCTTGTCAATATGGAGGCACGTTCCGGAGTCGAACCGGACTAAACGGATTTGCAATCCGCTGCATAACCGCTTTGCTAACGCGCCATGCAAAAGAGAGTTGGCTCTCTATTGTCTGAATTTGGAGCGGGAAACGAGACTCGAACTCGCGACCCCGACCTTGGCAAGGTCGTGCTCTACCAACTGAGCTATTCCCGCATCGGTCTGGCTGACTGCCTGACTACGAGAACGCATTCTAGCGATGTTCCTCGTCCAGTCAACCAAAAACATTTAATACTCTGATCGTTCGGGCATTTTTTGCCCTTCTCCCACACTTTTGCCACTCATGGCCGTTTCTCTGCCCCAACGGCAAGGAAACGGCCATTTGCCCATGGGAGGACTAGAAGCGGGAGTGGTAGGTCAGATCGCCCCAGGCGGCCTTCATGTACTGGAACATGGACCAGAAGGTGAGCACGGTGGCGACATAGAGCAGCACGTAGGCGAGCCACACCATCCAGATGTCGTATTGCCAGATGAGGCCGGTGAGCGACACCATCTGGATCATGGTCTTCCACTTGCCAATCCAGCTGACCGCCACCGAGGAGCGCTTGCCGAGCTCCGCCATCCATTCCCGCAGGGCGGAGATGATGATCTCGCGGCCAATCATGGTCATGGCCGGTATGGTGACCCAGATGGTGTTGTAGTGTTCGACGATGACCACCAGGGCAGCCGCCACCATGATCTTGTCGGCAACGGGATCGAGGAAGGCGCCGAAGGCGGTGGACTGGTTCAGCTTGCGGGCGAGGTAGCCATCAAACCAGTCGGTCGCGGCCGCCAGGATGAAGACAAGCGCAGCCGCCATGTAGGACCACTGATAGGGAAGGTAGAACAGGATGACGAAGACGGGGATGAGCAAAATCCGAAAAAACGTCAGCAGGTTAGGAATATTTGTCATTATTTTCAGCCACTTCTTGTATGCCGCTACATGGTAGCCCCAAGCCGATCACCGTTGCAACCGGACAGGCGCCCGCCTTGGTCTATTAATCCATCAATAACCTCAGGATGCATGCCATTATGGCATTTGCGGGCCCCCTGCGTCACGGCTCTTGTGCTGCCGGGGCCGGTTTGCGGGATCCACATCAAATGCCACCCACTCGAGGTGGCCCGGGTCAGACCCCCTCCTGGGTATCACCTCTCCTGAACAACAATCTTTATCCCGGGTCAGAGCGAGTGCAGGGCGTCGTGAATGGACTGGGCCAGCTCCTGGCTGATGCCGGGCACCTTGGCAAGCTCGTCCACCCCCGCCTTCTTCACCTCCTGCAGACCGCCCAGGTATTTGAGCAGTGCCTGCCGCCGCTTGGGCCCCACCCCCGGAATGTCCTCCAGGGTACTGGTGGTACGGGCCTTGGCTCGGCGGGCCCTGTGGCCCGTGATGGCAAAACGGTGGGATTCATCGCGAATGTGCTGAATAAGGTGCAAAGCGGGCATATCTGCCGGCAAGTGCAGCTCTTCGTGGCTCTCCCCCAGGATCAGGGTCTCCAGCCCCGCCTTGCGGGTCACCCCCTTGGCGATGCCCACCAGCAGCGGGTACTTGCCGCCGAGAAACTCCAGCTGGCGAGTCAGGATCTCCTCGGCGCGGCGCAGCTGGCCGAGGCCGCCGTCGATAAACAGCACGTCAGGCACCTTGTCCGGCTCCTGCTGCTTGCCAAAGCGGCGCTCCAGCGCCTGCTCCATGGCGGCGTAGTCATCTCCCCCCGTGATGCCGTCGATGTTGAAGCGGCGGTATTCCGAGGAGAGCGGCCCCTCCCGGTTGAACACCACGCAAGAGGCGACGGTGCGCTCCCCCATGGTGTGGGAGATGTCGAAACACTCCATGCGGGCGATGGGGGTCTCGAGCTCCAGCAGCTCCTCCAGCTGGTCGTAGCGGGCTGTGATGGTGCTCTTGTGGGCCAGGCGCGAGCGCAGCGCCGTCTGCGCGTTGATGGAGGCGAGCTTGATAAAGCGGGCCCGTTCGCTGCGGGTGCGGCTCTGCACCCGCACCTTGTAACCTGCGGTCTGGCTCAGGGTCTCGGCGATCACCGCCTCGTCTTCCAGCGCCACATCCAGCAGCACCTCGCTCGGGATCTGCCTGCCCCCCTGCCCCGACAGATAGAACTGCAGCAGGAAGGATTGCACCACTTCGTCGAGGGGGGTATCGGCCGGCACCTTGGGGAAGTAGCTGCGCGAGCCGAGCACCTTGCCCTGACGGATGAAGAGCACATGGATGCAGGCCGCCCCCTGATCGAAGGCCACCCCCACCACATCCAGCTCGTCCAGCACGTTGCCGCTCACCGACTGCTGCTCGGTGACCCGGCGCAGGGCCTGGATCTGATCCCGGTAGCGGGCCGCCTCCTCGAAGCGCAGATCGCCGCTGGCAGACTCCATCTTGCCCACCAGTTCCCCTATCACCTGCTGGTTCTTGCCCGCCAGGAACAACTTGGCCAGCTCCACCTGCTGGGCATATTCCGACTCGCTCACCAGCCCCGCCACGCAAGGGCCGGCGCAGCGCTTGAGCTGATAGAGCAGGCAGGGGCGGGTACGGTTGGCATAGACAGCGTCCTCGCACTGGCGCACCGGGAAGATCTTCTGCATCAGGTGCAGGCTCTCGCGCACGGCGCCGCCGGAGGGGTATGGACCGAAATACTCCCCCTTCACCTTGCGGGCACCGCGATGCACGCCGATACGGGGATGCTGGTGCGCCGTGATGATGATCCAGGGGTAGGACTTGTCATCCCGCAGCAGCACGTTGTAGCGCGGCTGGTACTGCTTGATGAGGTTGTGCTCGAGGATCAGCGCCTCGGTCTCTGTGTGGGTGACAGTGACCTGGATGTCGGCTATCTGGCGCACCAGGGTGCGGGTCTTGATGCTGTCGACATTGGTGCGAAAGTAGGAGGCGAGCCGTTTTTTAAGATCCTTGGCCTTGCCCACGTAGATGACGGTGCCACCGCCGTCATACATACGGTAGACGCCGCTCTGGTGAGTCACGGCACTCAGAAAGGCCTTGCTGTCAAAAAGGGGCTCGGGAGAGAGGGTCATCGGCAACTCGACTCAACGGATGAATGCAAAAAGACGGGGGAAGCATACTGCGCCCACAGACTGAAAAGCAAAAGGGGCTGAAAAAGCAAAAGGCGGCCGGTGCCGCCTTTGGTGTCCACACGACCCCTTACAGGGTGTCGGCATCCAGCATGCCATAGCGAATGGCCAGATGGGTCAGCTCAACGTCGCCATTGATCCCCAGCTTGCTGAACAGGCGGTAGCGATAGCTGTTGACCGTCTTGGGGCTCAGGTTGAGCTGCTCCGAGATGTCGGTCACCTTCTGCCCCTTGGTGATCATCATCATGATCTGCAGCTCGCGCTCGGAGAGGGACTTGAAGGGGTTCTCGTCCGCCGAGGCAAACTGGCTGAGAGCCATCTGCTGGGCTATCTCGGGGGAGATGTAACGCTGGCCGGAGTGCACCAGGCGAATGGCGTGGATCATCTCGTCCGGCGCGGCCCCCTTGGTGAGGTATCCGGCTGCACCCGCCTGCATCACCTTGGTGGGGAACGGATTCTCGGAATGAATGGTCAGCACTATGATGCGCACATCGGGGCGCAGCCGCAGGATCTTGCGGGTCGCTTCCAGACCGCCGATGCCCGGCATGTTCATGTCCATCAGGATCACGTCGGGGTGATGCTGTCGACAGAAGGCCACGGCGGTTTCCCCGCTCTGTGCCTCGCCCACCACCTTGATCCCGCGGACATCTTCCAAAATGCGTCTTATCCCTGTACGCACCAACTCATGATCATCGACCAGGAATACATTAATCACCCAAACACCCCGTTTTTTATCTCGTTATATGCCAGTTAGGGTTAACACGGCGTCTTGCATCATAACCAAACTCGATGATTTGGCAAACCATGGCCGGGAAAAGTTTGAAATCGCTCGTAAAAGCCGTTTTAAATCAACTTATTATATAAATAATCAACGAAAAAACGGCGCCTGAAGGCGCCGTATCGGTCAACTTTGGTGCCGCCAGCCTCAGTGGGCCAGCAGCGCACGCACCTTGTCCAGGTCCTGCTGGGTATCCACCCCGACCGGGGGGGCTTCCAGCGCCTGGGCAACATGGATCTTCTCCCCGTACCAGAGCACCCGCAACTGCTCCAGCGCCTCTACCTGCTCGAGCGCGCTCGGCGCCCAGTCCACGTAGCGCTGGATGAAGCCGGCGCGATAGGCGTAGATGCCGATGTGGCGCTGATAGTGGCTGCCAATCTGCTCCCGGCTCTTGGCAAAGCGATCCCTGTCCCAGGGAATGCTGGCCCGGCTGAAGTAGAGGGCGTAGCCATCCTTGTCCGTCACCACCTTGACCGCATTGGGGTTGAACGCCTCTTCGGCGTCCTGGATGGGCACGGACAGGGTGGCCATAGGCGCCGTGGCGGCGGCCAGGTTGTCCGCCACCTGGCGGATGATGGCGGGCGGGATCAGGGGCTCATCCCCCTGCACGTTGACCACGATAGTATCGGCGGCAAAGCCGTAGTGACGGCACACCTCGGCCAGACGCTCGGTGCCGGATTGGTGATCCTTCGATGTCATGCACACCTCGACGCCGGTGGTCTGCAGCGCCTGCTGCACCCGCTCGTCGTCGGTGGCGACTATCACCCGATCGGCGCCCGATTGCAGGGCCTTCTCCACCACGTGCTGCACCATGGGCTTGCCATGGATGTCCGCCAGCGGCTTGCCCGGCAAGCGGGTGGAGGCGTAGCGGGCCGGAATGACGACGACGAAACTCATGGCTTCAGCTCTTCCAGGGGCAGATGGCGCGCCCGGTTCTCCAGCAGGACGGGGATCCCCTCCTCCAGCGGATAGGCCAGTCTGTCGAAGCGGCAGATGAGCTCATGGGCGGCCTTGTCCGATTGCGGTTGATAGTGCAGCTTCCCCTTGCAAACCGGGCAGGCGATGATGTCGAGCAATTTGATATCCAGTGCCAAAACGAAACTCCTTCAACGATGTCGAGCAAGCGACGATCTCGAGCGGGCTATGCTGCCGAGCAGTTTAATGGTCCATCGCCGGAGCCGGAAGCCGGCTCCTTGCAACGGCGCCGCACGGGCTATGATGCCGTGCAGGCGATGATCTTGTGCCATTCAATGTGCATGGTCAGAGTCGGACGCTTGCGGCGAGGTCAACCGCTGCAGCAGGGCGTCGAGCAGTGAGGCGGGCAACTCGGCGCTCACCGGCAGATACCACCAGTGCGCCGGCGCGAAGGCCCGGCACTTGACCGCATCCTTCTCCGTCATCAGCAGGGGGCGCTCGCCGAAGCGGGCGAGCAGCTCATCCCGATCAAAGGCCTGATGATCCGCATAACCGACACTCTCTGCCAGCTCATAACCGAGCCCGGTCAGGGTGGCAAAGAAGCGGGGGGGATGGCCTATGCCCGCCAATGCGTCCACAGGTCCGGCGAGGGGGGCCTCGAGGGGGGCATCGTCGCATACGCGGCGCGGCGCGGCCGCCACCAGTGCCATGGGGTATTCCCCCTGGGCCGGGGTCCCGCCGTTGCAGATGATGGCATCGACCCGCTTGAGGCGGGTCATGGGTTCGCGCAGCGGCCCCATGGGCAGCAGGCAGCCATTGCCAAAGCGCCGGGCCCCATCCACCACCACCAGCTCTATGTCCCGTGCCAGGGCGTAGTGCTGCAGGCCGTCGTCGGTGATGATGATGTCCACCTCGCCGCTCTGCTCAAGCTGACGCACCGCATCGGCGCGCTTGGGTGCCACCACCACGGGGCAGCCGCAGCGCCGGGCGATGAGCACCGGCTCATCCCCCGCCTGGGCCGTGGTGCTGGTGGCGTCCAGCCGATAAGGGTAATGGGGCGCCTTGCCACCATAACCCCGACTGACTACGCCGGGGCGCCAGCCACGGGCTTGCAGCTGTTCCACCAGCCAGACCACGACAGGGGTCTTGCCGTTGCCGCCGACCGAGATATTGCCCACCACTATCACCGGCAGGCTGGCCCGATAGCGGCTGAGCCAGCCGCGCCGGTAAGCGAAACGGCGCCCGCCGCTGACGAGGGCAAACAACAGGGCCAAGGGGGCCAGCGCCCAGCGCCAGCCACTCTTGCCGTACCAGAGACGCTCCAGCATCAGCCCTTGTTACTCACGGCGACGTTGCCAAACTGAATGGCCCGCAACTGGGCATATGTGCCCTGTTGGGCCATCAGGGCGTCATGGTTGCCGCGCTCGACGATATGACCCTCGTCGATCACCAGGATCTCGTCCGCCTTCTCTATGGTGGAGAGACGGTGGGCGATGACCAGTGAGGTGCGCGCCTTGCACAGCTCGTCGATGGCCGCCTGGATGTGGCGCTCGGATTCTGTATCCAGGGCCGAGGTGGCCTCGTCCAGCAGCAGCACGGGGGAGTCCCGCAGCAGGGCGCGGGCGATGGCGATGCGCTGGCGCTGGCCACCAGACAATGAAGCGCCGTTCTCGCCGATGACGGTGTCATAGCCTTCCGGCATCTTGCGCACGAACTCGTCGGCATGGGCGATGCGGGCCGCATGCTGTATCTCTTCCCGGCTGTACTTGTCTTCTGCCGCGTAGGCGATGTTGTTGGCCACGGAGTCGTTGAACAGGTGCACATGCTGGGAAACCAGGGCGTACTGCTTGCGCAGCTCGCTCAACTTGTATTCGCGGATGTTGACGCCGTCCAGCAGTATCTCCCCCTGCTCTATGTCATAGAAGCGGGTCAACAGGCTGGCGATGGTGCTCTTGCCGGAGCCGGAGCGACCCACCAGGGCCACGGACTTGCCCGCCTCCACCTTGAAGCTGATGTTGTGCAGCGCCGGGGTCTCCTTGGTCGGATAGGTGAAGGTGACGTTGCGAAACTCTATCTCCCCACGGGCACGCTCCAGGGTGCGGGTGCCGGTGTCCTGCTCCGGGGTAGAGTCCAGCAGACCGAACAGGCTTTGGCAGGCGGTGATGCCACGCTGGAACTGGTTGTTCACGTCGGTCAGACTTTTCAGCGGCTTGAGCAGCATCATCATGGAGGTGACCATGACGGTGAAGGTACCCGCAGTCAGGGTCGCCTTGACCGAGTCTATGGTCGCCACGTAGAGGAAGACCGCCAGGGCGACCGAGGCCACCATCTGGACTATGGGGCTGCCGATGGCATCGGCCGCCACCATCTTCATGGTCTGCTGGCGCATCCGGTTGCTGACGGTGAAGAAGCGCTTGTCCTCCACCTGCTGGCCACCGAACATCAGCACCTCTTTATGGCCCTTGAGCATCTGCTCGGTGGAGGTGGTGATGTCACCCACCGCCTGCTGTATGTGACGGCTGATCTTGCGAAAA
Organism: Aeromonas sp. R4-3; assembly: GCF_040908275.1. Classification (NCBI taxonomy): domain Bacteria; kingdom Pseudomonadati; phylum Pseudomonadota; class Gammaproteobacteria; order Aeromonadales; family Aeromonadaceae; genus Aeromonas; species Aeromonas sp. R4-3. Next base: position 15,743 of record NZ_JBFODK010000038.1, read on the forward strand.
CGACGGCTGATGAGACCAATCAGCACGCCCACCACAGGGCCGACCACCAGGAAGATCACCGACAACTGCCAGGAGTGCCAGAACATCAGGCCGAGCAGGCCGATGACGGTGGCCCCTTCGCGCACCAGCGACACCAGGGTGGAGCTTGCGGCGGACGACACCTGACCGGCGTCATAGGTCACCTTGGAGAGCAGGTTGCCGGTATTCTGGCGGTCGAAGAAGCTCATGGGCATGGCCATCAGGTGGCTGAACACCTGCTGCTGCAGCCGCATCACCACATGGTTGCCGACCCAGGCCATGCAGTAGTTGGAAAGGAAGGCGGCGCAACCGCGCAGGGCGACGATGCCGAGCACGAAGAAGGGCATCCACTTGAGCACGCTGCTGTCGTTGCCGTTGAGGCCCTGATCGATGAGCGGCTTGATGGAGTAGACGAAGGTGGTATCCACGGCCGCATAACCCAGCATGCCGATGATGCCGCCCACCAGCCCCAGTTTGCGATCCCGGACATAACCGAGCAGGCGTTTGAAGACGGGCCAGCTCTCTTGTGAGGTTTCTTGTTGCATGAATAGCCGTTAATAAGGGAAATGACGGGGTATTCTAGCCAAAGCGCAGGATTACACCAAGCGTTGCCATAGCCTGACCATCTCCCTACCCCTTCCTCATAGGGAAATGACGGATTATTGCCCTGGCCAAAGCGCAGGATTACACCAAGCGTTGCCATAACCTGGCCATCTCCCCCACCCTTCCTCAAAGGAAAATGACGGATTATTGCCCTAGCCAAAGCACAGGATTACACCAAGCGTTGCCATAGCCTGGCCCCACCCCAAAGCGAAATGACAGCTAAGGGAGTGGTTCTAGCGCCATAACCTGGGTTGCCACCAGTGGCCATTGCGCCTGTACCAGGGGCCCTGCTCGCGCTCGGCCCGGATCTTGAGCCCGGCCTCCCCCGCCTCGATCAGGATGGCGCCATCCTGCCCCGTCACCCACTGACGGGCCCCCTGGTATCTTGCCACCACCTCGGGGCGGGGAAACTGCCACTGGTTTCTGTCGCCGGCGCTGTGGATGACGACATCCGGGTTCACCGCCGCCACGAAGCCCGGGGTCGAGGAGGTGCGGCTGCCATGGTGAGGGCTCACCAGTACAGTGCTGGAAAGGGTGCTGAAGTCAGCACTGGAAAATGTGCTGGCGAGTTCCTCTCCTTCACCCTGCTCTTCCAGGGCCAGCAGGCGGCGCTCCGCCCCCTGCTCTATGTCGCCGCTGAGCAGGATGCGATGCCGGCCGTCGCTTATCTGCACCACGCAACTGTCGTTGTTGCGCCCCGCCCCCGGCCGCTCGGGCCAGAGCACGCGCACCTCCAGCCCCTGCCAGTGCCAGCGCTGACCGCGGCGACACAGTGTCGTGCTGCGCGCGAAGCCGAACGAGGAGAGCTCGCGGCGCACCGGCATCGCCTGCAGCATGGCGCGCCTGTTGCCCGCATGATCCCTGTCCTTGTGACTGATGATGAGGGCATCGAGCACCCGCACATCGAGGCGGCTCAGCACGGGCAGTATGGCGGCCTCCGCCATGTTGTAGCCGCCGGGGTAGCTATTCCCGGTGTCATAGAGGATGCCGCGCTCGCCCCGGGTGACGAGCACCGACAAGCCCTGCCCCACATCCAGCACCCGCACCTGCCAGGGCGTGGGAGCAGGCCAGGCACCCAGTAGCAGGGCGGCCCCCACAGGGAGCAGCAAGCCGCGCCCTCCCGGCAACTGCCAGGCCCCCCACAGCAGCACCAGCAAGGCGCTGACGGGCATCAGCCAGCCGGGAACAGGCCACCAGAGCTGCAGATGGTCCGCCAGCAGGCCGAGTCCCCACAACACCCAGGTCAGCCCCAGATCGGACAGCCAGAACAGGGCATGAGCCAGGGCGGTGGAGAGCGGCGCCAACAGCACGCCGATCAGCGCCAGCGGAATGATGCCGAGGCAGAACAGCGGCAACGCCAGCAGATTGAGCAAGAGCGCCAGCGGGGCCATGCCCTCGAACAGCAGCAGTTGCAGGGGCAGCAGGCCGAGCAGCAGCAGGATCTGCAGCCGCACCAGTCCGGGACGCGCGTGCAGCAGGCTCGCCAGCAACAGCAGGGCCACCGCCATGAAGGAGAGCCAGAAACCGGCCGAGTAGAGGGCGAAGGGATCCCAGAGCACTATCACCACGAAGGCCCACAGCCAGATGCGGTGGCTGGGCCAGTCCCGATTCAACCAGCGCAGCAGGCTCCACACCAGCACCATGATGAGGGCCCGCTCGGTCGCCACAGCGAATCCCGCCAGCCAGCTGTAGACGGCGGCAAACAAGAGGGAGACCACAATGGCCCCCCGCAACCCCAGCAGCCGCCCCAGCCACCAGCCGAGCACCGCCACCAGGGCGATATGCTGGCCCGAGATGGCGATGATATGGGTCAGGCCGCTGCCGCGAAACAGATCCCACTGGGCATCCGTGATGCCCCCCTGCTCCCCGAAGCTGAGCGCCGCCAGCAAGGGGGCCTGCTCCAGTCCCTGCCAGGCGCTGCTGGCTGCGGCCAGCCAGCGCTCGCGCATCCCGGGGGCTGCCTCCTGGACCTCGACGATCCGGCGCAGGTTGCCGGTCGCCGTGATCCCCTTGCCAAGCAGCAGGCGCCGCCCATCCATGCCCGCCTCGTTGGCCAGCCCATGGGCGGGCTTGAGGGAGCTCACCAGGGTGATGCGACTGCCGGCCGGCAAAGGGGGCAACCCTTGGTAGGCATTGATCCTGACCAGGGGGGCTATCGTGAGGGGCTGCTCGTCCAGCGTCTCCACCCGCAGCAGCAGGCGGGCAAATTTATCTCGCGGTTTATCGCCCGAGGACTCCGTACTTTGCACCCGTGCGGTTATGATGTGGCTGGTCTGTGTCTCCAGCTTGTCCAGCCAGGCCAACCGATACTGCAGGTTCAGCTGCATCCAGAGCATGCCGAGCACCAGAAACATGAGCCGCCAATGACGGCCATGGGCGAGCAGGATGGCGAGGGCCAGCAGCGCGCCGCCCCATGCAGTAGAGGGTAACCAGGGCCAGAGCAGTGAGGAGCTTGCCCCCAGGGCAAACGACAACAGACGCAGATCCATGGAGCAAGTATTTAGCAAGGTTTCAAACATGCCCAAACGACTCATAAAACGCTGGCTGCCCGATCAGGACAAGCTCAAGGAACACAAGCACTTGCGGCTGTTCGGCAAGCTCCTGCTCGATGCCAACCTCTGGCACCTCAACCGCCGCTCCGCCGCCGGTGCCTTCGCGGTCGGCCTCTTCATGGCCTGGATCCCGCTCCCCTGCCAGATGCTGCTGGCGGCCGGTGGCGCCATCCTCTTTAGGGTCAATCTGCCCCTCTCGGTCGCCCTGGTCTGGCTCTCCAACCCCTTCACCATGCCGCCGCTGTTCTATGGCGCCTATCTGGTGGGCTGCCAGCTGCTCGGGCACCCCGCCCAGCACATCGATATCCAGTTCACCTGGGAGTGGCTTGTCTCGGTATTTGAAACCCTGGCCCCGCCGCTGCTGCTGGGCTCCCTGGTGCTCGCGCTGCTGAGCGCCTTGATGGGTTACGCCTTCATCCGCACCTTCTGGCGCATCAACACAGTGCGCCAGTGGCAGAAGCGCAAGGAGGCGCGGGCATGCTGAGCCGCTGGCTGGCCCGTTTCAAGATAGACCCGGACACCCTGCGCCAGCAGAAGTGGTTCGCCCTCTTTGGTGAGCGCCTGCTGACCCCCGCCCTCTGGCAGGGCGGCACCCGGGCGCTCAGCGGCGCCGTGGCGGCCGGCCTCTTCGCCAGCTGGATCCCCATCCCCATGCACTCCCTCGTCGCGGTCGGACTGGCGCTGGCGTTTCGCCTCAACCTGCCGCTGGCCCTGCTGGCGGTCTGGTTCAACAACCCGTTGACGCTGCCCTTCATGTACCTCTATGCCTATCGCACCGGCTGCCTGGTGCTGCACCAGACGCCCGAGCCCTTCCACCTCACCTGGTCATTGCACTGGCTGGAGCACGAAGCGGCGACCCTGGTGCCCCCCTTCCTGCTCGGCAGCCTGTTGCTTGCGGTGCTGACCGCCGCCACCGGGGCCCTGCTCACCTTCATGATGCTGCAACTGGGCAGACTGACCCGCGCCCGCTGAGCCTCCTGCCCGCCCTTCGGCTTAGCCACAGGGCGCAATTCGCGCCGCCTTGCCATCGTTTGGCTCTGCCACCACACTCCTTGTAGCCCTCAGCTTGCCGCTACCTGCAAAGACAAGGAGTTCACCATGGCCCAACCCCTGACGCTGGCCTATGCCAATGGCCAACCCATCTCACTGCAGCCCGCCATGGCCAACCGCCACGGCCTCATCACAGGTGCCACGGGGACCGGCAAGACAGTCACCCTGCAGGTGCTGGCAGAGGGGTTCTCCCGCCTCGGGGTGCCGGTCTTTCTGGCGGATGTGAAGGGGGATCTCAGCGGCCTCGGCGCCGCCGGCACCCCGTCGAGCAAGCTGGATGCCCGTCTGGCCCAGCTCGGCATCCCGGCCCCCGCCTTCGCCCCCAGTCCGACCCTGTTCTGGGACCTGTTTGCGGAGCAGGGGCACCCGGTGCGGGCCACAGTCTCCGACATGGGGCCCCTGCTGCTCGCCCGTCTGCTCGGCCTCAACGACACCCAGAGCGGGGTGCTGGAGCTGGTGTTCAAGGTGGCGGACGACGAGGGCTTGCTGCTGCTCGATCTGAAAGACTTGCGCGCCATGGTGCAGTTTGCCGGAGACAACGCCAAATCCCTTACCACCCGCTATGGCAATGTGTCCACCGCCTCCATCGGCGCCATACTGCGCAACCTGCTCACCCTGGAGAGTGCGGGAGGGGACCACTTCTTCGGCGAGCCCATGCTGGACATTCAGGATCTGCTGCAGACCGACGGGGCCGGCCACGGCCACATCAATGTGCTGGCGGCCGGCAAGCTCACCCAGTCCAGCCGCCTCTATGCCTGCTTCCTGCTCTGGCTGTTGTCCGAGCTGTTCGAGCAACTGCCCGAGGTGGGGGATCCCGATAAACCCGTGCTGGTGTTCTTCTTCGACGAGGCTCACCTGCTGTTCAACGACGCCCCCAAGGCGCTGCTGGAGAAGATAGAGCTGGTGGTGCGCCTCATCCGCTCGAAAGGAGTGGGCGTCTATTTCGTGACCCAGAGCCCGGCCGACATTCCCGACAGCGTGCTGGGACAGCTCGGCAACCGGGTGCAGCACGCCCTGCGCGCCTTTACGCCGAGCGACCAAAAAGCGGTGCGCATCGCCGCCAACACCCTGAGAGCCAACCCGGCCTTCGACGCGGCCGGCGTCATCACCGAGCTCGGGGTGGGCGAGGCCCTGGTCTCCCTGCTCGATGAGAAGGGGCGCCCAAGCGTGGTGGAGCGCGCCTTTATCGCCCCGCCCGCCAGTCGCATAGGTCCCCTGGGCGACGCCGAGCGGCAGGCCCTGATCCAGGGATCAGTGCTTCACGGCAGATACGAGACCCGCGAGGATCGCGAATCCGCCTTCGAGCGCCTCAATGGCGGGGCACCAGCCGCCTCGGATGATGCCTCCCAGACCCCGTCGGAGCAGGGGGGCGGATTGCTCGACGCCCTCAACGGTATCCTGTTCGGTCGCACAGGCCCGCGCGGTGGCCAGCATGACGGCGTGGTGCAGACAGCCGCCAAGAGCGTGGCCCGTACCCTGGGCAACGAGGTGGGGCGCCAGCTGGTACGGGGCGTACTCGGCTCCCTGCTGGGGGGCAGCAAACGGCGCCGCTGATGCCGGAAAACAGGCATGAAAAAGCCCGCCGACATGGCGGGCTTTTTACTGAGCGGATGCCGATGGTTGTGCTTACAACACCTTGGCAATGGCATCGCACAGGGGATCTATGATATTGACGCGGGTGATTCCCGCATAGAACCTCTTCGCCTCAGTTACAGCACCTTGGCGATGGCATCGCACAGGGGATCTATGTTGGCTCGGGTGATCCCGGCCACGCTGATCCGGCCGGAACCGACGATATAGATGGCAAACTCGCTCTTGAGACGCTCAACCTGATCCTTGGAGAGACCGGAGAAGGAGAACATGCCGTTCTGCTCGCGGATGAAGCTGAAGTCCTGGCTCACACCGAGGGCAGCCAACTTCTCTACCAGCAGTTCGCGCATCTCGCGAATACGCACCCGCATGGCCGCCACCTCTTCCACCCACTCGGCATAGAGGGCCGGATCGCTGACTATGGTGGTCACCACGGCGGCGCCGTGTGACGGCGGGTTGGAGTAGTTGGCACGGATGACGGTCTTGACCTGGGTGAAGGCCACATCGGCAATCGCCTTGGTCGCGCTGACCAGGGTGAAGGCACCGACCCGCTCGTTGTAGAGGCCGAAGTTCTTGGAGAAGGAACTCGCCACCAGCAGTTCGTCATGGCACTCGGCGAAGATGCGCAGCCCCTCGGCATCTTCCTCTATACCACGGGCAAAACCCTGATAGGCGAAGTCAAACAGCGGCAGCCAGCCGGCGGCGGCGCTCTGCTTGGCCAGGGCGCGCCACTGATCAGCTGTGGGGTCTATGCCGGTCGGGTTGTGGCAGCAGCCGTGCAGCAGCACCAGATCGCCGGCCTGCGCTTCGCAGAGCGACGCCTGCATGGCGGCAAAGTCGAGACCCTTGGTCGCCGCATCGTAGTACTTGTACCACTTGACGGTGAGGCCGGCGGCCTGGAACACGCTGACGTGGTTGGCCCAGGTGGGATCGGAGATCCAGATGGTCTTGGCCAGACCGTTGCGCACCACGAACTCGGCGGCGATGCGCAGGGCACCTGTACCGCCCGGCGCCTGGGCTGTCTTGGCGCGGCCGCTGGCAATCAGGGCGGAATCCTGCCCGAACAGCAGTTGCTGCACTATGCGGCCATATTCGATATTGCCTTCAATACCGAGGTAGTTCTTGGTTTTCTCGTCGGTGAGCAGCTTCTGCTCGGCTTTCTTGACGCAATGAAGGATAGGAGTGGCACCGGTCTCATCCTTGTAGATCCCGACCCCCAGATTGATCTTGTGGCTGCGAGAGTCGGCACGGAAGGCTTCGGTCAGGCCCAGGATCGGATCCGCTGGGGCGGCAACAACCTTTTCAAACATGGTATTCCCTGTATTCCGTTGAGTTCGTTGGCTGGCAAACTAGGTTGGCAAACAAAAGCGCTCCTTTGGCGAGCGCTCCGTCAACTCTTTATACCACTGCCTTCCATAGGGGAAAACCGCTTTCTCAAGGGTGATGACGGGCCCCCTCAGCCGATGGCATGCCAGCCCGATGCCAGGGCGCATACCTCGGCCGACAGGCCGCGGTTGGACTCTACCAGATCGCTGCACAGGGCCCGCAATGGACGGGGTATCCGGCTCGGCTCCCAGGGGCGAGCGTCCTGCAGAGGGGCGGCATAGGCCTCCTTGATGGGAGCCAGATCCCGGGGCAGCCACCAGCTTGCCGGACGCCCCAGTCGCTGGGCCAGCGCCTGCACCCGATCCACCCCGGCAGGGTCGAGAGCGGTGAGATGGCTCCACAGCACATTGGGCGGCAAAGCGGCCACCACCTGCTGCAGGGCCAGGGAGGCAGATGGGGGTGCCCACACCAGCAAGCAGCCTGACTCAAGAAGAAGCTCGGCAAAGGCGCCGACGCTGTCGGTGGTGATCACCCGCTCGATATTCCCTTCCCCCCACAGGATCTTGCCAAGACCCGCAAGGGTGCGCTCAGGCAGGGCCACTTCGCCGAGGGCCTGCAGCCAGGGCGCCGCGTCGATCAGGGTACCGCTGCTAAAAAAGAGGCTGAACGGCTGGGCGGAGCGCAAGCGCAACAGCTGATCGGCACAGAGCCGAATGCCCTTGTCCTCAAAGTCGATCTGCTCGTTGGGGGTGAAGTTCACATCTGACTTGCGATAGAGCGCCGCCAGCACCCGCTCGTTAACCTGCTCCCCCAACTGCCAACCCTGAGCATGAAGCCACTCCTCAGGCTCGGGGAGAGCGGTGGCGATCTCGGCCAGCATCAGCTCGCGGGTGAGATAGCGCCGTCCGGCCGGTGTGAGCTCATAGCTGTTGCTGCCATGGGCGAGCAGCAGCTGGTTATCCTTGAGCAGACCCACCAGCGGTTGCCACTGGCGGCCACGGATCACCACAGGCGAGTGGCCCAGCAACTGCTGCGCCAACGCCCGCCACTCGGGGTGACTGAAATCGATCACACGCATCCTTCCCTGTCGGCAGACCATCTTTCAACGAATTGAATAATCTAGCGATTTACGAGGGGGGAGCCAAGGACGGAAAAGAGACAACGTGACCTGGCGCAGGGCCAAACAGCGGGGTATGAGGAAGGTGAAAGGCAGATAAAACAAAACGGCCAAGCAAGCTTGGCCGTTTATCAACTAAATCCGTACTAAGACTGGATTAGAAGTTGTATTGCAGGGCAACAGTGAACTCGTCGTCCATGTCGTCGATACCCTGGATCTTGTACTCGGTGTACGCCTTCAGCTTGGAAGTGAAGTTGTACTGTACGCCCAGCAGGGTTTCGTCAACCATGTCTTCGTAGGAAGAACCGGCAGAGTTGTCCTTGCCTTCCTTGAAGTTGTAGCCAGCCAGGAAGGTCCAGGCATCAACGTTGTAGGAAGCAGCCAGCTCGTAGCCACGACCTTCACCCTTGTAACCGGTGGTGTCGTTCTTCAGGTCGCCTTCGGTGTAGACACCGGCGAAGTAGAAGCCGTTGATGGCGTAGTGTGCGCCCAGCGCCCACTCGGACTTGTCACCAGTATTGGTGCTGGTGGTGCTTTCCAGGTCGGAGTAAGCATAACCGCCGTTCAGGCCCAGACCGAAGTCGAAGTCATAACCGATGGCAGCTGCGTAGCCGTAGTTACGCTTCAGGTCCGGGAATACGGTAGTGACGGTTTGGCCACCCATGTCAGAAACCTTGACGGCTTCGTCGTCGTTGGTCTGGTAGGACACTTTGCCCTTGAAACCACCGTAGGTGTTGGAGTAGATGATCTGGCCTTCTTGACGACCGTCGTAGAAGTTACCGTAATCACCCCACTCGTTGAAGATATCGGTCGGCTCCAGCACGTCGTAGAACGCGGTGTCGGTCTGGCCGAAGATGATCTTGCCGTACTGGGTACCGTCGAAGCCAACCCAGATGTGACGGGAGTTGAACTTGTTGTCGGAGTTTTCGGCGGAAACCTGCCACTCGGTCTTGGCGATACCGGACCAGGTGTTGTTCAGCGCAACTTTACCGGACCAGCCCAGACGGGAGGAACCGATCAGCTCGGCATCACCAGCGTTGCTGGCAGTGATGGGGCTGGCGTCTTGGCTGTCAGCGTAGTAGTTAGCCTGAACACGGCCGTAGATATCAAAAGAGGTACCGTCTTTGTCATAAACGACTGCGGCGTTAGCGGCAGATGCGAACAGAGCCGGGATAGCGATAGCCAGAATTGTCTTTTTCATAGTTGTTTCCAATGCCTACTGTAATTAAACACTAAGTCCTTGTTATTCCCTGTGTTAGCGATGTTCTTTGCATCACTATGCCGCCGAGACTATCACCGGGTTTTAGGATCCGCAACGAAAAAACTTGGAACTTTTTGAGAAAACCATAGTCATAGGGAAAAATTTGTGAGCTGAATCCCATATTGTTTGCCCTCTCAGGGAAAACGTTTACAGCGATACTTGCTGCCTGAACAGCCCTTTTTTGGTGGTTTATTGCACGTGCCATCCACCCCATAACATAAGTGCGGATCCCGACCCCTAACCCCTGCCTCGCCTTGCCTCGACCCAGGCCGCCTGTTGCGGGTATCCTGTGGCCATTCATCCCAGACACGGTCACACCTCATTCATGCTATCGACTCGCCTCAAAGCCACCATTCGCAATACCTATCGACAGATTGCCGATGGTTTACCCGGTTTTGTGCCGCGCAAGGAGCAGAATTTTCTGGTGGCCGAAATCGCCAAGACGCTCACCGGAGAGTATGAGAAGAGTCGCCGCATCCTGGTGGCCGAGGCGGGCACCGGCATCGGCAAATCCCTCTCCTATGCCCAGGGCGCCATCCCGGTGGCGCGGCTCACCCAGAAGAAGCTGGTGATCTCCACCGCCACCGTCGCCCTGCAGGAACAGCTGATCCACAAGGACCTGCCGTTCTACCATCGCCACAGCGAGCTGCCGTTTCGCTTCATGCTGGTCAAGGGGCGCCAGCGTTACTGCTGCGAGCATCTGCTTGAACAAGCGGCAAGTGGCGCCGAGATGGCCAATTTCGAACTCGATTTCGGCAGCTTGAGTAAGCACAAGCCGTCAGATTCTGACAAGGAGCGCTATCAGGCGCTGTGGCAGGCCTACACCGAGGGGAAGTGGGACGGGGACAGGGACAACTGGCCCAAGCCCATCCCGGATCTGTGCTGGGATCGCATCGCCGCCGATCGCCACAGCTGCAACAAGGCGCTGAGCCACCATCAGCACTGCCCCTTCCACCGTGCCAGGAACGACATGGACGCTGCCGATGTGCTGGTAGTCAACCATGCCCTGCTGCTCTCCGATCTCACCATGGGCGGCGGCATCATACTGCCGCCACCGGACGAGTGCATCTATGTGCTGGATGAGGCCCACCACCTGCCGACCATAGCCCGGGATCACGGCGCCGCCTCCGCCAGCATCAAGGGGTCCCGCCGCTGGCTGGAAAAACTGGTGCAGAGCGCCGGCAAGCTGGCCAGGACGCTGAACAAGGAGAGCTTGCTCGACCCCCAGCTCAAGCTGCAGGATGCCCTGGCCTCCCTGCAGCCGGATCTCAAGGCGCTGGAGCAGTGGCTCGCCGGCAACGATCAGCTGTTTGGCTCCGAGCAGCACCACAGATTTGCCGAAGGGGTGCTGCCCGATCCCCTGCCCATGCTGGCGGAGAACCTGAAGGAGGCGAGCAAGAAGGCGCTGCGGGCGCTGGACAGGATGCAGGGTGCCATCGGCGAGGCGCTCAAGGACGGCGAGATCCGTCGCAAGGAGGCCGAACCCCTGCTGGCGGAGAGCGGTTTTCACCTGCAGCGGCTGGAGAGTTTCTGCGCCCTGTGGGAGATGCTGAGTCGTCACGTGCCCACGGGCAAGACACCGCTGGCCCGCTGGATGGCCAGGAGCGAGGATGGGGACATCTGGCTGCACGCCTCCCCCATAGAGGTGGGTTATCTGCTGGAAGAGTGGCTCTGGTCCCGCTGTCTGGGCGCCGTGCTGGTCTCGGCCACCCTCACCGCCCTCTCCTCCTTCAGCTATTTCCGCCATCAGGTGGGACTCAAGGAGCACGACGGCACCCGCTATCTGCGACTGCGCTCTCCTTTCGAGTACCACAAGGCCGAGCTCTATCTGCCAAAAATGACCCATGAACCCAGCGCCCCCGGCTTTACCCAGGAGCTGGTCGATACCCTGCCCCGTCTGCTGGCAGGCAAGGAGGCGAGCCTGGTGCTCTTCTCCTCCTATCGGCAGATGAACGAGGTGGCGGTAGGGCTGCGGGCCAAGGGGCTCTCCCTGCTGGTGCAGGGGGAAGCGTCACGCAACGCCCTGCTGGCCTTGCACAAACAGAAGTGCGATGGCGGCCAGGCCAGCATCCTCTTTGGCACCGGCAGCTTCTCCGAGGGACTGGACCTGCCCGGTCACTATCTCACCAATCTGGTGATCACCAAGCTCCCCTTCGCGGTGCCGAACTCCCCGGTGGAAGAGGCCACCGCCGAGTGGGTCGAAAAACGCGGTGGCAACCCCTTCCTGCAACTGACGGTGCCGGAGGCGTCTCGCAAACTGATCCAGGCCTGCGGTCGTCTGATCCGCAAGGAAGCCGATCGGGGCCGGGTAACCATTCTCGATCGACGCCTGCTTACCAAGCGCTACGGCAAGGGCTTGCTCGACGCGCTGCCCCCCTTCACCCGGCGTATCGAGTGAGCCATGCCGGGTTTATTTGACAGATAAGTCAGCAAGCCGCCTGCCGGGCGGCGCCACAAACGGCTATTGCCGCTCTGGGGCAAACCTGTAAAAATGAGCCCCTATTTTTCAGTGGGCAATCGCCTGACTGTTCAAGGAGATGAAATGAAACTGACTGTTCTGGTGCCGGCTCTGGCTGGTCTGTTGTGGGCAGGTAGCGCCCTGGCTGATAGCCAACTGGAAATACACAATCCCTATGTGGTGCAGCTGATCGATGGCGAGTCCATCAATCCCAAGCTGCTGGAGAAGACCAGCAGCTTCCCCATCAGTGCCGGCAAGCACCAGGTGGTGGTGGCCTTCGAAGGCAACTACTCCAACCGCAACGACATCAAGCTGGTGACCGCCGAGCCCCTGGTGATCAACTTTACCGCCGGTGACAACCAGACCCTGATGCTGGATTTCAAGAAGCCCCGTAACGAAGACGAAGCCAAGGCATTCGTGAAAGAGCAGAAGGTCGTCCTTAAAGACAAAGTCAGCGGTCAGGCCCTGGCCAGCGAGCAATTCGTCATGCCGACCGTTGGCGGTTTCCAGCTGACCCGCGACTACCAGCAGGAGCTGCTCAAGATGGGCAAGGCCTTCAACCAGCCAGCCAGCGTTGCCGTCTCCTCTGCTGCCGTGATGGCCGCCGCCAGCGCGCCGGTCGAAGTGGCGCCGAGCAAGGCCCAGAGCAATCCGGAAGCCCTGACCCAGCTGCAAAACTGGTACAACAAGGCCGATGCGGAGACCCGCAAAGCCTTCCAGATCTGGGTGATCCAGCAGCAGTAAGGCGCAGCGCGTCGCTTTATGCATAGAGGGGAGCCTGGCTCCCCTTTTTCATATCAGTTCAGGCCGATTGCCATGTCCCTGCGCATCTTCTATCACCCCCATTACTCCTCCCTGACGCTGCCCGAGCGCCACCGCTTTCCCCTGGCCAAGTACCAGGCGCTCTACCAGATCCTGGCAACACAGGGCTATCCGCTGGCAGAGGCGCCCGCCGCGAGCCGCCAGCAGATAACGCGGGTCCACGACGCCGACTATGTGGCGGCGGCCCTTGCCGGCACCCTGGATGACGGCGCCATCCGCAGACTCGGCTTTCCCTGGTCACCCCTGCTGATTGAACGCACCCTGCGCTCGGTCGGGGCCACCATAGCCGCCAGCCGCCACGCCCTCGAACAGGGCTGCGGCCTGCAGGTCTCCGGCGGCTATCATCACGCCCACAGGGACTTTGGCAGCGGCTTCTGCCTGTTCAACGATCTGGTGATAGCGGCCAGAGCCTGCCTCGACGAGGGGCGCTGCGAGCGGGTGCTGATAGTGGATCTCGATGTCCACCAAGGGGATGGCAGCGCCGCCCTGTGCACGGGGAGCCGGGACATCATCACCCTCTCCCTGCATGGGGAGCACAATTTTCCCCACCACAAGCCCGCCTCTCACCTCGACTTCCCGCTGCCCACCGGCATGGAGGACGACGCCTACCTCGAGACCCTGACCCAGGCGCTGTCACTGGCGCTGCGCCTCTACCGCCCCGACCTCATCCTCTACCAGGCCGGGGTCGACGTGCACCAGGCCGATGAGCTCGGCTATCTCTCCCTGAGCGACGCAGGGGTGCGCCAGCGGGACGCCATGGTGTTTGACTGTGCGATAAGCCACGGCCTGCCCATCGCCGCCGTACCAGGGGGCGGTTATAGGCGCGACTGGCGGCAGTTGATCCCGCTGCACCTCTCCCTGTTCGAAGAGGCGAAAAAGCGCTATGGCTAGTGCCCCTCTCCCCCTCGCCAGTCTCTGATAACAACAAGGCGGCCCCGGGGCCGCCTCTTCTTATATAGGGCACAGCTGCGTTTTGCAGCACCTGTCACCAGAGACAGGGCAGGGCGTCATCCATGGCTCTCGACGCCTCTTTCCTTCAGACACTAGCCATCAGACACTAGCCATCAGGCATGTGCCACCGGCGTCGGATGCTCACCCACGGGACGCAGCAGCATCAGCAGATAGATGAAGGACACGCTGGCGATCATGATAAACAGCAGCTTGTCCGAAAGGTGCTGCATCAAGAGCGAGGTATAGGCCGGGCCGAGCAGGCTGCCTATGGTGTAGCTCAGCAGCAGCGCCTGATTCATCGCCACCAGCTGATGCTGCTCGACCTTCTCGCAGGCCCAGGCCATGGCCACCGGATAGAGGGTAAAACCGGCGGCGCCCAGGATGAAGAGCGCCGGGCCCATCGCCAGGTTACCGAGCATCGCCAAGGCGCCCAGGATGACCACCAGCACCTGCAGCCGCAGTACCGGCAAGCGACCGAACCTGTCTGCCAGACGGCCGGCAGGCCACTGCCCCAGGATGCCGGCGCTCACCATGACCGCCATCCAGTAGCCGATACCGGCATCACTCACTCCCTGGTGGTTCAGGTAGAGCGGCATCAGGCCATAGAGCGACCCCAACACTATGCCGGAGATGATGCAGCCATTGACCCCAAGGCGCGCCTGACGCAGGCGCAGCATGGGCCACACCCGGGTTGCCCCCTGCTGCTCGCCCTGCTCGTTGACAATGCGGGTAAACAGTAGCGGCAGGATGGCGGCCAGTACCAGGCCAGTCACCCAGGGCAGCACATCCATCAGCCCGGTCGGCAGCGTGCTGACCAGCAGTTGCCCGAGCACAGTCCCCATGTAATAGACCATCATGTAGGCGGCGAGCAGGCGCCCCCGGTTGCGTGCGTTGCCGCTGCACATCAGCGCACTCTCAACCACCACCCAGATCATGGCGCAGCCGATGCCGGCGATGAATCGCCAGATAAGCCAGCTCCAGAACCCCAGGGTGAGCCCAAGCCCGACACAGGCTGCTGCGAAGAGGGCTGAAGCCAGGTAGTAGCTGCGGTTGAACCCGACGCCTTTGATCAGCGCCCCCGCCAGCAAAGTCCCCAGCAGGTTGCCGCAAAAATAGGCGGAGCCGACCATGCCCACCTGCCAGGTCGGCAGCTTGTCATGGGCGAGCCAGAGCGGCACCAGGGTATTCAACACTGCTATGGCCAGGGTCAACAGCAGCAGGCCACAGAGCAATAACTGCACCGGCCGGGAGTATGTGGTCATGGATAAAACTCTGGGGAGAGGCAAAATGCGAGCGCATCATGCCACCGCCAATGCCATTGTCAATCGGCACTGAACGAGCCGCAGCCAGGTTTTGCCCCGGCCCGGCCATTGGCGTCATAACAGAAGAGGCGACCCCGGGGTCGCCTCTGCGTTATAGCTGCCACAACATCGGCTATTTCTGACGCTTTTTGGCGTACTTGCGACGGGCCCGCGCCTGGCGCTCCTCTTCCCGTTCGGCCTTCTCCTTGGCCTTCTCCTCAGCCTCTTCTGCCGCCAGTATGATCTCGGCGCTCACCATCTCAGGGGTCTCCAGGGAGATGCGCCCCAGCATACCTGAGCGGAACTCGTTGACCAGGATCTCGGAGGCCTTGTGCAGATCCGCCAGGCCGCCCTTGCGCACGAAGGCGCGCTGACGGGCGATCATCTCCAGCAGCTCGATCTCGGTCTCGGGCAGATCGGTTATCTGGTAGCGAGCCTTGATGCGCTCGGGGTAGGCCTTGATGAAGTAGTCGGCGGCGAACATGGCGATGTCGGCGTAGTCAAATACGGTGTCCTTGATGGCCGCGGTGATGGCCAGCCGGTAGCCGCAGGAGGGCGGGTTGAGCTTGGGCCAGAGGAACCCCGGGGTATCGGTCAGGATGACGTTGTTGTCCAGCTTGATCCGCTGCTGGGACTTGGTCACCCCCGCCTCGTTGCCGGTCCGGGCTATGATGCGCCCCGCCAGGGTGTTGATCAGGGTGGACTTGCCCACGTTGGGGATGCCCATGATCATGGCCCGCACCCCGCGCAGGTCGAAGTTGCGCTCCGGCAGCATCTCGTGGCACAGGGTCAGCAGCGCCTTGATCTTCTCCGGCTCCTGCTGGGTCAGGGGCAACGCCTTGATCCCCTTCTCTTGTTCCATGTGCGCCACCCACAGCTCGGTGATCGCCGGATCGGCGAGATCCGCCTTGTTCAGCACCTTGATGACAGGGGTATCCCCACGCAGCTCGGGCACCAGGGGGTTCTCGCTGGAGAAGGGGATGCGGGCATCGAGCATCTCGATGATGACATCGACCTGGGGCATGACCTCGGCAATTTCTTTGCGGGCCTTGTGCATGTGGCCGGGGAACCAGTTGATGGACATATCCGTTACTCTCTCATTGGGGATGCTGGCTCCCGCTGGGGGCGGCGGGCGCCTGGTGATGCGCCAAACCGCTGGCACTCATCGCAAGGGGGCGCATTTTACCTGCTGCGGCCCCGATTTGACAGGCCATTGTGGCCACAGGCGTGCACGGCCGCGGCGCCGGTGCCACCACAACGGCCTGGGGCAGAAGGGCAGACAGCTATCAATAAGTGGTTGATACAACATAACATTTATACGGTGCCTTCACCGTATTGTCATCCAGACTCACTAAAAGTGTCATCTGCCCCCTCTAGGCTGCGCTCAGGTTTTACAAGGAGCGAACCCCAATGAGAAACATGGCAGGACTTGCAGTGATGATAGGCGCCACCCTGGTCGCCGGCTGCAACTCCAACAATGACAGCAGCACCCCGGAACCCAGCGCCAAAAACGTCATCTTCTTCCTCGGCGACGGCATGGGCCTCAACACCCTGACCGCCGCCCGCATCTACGGCGTGGGGGAAGAGGGCAGCCTCACCATAGACACACTGCCGGAAACGGCCTTCATCAAGACCTTCTCCCACGACGCCCAGGTCACAGACTCGGCCCCCTCCATGGCGGCCTACATGACAGGGGTCAAGAGCAACAACGGCGTCATCAGCATGGACAGCGACGCCACCTATGAGAGCGACTGCAGCCAGAGCGCCGGCAAGCCGGTCACCACCTTGCTGGAGCTGGCCAAGGCCGACGGCCGCGGCACCGGCGTGGTCACCAGCACCCGGGTCACCCATGCCACCCCGGCCGCCACCTATGCCCACATCTGCAACCGGGATCTGGAAGCCGACATCGCCGCCCAACTGGTGCCGGGTGGTGCCGGTTACAACGGCGCCCTGAAAGAGGGGCTGGACGTGGTGCTCGGTGGCGGCAGCAGCTTCTTCCTGCCCACCGCCGACAAGGGCAAGCGGGAGGATGGCCGCAACCTCATCAGCGAGATGCAGGCCAAGGGCTACCAGTTTGCCAGCACCCTGGACGAGCTGAACCAGGCCGAGGCGGGCAAGCCGCTGCTGGGGCTGTTTGGCGCCAGTCACATGAAATATGACCTGGACAGGCCCGCCAGCGAGCCCTCCCTTGCCCAGATGACCCTGGCCGCCATCAAGCAGCTCAAGGACAAGGAGAAGGGTTATTTCCTGATGGTGGAAGGGGGCCGCATCGATCACGCCCTGCA
Source organism: Aeromonas sp. R4-3 (assembly GCF_040908275.1). Taxonomy (NCBI): domain Bacteria; kingdom Pseudomonadati; phylum Pseudomonadota; class Gammaproteobacteria; order Aeromonadales; family Aeromonadaceae; genus Aeromonas; species Aeromonas sp. R4-3. The sequence goes on from NZ_JBFODK010000038.1 coordinate 33,077, forward strand.
CGACACCAACGCCAAGCGCGCCCTGCAGGACACCCTCGCCTTCGACGACGCCATCAAGGCCACCATCGACGAGGTGAAGAAGACCGATCCCGAGCTGAAAAACACCCTGATAGTGGTCACCGCCGACCATGACCATACGCTGGTGCTGAACGGCTACGCCAAGCGTACCGGCAAGACCACGGCTGACAACCCCGGGGTGCTCGGGCTGGTGAAGAACTACGAGACCGGCGAGCCGAGCAAGGACAGCGACGGCATGCCCTACACCATCATCGGCTTTGGCAACGGCTACAACCGGGTGGATGGCCCGCGCAGCAGCGTGGCACCGCTCGACGACGCCACCGTCTCGGCCGACGACTATCACCAGGAGGTGGTGGTCAAGGTGGGCGAGCTAGGCAACGAGACCCACGGCGGCACCGACGTCTTCCTCGGCGCCATAGGCCAGGGGGCAGACAGCTTCCACGGCTCCCTCGATAACACCGCCGTCTTCGGCAAGGTCAAGGCTGCGGCCAAGCTGTGAGGATCATTCCTGTGAGAAAAACCATGAACAAAACCCTGGTGTGCACCGCCCTGTTCACCGTCCTCGGCGGCCTGTCCCAGGCCCAGGCCAGCGATGCCAAGAACGTCATCCTCTTTATCGGCGACGGCATGGGCCCCAGCGTGCTCACCGCCACCCGCCTCTACAAGGTGGGGGAAGAGGGGGATCTCGAGATGATGAAGCTGCCACGCAGCGCCCGCATCAAGACCTTCTCCCACGACGCCCAGACCACGGACTCGGCCCCCTCAATGGCGGCCTACACCACTGGGGTAAAGATGAACAACGAGGTGATCGCCATGAGCAGCGACACCCAGGCCGTGGCACCGTCCAAGGATGCCAACGGCAACAAGGGCATCAACAACTGCACCGGCGACAACGGCACCCCGGTGCCGACCATACTCGAGCTGGCCAAGGCAGCGGGTAAATCGGTCGGTGCCGTCACCACCACGGAGCTGACCCATGCCACCCCGGCGGCCACCTACTCCCACATCTGCCACCGTGACGCGGCCTACGCCATCGCCGAGCAGGCGGTACCGGGGGGCGCAGGCTTCAACGCCGCGCTCGGAGACGGGGTCGACGTGCTGATGGGGGGCGGAGCCAATCACTGGACCCCCTACAGTGCCAGCAACAAGGGTGGCCGGGCCGATGGCCGGGATCTCACCGCCGAGCTCAGTGCCCAGGGCTATCAGTACGTCACCACCCAGAGCGATCTCGCCAAGATTGAGAGCGGCAAGGTGCTGGGTCTGTTCAGTGCCAAGTCCCACCTCGACTACGAGCTGGACCGCGTCGCCAAGGGGGCGGCCAATACCCAACCGTCCCTCTCCGAGATGACCGCCAAGGCGATCGATCTCTTGAGCCAGAACAGCCAGGGTTACTTCCTGATGGTGGAAGGGGGCCGCATCGATCACGCCCTGCACGCCACCAACGCCAAACGGTCTCTGACCGATGCGGTGGCGCTGGACGAGGCGGTCAAGACGGCGCTCGGCAAGGTGGACTTGACCGATACCCTGATAGTGGTCACCGCCGATCACGACCACACCATGACCATCAACGGCTACTCCGCCAAGGGCAACCCTGTGCTGGATCTGGTCAAGAATGGCGACGGCTCCACCCAGAACGACGTGGATGGCAAGCCCTTCACCACCCTGGTGTTCGGCAACGGCCCTAACCGCGCGGACCTGCGCCCCACCCTCACCAGCAACCAGGTGATGGGGGATGACTACCTGCAGGAGACCGGGGTCAAGCTGGGATCGGAGACCCACGGCGGCGGCGATGTGATGCTGTTTGCAGGCGGGGCCGGCAGCGGCCGCTTCAAGGGCACCCTGGACAACACCCTGGTGTTCGGCAAGCTCAGGGAGGCGCTCGGCCTGTAAGAAAGTGGGCCCGGTGTCACGCCGGGCCCACTTCTTTCGAGCGATCATCCATGATGCGATTGTTACTTCCGTTATGGCTCCTTGGCAGCACCCTCTGCTTCCCCCTGCTGGCCGACGAGGCCCCCGATCTGGCCGCCCGCATCCGCTATCAGGACAGGATCACCAGCAGCGACGGCATAGCCCGGGAGAACCACTGGCAGGAGAAATGGATACGGGTCGGCAACCAGGTGTGGAGCCAGCGGCTCATCCCTCTGCCGCTGGCCCGCGCCTATCACGCCAGCCACGATGCCACTCCGGGCCACAAGCACTTCACCCACCAGATGGCGGCCCGCTGGGTCAGCCGCAGTGATGAAGGAGAGCTGCAACTGCGCTACGCCGACGCCTGGCACAACCAACTGGTGGAGGTGCCGCCGGAGGAGTATGGCCAGGTGGCCTTTACCGCGGACTGGGCGCGCCTTCGCCACCTGGTAGACCCGGCCCTGCTGCAGGGCATGACCCCCCTGGACGAGGCGGCCCCCGAGCAGGCCCGCTGGTACGAAAAGCGCGAGGGCAGGCAGCGCACCCGCATCCTCTGGTCTAGCCAATGGCAGTTGCCCCTGGTGGTGGAGTCCGCGAGCCTGGACGGCTATCGCAGCTACCGGATGGAGGTGACCCTCAAGCCCTTGCCAAGGCAGTTGCCCTGGCAGCAGCTCGATAGCTACCAGACCCTGGATCTGCGGGACTTCTTCGACTGACGGCCCGATCCCCCCAATGGGTTGACTGACTTGGGGTTACGGGATGTTACACTCTGTGTACTCATCCCTGACCCGGTCTTCTATGCGTCTTCCCCTATTGCTTCTATTCTGCTGCGTCCTCCTCTTCCCAGGCCCCGGCGCCCACGCCGTGGTGGTCCTGGCCGCAGACGTTCCCCCTTATGTCATTCGCTCCCAGCAGGGGGCCCCGAGCGGCATGGCAATCGAGGTGCTGGAAGAGGCGGCCCGCCGCCTTCGGGAGCCGCTGGAGATAGAGCTGATGCCGCTCGCCCGCGCCCTCAGCCAGACCCGCCATCGGGCGGACGTCCTGCTGCTGCCACCGGCCAGGAGTCCCCAGCGCGAGCCCCTGTTCCTCTGGATTGCCCCCCTGCTGGAGGAGGCCTTCGTGCTGGTCAGCCACCGCCAGTACCACCCGGCCCCCCTCTCGGTCAAGGCGCTGTCCGGCCTGACCCTGGGGGCGATGCGCGGCTCTCATGGTCAGAGCCTGATCCAGCCCCTGAAGGGAGTGACCCGGGAGCTGGTCACCGAGGAGGTCAACAATGCCAGCAAGCTGGCGCTGGGCCGCATCCAGGGCTGGGCCGTGGCCTGGAACACGGCCCTCTACAACCAGCAGCGGGCCGGCTTGCCCCTGGCGGATCTGGTGCGCGGCGACACCTTGCAAGAGAGCGCCCTCTACCTGGCCGCCAGCCCGCAGTTTCCTGCGGCCGAGGCGCTGCGCTGGCGCAAGGCGATTGAGGAGATGCGCGAGGATGGCAGCCTGGCGCGCATCCTGCGGCAGTACGATTACCAGGCGCCCTGACCCCCGGCCGGGCATTTGCCAAAGCCATTCAGAATGGTTATGGTATCCCCATGAAAGCGCTCATGATTTTTTCCAGTCTGCTCACACCCCGTTGAGCCCCCGCCCTCGCCCCTGACAGCGAGTCGCTCGGGGGCATCGCGCTTGCGATCTATTCTCACAATCCGAACCCTTTTTCGACCAGCTTGTCCGTCATCCTGGTCCTTTCAGCCATTGATAAGGAATACCCCATGCAACAGCCACATCTCGTCATCTCCAACCTGGATCTGGATCGCATCGAGCAACTGCTCGGCAACCACCCGCAACACCTGGCCCTGCAGGAGGAGCTGAACCGCGCCGAGATCCGCGACCCCGCCGACATGCCGCCGGACGTGGTGACCATGAACAGCACTGTGCGCTTCAAGATGCAAAACAGCGGCAATGACTTCTGCCTGACCCTGGTCTACCCGAAGGACGTGCAGGGGGACGAGTCGAAGATCTCCGTGCTGGCGCCTGTGGGCAGCGCCCTGCTGGGCTTGAAGGTGGGTGACAGCATCGCCTGGCCGGGCCCGGCCGGGCGCACCATACAGGTGGAGATACTGGAAGTGGTCTATCAACCGGAGCGGGCGGGTGAGCTGCACCGCTGACAGGGCCAGGCACGCCCTGCCGCCCCGGCGAGCAGAGCGTGCCTCTCCTTATATTACCGCCCTGAATCACGCACTCAGGTGAAGCACCCATAGCCGCGTCTCCTTCGCTGGGGCTCTCCTCCCCCTTGAGCCAGGGGGCGAGCGGGAGTATCTTGTTGGCCGCGCCAGCGCCCTGGCCGCAGATTTCAGGCTGACACCATGATAAAAATTGCCCTCATCGACGATCACCAGATAGTCCGCTCCGGCTTTGCCCAGTTGCTCAATCTCGAACCCGATCTGCGGGTCGTTGCCGAATTTGGCAGCGCCGCCGACGCCCTCGCCGGCTTGCCGGGCAGCGGTGTCCAGCTGTGCGTGTGCGACATCTCAATGCCGGATCAATCCGGGCTGGACCTGCTCAGGCAACTGCCCGCCGGCCTCGCCGTGGTGATGCTGTCGGTGCACGACAGCCCGGCCCTCATCGAGCAGGCCCTGCAGGCCGGTGCCAAGGGGTTTCTCTCCAAGCGCTGCAGCCCGGAGGAGCTGATCGCCGCGGTACGCACCGCCGCCCAGGGTGGTTGCTACCTCACCCCTGACATAGCCCACAAGCTCGCCAGCAGCCACAGAGATCCCCTCACCAACAGGGAGCGGGAGGTGGCGCAGCTGCTGGCCGGCGGCATGGAGGTGAAGGCCATCGCCGAGCGCCTCGGCCTCTCCCCCAAGACGGTGCACGTGCACCGCGCCAACCTGATGGACAAGCTCAACGTCAGCAACAACGTGGAGCTGGCTCACCGCATGCTGGACAGCTGGTGATCTCCCGCCTTGCCAGCTATGTCGCCATCTCGCTGGCGGCCTGCTTCATCTTCGCCGCCGGCTGGTTCTGCCTCTGGAGCATCGGCCTGCATCTGGTGGAGAGCCCGGTGCTGGCGGTGTTGCTGTTCCCCTTCGGGCTGCGGCTGGGCCTGTTGCTGCAGAGCCCCCTCCGCTACTGGCCGCCCCTGCTGCTCTGTGAAGCCCTGCTGCTCCACTGGCTCGATCGGGAGGTGGGAATGCCCCTGTGGCCCCTCATCCTGGCTGGCAGCCTGCTCACCCTGCTGCCGCTGCTCATCGCCCGCCGCCAACGGGTGCGCGACGACTGGCAGCAACTGCTGGTGTTGCTCGCCACCGTCACTGTGGCGGCGGCCCTGCAATCCCTGCTCTGGCATCTGGCCGGAGAAGATGGCCTCACCGCCCTGCTGCTCACCCTGACCGGCGGCCTGACCCTCACCTCCACCTGCATGCTGATCTGGCACTATCTGACCCGCGCCACCTGGGTGCCGCTCGGCCCTGCGCTGGTGGATCAGCCGGTGGACTGGCGCTTTCGCCATCTGGTCTGGTATCTACTGCTGTTCGTGCTGAGCCTGGGGTTGCAGCTCGGCCTGCCGGACTCTTTGGTGCGCTTCACCCCGTTTTGCCTCGCCATTCCCATCATGGCTATGGCCTGGCGCTACGGCTGGCAGGGGGCCCTGCTCGCCACCCTGATGAATACGGTGGCCCTGATGGCGGGCCAGGCCTGGCACGAACATCCCCTGGATCTGCTGCTCTCCCTGCTGGCCCAGAGCCTGACCGGCCTGCTGCTCGGTGCCGGCATCCAGCGCCAGCGCGAGCTCAACCAGGCGCTGACCCGCCAGCTCGCCCACAACCGCCAGCTCACCGAGCGGCTGCTGGAGACCGAGGAGAGCATCCGCAAGGAGGTGGCCCGGGAGCTGCACGACGACATAGGCCAGACCATCACCGCCATCCGCACCCAGGCGGGCATAGTGCGCCGCCTTGCGCCGGACAACCCCCATGTCGGCCAGAGCAGCGCCCTTATCGAGACCCTGTCGCTGGGTATTTACGATGCGGTGCGCGGCCTGCTCGGTCGCCTGCGCCCGCGCCAGCTCGACGACATGAGCCTGGAGCAGGCGGTGCGCGGCCTGCTGCGGGAGCTGGAGCTGGAGCGGCGCGGAATCGTCACCCGGCTGGAGTGGGGGCTCGCGGATGAGGCGCTCTCGGATGCCCAGCGAGTCACCCTGTTTAGGGTCTGTCAGGAGGGGCTCAACAACGTGGTCAAACACGCCAATGCCAGCGCTGTCACCATACTGGCCCGCCAGCAGGCCGATCGGGTGCTGCTGCAACTGGACGACGACGGCTGCGGCCTGCCCGAGCAGACGCCCCAGGGCTATGGCCTGCTCGGCATTCGCGAGCGGGTGCAGGCGCTGGGGGGGACACTGCGCCTCTCCTGTGCCCAGGGGACCCAGCTGACTGTCAACCTCCCCAGCCGCAAACGGGAGGAGTCCCATGACTGATCCAGGATCCAGAAGGCAGGGCGCCCCATGCTGAGCTTTATGAAGAGCCGCCCGGCGGCCCCTCTGGTGCGGGATCAGGCCGAGATCGATGCCAGCTATCGCCATTGGCGCCTCCACATACTGCTGACCATGTACCTGGGCTATGCGGTCTTCTACTTCACCCGCAAGAGCTTCAACTTCGCCATGCCAGACATGCTGGCGAGCGGCATCCTGGACAAGGCCAACATCGGCATGATGTGGACCCTGTTCTACCTCACCTATGGCTGCTCCAAGTTCGTCTCCGGCATCATAAGCGATCGGGCCAACCCCCGTTACTTCATGGGGCTGGGGCTGATGGCGACCGGGGTCATCAACATACTGTTCGGCCTCTCGTCGGCCCTCTGGATGTTTGTGGCACTCTGGATTGCCAACGCCTTCTTCCAGGGCTGGGGCTGGCCCCCCTGCTCCAAGCTGCTCACCAGCTGGTACTCGAGGACCGAGCGCGGCTTCTGGTGGTCGGCCTGGAACACGGCACACAACGTGGGCGGGGCCCTGATCCCGCTTATCGTCAGCACCATAGCCCTGCAGCACGGCTGGCGCTACGGCATGATAGTGCCCGGCCTCATCGCCATACTGGCCGGGCTGCTGCTGTGCTGGCGACTGCGGGACACCCCGAGCACCCTGGGGCTGCCCACGGTCGGACAGTGGCGCCAGGACGCCCTGGAGATGGCCCAGCAGACCCAGGATGTCGGCCTGGATCCGCGCCAGATCCTGCGTAAATACGTGCTCGGCAATCCCTACATCTGGCTGCTGGCCTGCTGCTACGTGCTGGTCTACGTGGTGCGCACCGCCATCAACGACTGGGGCAACCTCTACATGACGGAGCAGCGCGGCTTCAACCTGATGAGCGCCAACTCGGCCATCTCCATGTTCGAGGTGGGGGGCTTTATCGGCGCCCTGGTGGCGGGCTGGGGCTCGGACAAGCTGTTCAACGGCAACCGGGGGCCGATGAACCTCATCTTCGCCATGGGGATACTGCTCTCTGTGGGGTCACTCTGGCTGATGCCCTTCTTCAGCTACGTGATGCAGGCGGCGTGCTTCTTCACCATCGGCTTCTTCGTGTTCGGCCCCCAGATGCTGATCGGCATGGCGGCGGCGGAGTGCTCCCACAAGGATTGCGCCGGGGCCGCCACCGGCTTCGTCGGGCTGTTTGCCTACATGGGGGCGGCGCTGTCGGGGTATCCGCTGGCCAAGGTGATGGAGATCTGGCACTGGAACGGCTTCTTCGTGGTCATCTCGGTGGCGGCCGGGGTCTCGGCCCTGTTGCTGCTGCCCTTCCTCAAGGCCCAGGCGCCCCGTCCCCTCGCAGTCGAAACAGGCTAAGAGGCCGACTCCCGACCCTGCTGCTGCACCTCTTCAGGCTGAAGGCCCAGGCGCCCCGTCCCCTCGCAACCGAACCGGGCTGAGCATCACAGCTCAGGCCAGCAGGCAGACCCGGTTCTTGCCGCTGCGCTTGGCCTGATAGAGGGCGCGATCCGCCTGCCCGAACAGGGTATCGAGATGCCAGCCCCTGGCATAGGGCACCAGCCCCAGGCTGGCGGTGACCTGGATGCCGTCCAGGGGCAGCGTCGCTATGCCCTGACGGATCTGCTCGCAACGGGCTTGCTGGGCCAGGGCATCCCCCTCGGGCAGCAGCAGCACGAACTCCTCGCCGCCGAAGCGGCTGGCCACCAGATCCCCCTGACCGGCCAGATAGGCGCCTACCGCTGCCAGCACCCTGTCCCCCGCCTCGTGACCGTGGCGATCGTTGATCTGCTTGAAGTCATCGAGATCCAGCACCACCAGCGCCCCCTGTTTGGGCGCAGTCACACAGCGCTCCATAAAGCCACGCCGGTTGAGCAGGCCCGTCAAAGGATCCTGGCTCGCCTGCCGGCGCAGGGCCAGGGCCCGGTACTGGGTACAGAGCAGCAGCACCCCGAAGGTGGAGAGGTAGTTGCCCATCAGCATGGAGAGGAAGGGCAACACATTGACCACGTGCGGATCCATCAGCACCCGCACCTCGCCACTGAGCAGGGCCCCCATGCGCACCAGGTTGAAGCCGTAGAGCAGGATATTGACCACGGTAAACACCAGCACGGCCGGCAGGTAGGCCGGATAGCCATGCCGCCAGATGAGCACCACCACGGCCCCCAGCACCATGTAGCTCAGGCAGGCCAGCAGCACCCGGGGGGCCATCTCGTCGTTGAACAGCACGCTCCAGCAGAGGATCAGCAGGTAGACCAGCATGAAGAGCGCAAAGGCCCGCCAGTTCGGCGGCTCGCCGAAGAAGCGCTGCAGCGCCAGCGGCATCAGCGCTATGCAGAGGGTGATGAGCAGGTTGGCCAGCCAGATCCCCGCGATGTGGGGGGCGAACGCCTGCATAAAGAACAGCGACTGGGCCGCCAGGGCACAGAGGCTGGACCACCACCAGAGCCCGAGGCCGGGGATCTCCCTGTGGGTCGACCAGATGATGGAGAGGGTGATGAATCCCAGGCTGTAGCCCCCGAGGGCCATGAGCATCAGCGTGAATACATCCAGATTGAGCAGAATTGAGGTGTCCATTCCCGAGCCTTCCATTGGGGATGGCTGAGTATATGGGAAGCCCATGACAAGACACAGAGGGAGCCTTCTGGCGCAATGAAATATTTTCCGGCTCCCCAGCTGACCCGATGCCTGGCGCTCAAGGTTCGTTCGGACCCAGATTTCTCACCGACCACACAGCAAAATGCCTGCCAACTATTTTTGCACTTGAACCAACGCCATTAGATAGATATGTTGTTTTCATGTGGTTTTATGAGCCGTGCCGCGAGGAAAAAGCGCCACTAACCTATTGAGTCGTCTGACACAATCGGATTTTGGTACATTTTTCACTCAACGAATGGGGGGTAGAATCTCATATGGGGCTTTTGCCTCAATCAAGACAATAATCCTGTCTTGCCTGCTGCCGGATGCAGCAGTCTCTTGTGCCATGGAGTCGCACGGAGCAGGTTCAAGGCCGAACACACTTTCGACAGAGACGTCACTTATGATCAAAAAACTCATTCTCTCTACCCTGCTGCTGTGCGGGCTCGCCAATGCGGCCCCCAGCTCCACCCTGGACGCCGTGCTGGAGCGCGGTGTGCTGCGGGTCGGCTTCGACGCCGGCTATCAACCCTTCGAGATGACCAACAAGCAGGGCCAGTACATCGGCTTCGATGTGGATCTGGCCAAGATGGTCGCCAAGGAGATGGGCGTGAAGGTGGAGTTCGTCAACACCGCCTGGGACGGCATCATCCCGGCCCTGCTGACCGACAAGTTCGACGTCATCATGGGCGGCATGACGGTCACCCCCCAGCGCAACCTGCGCGTCAACTTCGCCGACCCCTACATAGTCGTGGGCCAGACCATAGTCCTTCGCAAGGACAAGGCGGGGGAGATCAAGTCCTTCAGCGATCTGAACGATCCCAAGTACAAGATCGCGGTCAAGCTCGGCACCACTGGCGAGCAGGCGGTCAAGCGCCTGATCCCCAAGGCCACCCTGCTGCAGTTTGAAACCCAGGACGACGCCAAGCTGGAAGTGATCAACGGCAAAGTGGATGCCTTCGTCTACGACCTGCCCTACAACGCCATCTTCGCCTCCCAGAACACCGGCGCCGTGGTGCACCTGGACAAACCCTTCACCTTCGAGCCGCTGGCCTGGGCCATCCGCAAGGGGGATCAGGACACCCTCAACTGGTTCAACAACTACCTGCGCCAGATCAAGGGCGACGGCAGCTACGACCGTCTCTACAAGAAGTGGTTTGAATCCAACGCCTGGCTCAACCAGCTCAAATAACCTCTCAAGGGGCGGTTCGCCGCCCCTTCACGCAGACCCCACACAATAACGACAAGAGAGGTTGTGACAGTGATCAACCCCAAAATCACAAGACAGATGGAAAAACAGCCCAACCTGCTGCTCTGGCACGGGGTTTTCCTGCTGATGCTGCTGGCCGCCATCTTTGGCATCTACAAGGCCGTGCAGGCGGTGGATTACACCTGGCGCTGGGAACGCATTCCCCAGTACATCGCCTATAAGGCCGAACAAAAACAGTACGCAGAATTTGACGGCACAGTGGTGGCCGGCACCACTGCCGCAGAGAAGGGACAGCTCTTCCTGCAAGACGATCTCGACCCCAACCGTCGCCAGGCCATCGCCAGCACAGGCGCCCAGGTTGCCGAAGGGGATACCGTCTTCCAGGGCGACACCCTGGACACCCAACTGAGCTGGACCGCCGGCCCCATCGCCTGGGGCGTCTGGGTCACGGTCAAGCTTTCCCTGGTCGCGGGCGTCTTCGCCATCCTGCTGGGCACCCTGGCCGGGCTGGCGCGTCTCTCCCCCAATCCCGCCCTGCGCAACCTGGCGGTCACCTACGTGGAGCTCATTCGCGGCACGCCGCTGCTGGTGCAGATCTTCATCGTCTATTTCTTTATTGGCACTGTGCTCAACCTCGACAGATTCACCGCCGGGGTAGCGGCGCTGGCCGTCTTCACCGGCGCCTATGTGGCCGAAATCGTGCGCGCCGGCATCAGCTCCATCCACAAGGGGCAGATGGAGGCGGGCCGCAGCCTGGGCCTCACCTCGGCCCAGACCATGCGCTACGTCATCCTGCCCCAGGCGTTCAAGCGGGTGCTGCCGCCGCTCGCGGGCCAGTTCATCAACCTCATCAAGGACTCCTCCCTGGTCTCGGTCATCTCCATCACGGATCTCACCAAGGCCGGCCGCGAGGTGGTCAGCTCCACCTTCAGCCCGTTCGAGGTGTGGTTCACCGTGGCCCTGCTCTACCTGGTGCTCACCGGCACCCTCTCCTTCCTGGTGCGTCGTCTGGAGGTGAAATATGCCAAGAGCAACTGACCCCGTCATCAAGGCACAACAGGTGTCGAAAAATGGTGCCATCACCGGCACACCCAGCCCCTTCCTGGTACGTCGTCTGGAGGTGAAATATGCGCGCAGCAACTGATCCCATTATCAAGGCTAGCGGCGTGGAAAAATTCTACGGCACCGAGGTGCACGCCCTCAAGAACGTCAGTACCCAGGTAGCCGAAGGGGAAGTGGTGGTAATAGTGGGGCCGAGCGGCTCTGGCAAATCCACCTTCCTGCGCACCCTCAACCAGCTCGAGACCATCAACGACGGCCATATCGAGGTCGATGGCATCAGTCTGACCGAGCCGGGTGACGTCAACAAGCTGCGGGAAGAGGTGGGCATGGTGTTCCAGTCCTTCAACCTCTTCCCCCACCTGAACGTGCTGGACAACATCAGCCTCGCCCCCCAGAAGGTGCGGGGGTTGTCTCGCAAGGATGCCGAGGAGCGGGCCAAGGCCCTGCTGCTGAAAGTGGGGCTGTCGAACAAGGCCCAGAGCTACCCGTCCCAGCTCTCCGGCGGCCAGCAGCAGCGGGTGGCCATAGCCCGGGCGCTCGCCATGCAGCCTCGCATCATGCTGTTTGACGAGCCCACCAGCGCGCTCGACCCCGAGATGGTGGGTGAGGTGCTGGACGTCATGAAGGGCCTGGCCCGGGAAGGCATGACCATGGTGGTGGTGACCCACGAGATGGGCTTTGCCCGGGAAGTGGCGGACAGGGTGCTCTTCATGGAGAGCGGCGAGCTGCTGGTGGATGAAAAACCCACCGACTTCTTCGACAACCCTCCCTCACCGCGCCTGCGCCAGTTCCTGAGTCAGGTGCTGTGACCGCAAGCTTCGACAACCCAGAGCGCCTGCGCCAGTGACTGCGTCAGGTGTTGCAAGGGAAAGAGATACAACAGAGGGAGCCCTGGGCTCCCTCTGTTGTTGAGGCTGATGGGTACGCCTCAGAAGCGATAACCTGTCATCAGCCCGGCGTAGTGTTGTTCGGGCAGCACTAGGGGGGCCAGGATCCAGCGATCGGTGGCAAAGGCGCCAAGCGCCGCTCCCAGCGCATTGACGCCCGCGTCCAGGGCAGAGAAGTCGCCGTTTCTCGACGCCAGCTCCCCCACCACCCCGATCCCGGTGGAGATCCCGAACCCTATCCAGCCTCTGTGCTCCCGATAGCCGTAGTGATCGGCCACTGCCGTGAAGCCCGCCCCCATGGCCGCGCCCCCGGCGAAATGACTCAGCTCGCTGTTGAAGCTGTCATTGGCCTGCGCACTCGCGCTCAGCAGGCCGAACATGACACACAGATGAACCGCTCTCATTATCCCCTCCACTGGCGACACCCTGCCGCCCCTGGCAACCTCGTTATCCCAGTGTATGCGAGGCCCCGCCGGACGAGGGGTGCCGCCCAAGGCTGACTCATCCAGGGCTTATCGCCAGCGGCCAGGCTTTGTCAGCAAAAACAAGCCATTGGATCTCGGTCCCGGTAGCGGCAGGCACACCTGGGTCATCAAATGTTAATGAATTTTTAAATCCATTCGGTATGCTGGAACCCAACTGGTCCAACCGGATGCCTCACATGGATGTGCAACTGCTGCTGCTCTACCTCTCCCCCCTCTTTCTGGCCTTCGTCGGCTGGGAGATGCTCTATCTGCGCAAACACGGGGCAGCCTTTCCCACCGCCAGCTACCAGTGGCGGGACCTGTTCGCCAACGCCACCCTGGCCCTGATGCACCAGGGGGGCGATGCCCTGGCGGCCATCGCCATCGCCTACCTCTATGAGGGTCTTTGGGGCTGGCGACTGTTCGACATAGAGCTGAACCTCTGGAGTCTCTTGCTGCTCTTCTTGTTGCAGGATCTCTGCTACTGGCTGTTCCACTTTGCCAGCCACCATGTGCGCTGGCTCTGGGCCTCCCACGTGGTGCACCACAGCTCGGAGCGGCTCAACCTCTCCACCGCCTTTCGCCAGAGCCTGATGTACCCTGTCTCCGGCATGTGGCTGTTCTGGATCCCCATGATCCTCATCGGCTTCCCCCCCGAGGCCGTGGTCGCCACAGTGCTGCTGAGCCTGGGCTTTCAGTTCTTCGTCCACACCCAGGTGGTGGGCAAGCTGGGCTGGCTGGAGCGGGTCTTCAACACCCCCTCCCACCACAGGGTGCACCACGCCAGCAACCCCAAATACATAGACCGCAACTTCGCCGGGGTGCTGATCATCTGGGATCGGCTGTTTGGCACCTTTGTGGAGGAAGACTTGGGCGAGCCCTGTCGCTTCGGCATCACCAAGCCCATCCACAGCTTCAATCCCCTCACCCTCACCTTCCACGAGTGGCGCGATATGCTGCATGACGCCCGTGGCCTGCCGTGGCGACAAAAACTCGCCGTGCTGTTTGGCAAACCGGCGGGCCCGGGGGGCGCCTGATCAGGCGCACCGACAGCCCAAAAAAGAGAGCGCCACCAGGGCGCTCTCTTGCATTGGGTCACCACCTCACTCAGACATGGGCAAAGGACCAGACGGCGGGCACCAGGCTCACCAGGGTGATCCCGGCCAGCAGCCGCTCGCGCAGGCTGAGCCGCTGATCCGCCCCGAGCTGGCGGCGGCTGTAGAGAAACAGCAGCAGACCCGGCCCGTAGAGCAAAAGCGACAGCAGCAGATACTCCACCCCGGCGGCATAGAGCAGCCAGAGACCGTAACCACTCGACACCAGGGCCACCGCCCGCACCAGGCCATTGCCCTGCCCGCTTAAGGAGAGCTTGAGCAGGAAGAGGCCGATCAGCAGGTAGGGCACCAGTATCATGGAGGTGGAGATGAGCAGCAGGTTGGTGTACCCCTTGCCGAGCAGCCACACCAGCAGCAGGCAGCCCTGCACCGTCAGGCTGGTGAGCCAGAGCGAGGCTATGGGGGTGCCGTTGCGGTTCTGGCGCCGGAAGATGGCCGGGAAGGCGCCGTGGCGCGCCGCGCTGAAGGGCACCTCGGCCGAGAACAGGGTCCAGCTCACGTAGGAGGCGAGCACAGAGACGATGAGGCCGACGCTTATCAGCAGCTTGCCCCAGGAGCCCGTCATCTGGGCCATCAGCCCCGCCATGGAGGGGTTGGGCAGGGCCGCGAGCTCGGGGCGACTCAATATCCCCAGCGCCAGCACAGAGATGAGCACATAGAGCAGCAGTGCCAGCACCACCCCGAGCACTGTGGCCGTGCCCACATCCCGCTTGTTTCTCGCCCGGGCCGAGAGCACGGCCGCCCCCTCTATGCCGGTGAAGACCCAGAGGGTGATGAGCATGGTGTTGCGCACCTGCTCGGAAACCGGCACCGCCAGCGTGCTTCCCCCCTGATCCGCCGCGAAGGTGACAGGATCGAACCAGTAGCAGGCGAACAGGATGAACAGCAGCAGTGGCAGGCTCTTGGCCAGGGTCGCCACCAGGTTGAACAGGGCCGCCTGCTGCACACCGCGGGCCACCAGCAGGTGCACCGCCCAGAGGATGCAGGACTCGCCGATAAAGGCCGCCAGCGTATTACCGTCACCAAACCAGATCTGTTCGGGGGTATCGACAAAGCTGCCCAGCGCCGCGAAGGCGATCACCAGATAGCCCACCACGCCTATGGTGGCACAGAGCCAGTAGCCCCAGGCAGAGAAGAAGCCCACCAGGTCCCCAAAACCGGCGCGGGCATAGCTGTAGATGCCGCCGTCTAGCTCGGGTCTTAACCGCGACAGATAGAGGAAGCTCGCGGCGAGCGCCAGTATGCCCACCCCGGTGACGCCCCAGCCAATCAGCACGGCGCGGGCCCCCGCCACCTCGGCCATGTTCTGGGGCAGGCTGAAGATCCCCGCCCCCACCATGGAGCTGAACACCAGGGCGGTGAGGGACCAGAGGCCTATCTTGCTCTCTTTCATGGGATCTCCTTAGCGCAGCCGGCTGGCCAGGGCCTGAATGTGCTCCGGGCCTATGCCGCAGCAGCCGCCGATAAGATTCGCTCCGACCGCGCGCCAGCGCTCGGCCCAGCCGAGGTAATCCTGCGGCCCCAGATCGGCGCGGATCTCGTCCAGCCCGTCGTTGGCGGTGGCCTCCTTGGGCTGGGGCGGGAAGGCGTTGGCATAGGCGCCGAGGCGAATGTCGGTGCGGCCCAGGGCCTGCAAGCGGGCGCTCGCCACCTTGAGCGCCCCTTCAATCACCTCGGGCTGGCAGCAGTTGAACAGGATGGCGCTCACCCCGGCCGACGCCAACGCGGCGACCGCATCGGCCACCCGCTCACCGGAGCGCAGAGTCGGCTCGCTGCCCGGCGCCTCGTCCTCCAGGGTGAAGGAGACCCAGAACGGCTTGCCATCGCCTGGCAGCAGCGCCTTGAGGGCCAGCGGCTCGGCAATCAGGCTCATGGTCTCGGCCAGCCAGATATCCACATGAGGTGAGAGGCCCCGGATAAGCGGGGTCGCCAGCTCGCTCACCCTGTCCGCCTCGAACAAATCGGCACGGTAGGAGCCAAACAGCGGTGGCAATGAACCGGCCACCTGCACGGCACCGGCCTGCCCGTCAGCCACGTCGCGGGCCAGCTGCCCGGCCAGGGTTGCAAGCCGCTCGCCATCCTCGGCGAAGCGCTCGTCACCGATATGAAAGGGCACCAGGGCATAGCTGTTGGTGGTGATGACCCGGGCACCGCTCGCCACATAGGCCTGATGCACCTCGCGCACCGTCTGTGGTGCCTCCATCAGGGCCAGGGCCGACCACTCCGGCTGGCGAAACGGTGCGCCCCGTCGTGCCAGCTCACGCCCCATGCCGCCATCCAGTACCCACAAATCCTTTGTATCCATCTCTGTCTCTCTGCGTGTCCCCGTCATGACGGGTGTTTATTGTGTGAAAAAACATTAAGCCATCAAAACATCTAGACGGCTATAAGTCCTGTGCATCATGGCGCAAAGCAGAGGGAGAGGCAATCGGGAACTAGGAACAAATCTGAGCAAGCTCAGGATGATAGCGGCAAAGGGAGGCCCCTCGTCCTTGCCACCCAGGGCCCGAGTCCACAGGCCTGAACGACAAGAGGCCACCCCGTGGGTGGCCTCTTGTGAAGCATGGATGGGCTGGCGACTCAGCGCCCTGCCAGGACCCGCTTGGTCTGCTTGACCCAGTCGGAGACTCGCCCCTGCTGGGGGAATCCTTGCCAGATCTGCTCCCACTGGGCCGGACTCAGGGGGCGGCCCAGCCTGCGCTGCACCCCGGCATAGAGATAGTCGTGGGCCGTGGTACGGGCCTGGGCCGAGGTGAGGAACTTGGCCACAGGGTCGGTCAGGCGCACGTCCCGCATGCCGAGCAAGGGGTAATCGCTGTGCACCGCCGCCAGCATGGTCTCACGCATGGCCGACTCTATGTAGCCACGGGCGAACAGGGCGGTCACCGACTCCAGCGACCCCTGATCCGGACCATGGTACTCCTCATCGAACACCGGGCTCGGCTCTGCCACTGCGCTTTGCACCACGGCATCGGGATCCGGCTGCGGCGCCACCACAGCGGCCTTGGGGGCCACGGGCTTGGGGGCGGCGGCGGGTTTGCGGGGAGCGCTCTGGCTGCAGGCCCCCAGCGCCAGGGCGAGCGCCACACAGCTCAACGCACGGGAATAAGACGGCATCTTCATGACTCCTTGGTAACTCCTTTCACGATTCCAGGGCGGGTTTCTCGGCCTGCACAGGCTCCACCCGGGTGACCAGCAACTGATCGATCTTGTAGCTGTCGATGTCGACCACTTCGAACTTGTAGCCCGCGTATTTCACCGAGTCCGTCCGCTTGGGGATCTTGCGCAGCATGAACATGATGAAACCGGCGATGGTCTCGTAGTTCTGGTTCCCCGGGAACTCCTCTATGTCGAAGGCCCGCATCACATCGGAGATGGGGGTGACACCGTCCACCAGCCAGGAGTTCTCGTCCCGCTGCACTATCTGCTCTTCCATCGCATGGGTGGCCCACTCGCCCATGACGGTGCTCATCAGGTCATTCATGGTGACTATGCCCACCACCAGGGCGTACTCGTTCATCACCACCGCGAAATCACCGCGATGATTCTTGAAGTACTCCATGGCCTCGTAGAGGTTCAAGGTGTCGGGGATGATGATGACGTTCTGCACCAGGGAGCCGCTGTTGAGATCTATGCTCTGACCGCTGATGACGCGGATCAGCAGCTCCTTGGCGTCGACGAAGCCCTTGATGCTGTCGAGGTTGTGGTCACAGACCAGGAACTTGTTGTGGGGGTGCTCGGCGATCTTGGCCTTGATGCTCTCTTCGCCCTCTTGCAGGGTGAAGTAGATGAGGCTCTCGCGGGCCGTCATGGCGGAGGTGACGCCCAAGGACTGCAACTCGAACACGTTCTCGATGAGCTGGTGCTCCTCACGCTGGATGACGCCGGCCTCGGCGCCCGCATCCATCACCGCATAGATGTCGTCCGAGGTGATCTCGTCGTTGCGCACCATGGAGACCCGCAGCAGGCGGAACAGGGCGTTGGCCAGGCCGTTGAAGAACCACACCAGCGGCATCAGCAGGGTCACGCACAGCAGCATGGGACGCACCACCACCACCGCAACCCGTTCCGGCATCGTCATGGCCAGGCGCTTGGGCATCAAGTCCGCTATCAGGATGAACATGCCGGTGACGAACACGAAGGAGGCGATCGAGCTTATCTGGGAGAGCCAGGGGCCCTGATAGAAGCCGGAGATCAACGACTTGATGGCGGGGTTCAGGGCGGATTCGCCCAGTATGCCGCCCAGGATGGCGACGGTATTGAGGCCTATCTGCACCACGGTAAAGAAGTTACCTGGCTGGGCCTGCAGTGCCAGCACTTTTTCGGCATGGCGATTGCCCTCGTCGGCCATCACCTGCAACTTGATCTTGCGGGAGGCGGCGAGAGAGATCTCGGAAAGCGAGAAGAACACGCTGCCGGCGACCAGCAGCATCAAAAAGAACAAACTATCGGCAAAACTCATGATTAACCTATTGCTACAGCCGCCTTAGCACAAGACGGCAAACTGGGCCCGGGAAACCGGACCGTGACTCCATCCGGGACTCACACAGGGGCCATATTCTAGCAGAAAAGCGCCCCGTGGGGCGCGTTATCTTAAGCCGCCCCCCAATGCAATAAAAAAGGCGCTCAAGGCGCCTTTTTATTCATTTCTGTCTCAATGCTTGCCCAGCAGGTCGCTCAGCTCGTCCGCCTTGGTGTGGCGCACGTCCTTGCCCTTGACGTAGTAGACGATGTATTCGCAGATGTGCTGGCAACGGTCGCCGACCCGCTCTATGGCCCGCGCCGCCCACAGTACGTTCAGTACCTGGGGAATGGTGCGGGGATCTTCCATCATGTAGGTCATCAGCTCGCGGATGATGGACTCGTACTCCCTGTCCACCTTGTCATCTTCCTTGTAGACGGCAATGGCCGCCTCCAGATCCATGCGGGCGAAGGCGTCGAGCACGTCGTGCAGCATCTTGATGGTGCGACGGCCCATGTTCTCGAGGGACACCAGCGGCGGCTGCGGCTTGTTGGCGTTGTCGGTCAGCATGCGGGCTATCTTGTCCGCCACATCGCCGATGCGCTCCAGATCCGTGATGGTCTTGATGATGGCCATCACCAGGCGCAGGTCGGACGCGGTGGGCTGGCGCTTGGCGATGATGCGGGTGCACTCCTCGTCGATGGCCACTTCCATGGCGTTGACCTTGTGGTCGTTGGCCACTATCTTGCGCGCCGCATCCAGATCCTGGATGTGGATGGCGGAGATGGCGTCCGTCAGCTGCTGCTCCACCAGACCGCCCATCACCAGCACCTGGTTGCGCACGTTCTCGAGCTCGGCATTGAACTGACCGGAGATGTGTTTATTGAGGTTCATATTGTCCATACAAATAATCCTTGTTGCTCCGATTATGCCTTAGCCGTTGAACCGACCGGTAATCTGTTTATTGATGCTCATCTTGTTCATACCAATAACCCTTGTTGCACCAACCATGCCTTAGCCGTAACGACCTGTGATGTAGTCCTCGGTCTTCTTCTTGGCCGGGGTGGTGAAGATGGTATTGGTGTTCGAGTACTCGATGAGCTCACCCATGTACATGAAGGCGGTCTGATCCGACACCCGCGCCGCCTGCTGCATGTTGTGGGTCACTATCACCACGGTGAACTGGCTCTTGAGCTCGTTGATCAGCTCCTCGATGGTGAGGGTGGAGATGGGGTCGAGCGCCGAGGTCGGCTCATCGAGCAACAGCACTTCCGGCTCGATGGCGATGGCCCGGGCGATAACCAGACGCTGCTGCTGACCACCTGAGAGGCCGAAGGCGTTGTCGTGCAGGCGATCCTTCACCTCTTCCCACAGGGCCGCGCCGCGCAGTGAGCGCTCGGCGGCCTCGTCCAGGGTGCGTCTGTCGTTGATGCCCTGCAGGCGCAGGCCATAGACCACGTTCTCATAGATGGATTTCGGGAAGGGGTTGGGGCGCTGGAACACCATGCCGACCTGACGGCGCAGGGCGGAGACATCCACGCTCTTGTCATAGATGTTGTGGCCGTGCAGCTGGATTTCCCCCTCGATGCGGCAGATCTCCACCAGATCGTTCATCCGGTTGATGCAGCGCAGCAGGGTCGACTTGCCACAGCCGGACGGGCCGATAAAGGCCGTCACCTGCCCTTTCGGGATCTTCATGTTGACGTTGAACAGCGCCTGCTTGTTGCCGTAATACAGGTTGAGATCCTTGACCTCAAGGGCGGTCTGCTCCGGGCTCAGGTTGAGCAGGTCCAGGGCGGTATGCTGGGTCGAAGTCGGTGTTACGTTGATCATCTGTTACCTCAAATCTCTCTGGGGTGGCCGGATACATTCCGGCGACCATCATGCTGTTGATGGCGGCCGCTGGGCCGCGCATCTCTTGTCTCGGTCAGGTGGCCGGATTAATGCTCCAGCGACCGGAATTTCTCGCGCAGGTGGTTACGAATACCGATAGCCGTCAGGTTGAGGCCCACTATCACAGTCACCAGCAGGAAGGAGGTGGCATAGACCAGGGGCCGCGCCGCCTCGACGTTCGGGCTCTGGAAGCCGACGTCATAGATGTGGAAGCCCAGGTGCATGAACTTGCGCTCCACGTGCAGGTACGGGAAGTTGCCATCCATCGGCAGGGTCGGTGCCAGTTTTACCACCCCCACCAGCATCAGCGGCGCCACTTCACCGGCTGCACGGGCAATCGCCAGGATGAGGCCTGTCATGATGGCCGGGCTCGCCATGGGCAGCACTATGCGCCACAGGGTCTCGGCCTGGGTGGCCCCCAGGGCCAGGGAGCCCTGGCGTATGGTGCTCGGGATCCGGGCCAGCCCCTCTTCGGTGGAGACGATCACCACCGGCAGGGTCAGGATGGCCAGGGTCAGCGCCGACCAGATGACGCCGGGGGAGCCAAAGGTCGGGCTCGGCAGCGCTTCCGGGTAGAACAGCTGGTCTAACGAACCACCGAGCGTGTAGACGAAGAAGCCGAGGCCAAACACGCCGTAGACGATGGAGGGCACACCCGCCAGGTTGATCACCGCGATGCGGATGATCTTGGTCAGG
Organism: Aeromonas sp. R4-3; assembly: GCF_040908275.1. Taxonomy (NCBI): domain Bacteria; kingdom Pseudomonadati; phylum Pseudomonadota; class Gammaproteobacteria; order Aeromonadales; family Aeromonadaceae; genus Aeromonas; species Aeromonas sp. R4-3. The sequence goes on from NZ_JBFODK010000038.1 coordinate 53,891, forward strand.
CTGTTCTTGCCCGCGTACTCGTGCAGGTAGACAGCGGCCACCACGCCGAGGGGTGTCACTATGATGGCCATCAGCAACACCATGAAGACGGTGCCGAAGATGGCGGGGAAGACGCCGCCCTCGGTGTTGGCCTCACGGGGATCGTCGGAGACGAACTTGCCAATCTGGTGGAACCAGTGACCTACCTTGGCGGGCAGGCTCATGTCGTTGGGCCAGACCACGTCCAGCACCTTGGACATGGGCATGGTCACCAGCTCGCCACGCATATCCTTGACGGTGATAGCGTCACGATCCGCCTGGGCGCGCAGGGAGAAGAGCTCCTTTTCCAGCACCAGATAGCGATCGTTCAGGGCCTGGCGCTGGGCGGCGAGATCCGCCTTGAGCGCGTCGGTCAGCTCCCCTTCCAGCTCCGCCTTGCGCTCTTTCAGACGCAGTCGCTCCAGCTGGTAGTTGATGCCGCCGATGTCTCCCTTTTGCAGATCGTTGGCCTGCTCCGACAGGGCGTTGGCACGAGCCAGTACCCGTTGCAGGGCAGGATGCAGATCTGCCGTCAGCTCTTTGCCATCCTCTTTCACCGAGGTGATGTAACCGTAGAAGTTGCCGTTGGTGGCACGCTCCACCATGGCGAGCTCGGCCGGCTGGCTCTGGGACTTGATGTCGGTCTCCAGCACCCAGCGAAAATCGAGGTCGACGAACTCACGGTTGCCGGTCTTGACCAGATAACGGGTAAGCAACTCGCGCTCTTCCCCCTCCAGCGCCTGGCCCGCGGCGCGCAGCCGCTCCACAGGTACCATCTCGCGGTCATTGATTTCGCCGATCAGCACGCTCTTGTTGCCGCTGGCGTCTTCAAGCTGCCACTCATAGATGGGGTGCGGCCAGAAGTAGACCAGACCACGCCAGCCGATCAGCAGCAACAGACCCAGTACGGCTACCAGACTCAGGCTGACGGCGCCGCCTGTCATCCAGATCCAGGGGGCCCCTGATTTAAACCACTTACCCATTGTTGATTCCTTGTCCATATACAGAACGCCGCTTTTTAAGAGAACGGCTCATTACAGAGAGCTGTATTTTTCGCGCAACCGCTGACGAATGAACTCGGCCAGGGTGTTGAACATAAAGGTGAACACAAACAGGACGAAGGCCGCGAGGAAGAGCACCCGGTAGTGGGAGCTGCCCACTTCCGACTCCGGCATTTCCACCGCTATGTTCGCCGCCAGGGTACGCAGCCCCTGGAACATGGAGAAGTCCATGATGGGGGTATTGCCGGTCGCCATCAGCACTATCATGGTCTCGCCCACGGCGCGGCCCAGGCCCATCATCACCGCCGAGAAAATGCCCGGACTCGCGGTCAGGATCACCACACGGCTCAGGGTCTGCCAGGGGGTCGCCCCGAGCGCCAGAGACCCTTGGGTCAGGTGCTTGGGCACCGAGAAGACCGCATCTTCGGCGATGGAGAAGATGGTGGGTATGACGGCGAAGCCCATGGCGATACCGACCACCAGGGAGTTGCGCTGGTCAAACTTGATGCCCATCTCGTGGGTCAGCCAGATGCGCGAATCGCCGTGCATGAAGGCATTCTCGATGAGCGGGCTCAAGGCGAAGGCGCCCCAGCCAATCAGCAGCAGCACGGGGATCAACAGGATGGCGTGCCAGCCCTCCGGCAACCAGGACTTGCCGCGCTCCGGCAGGTAGTTCCACACCAGCGCGGTGAGCAACATGCCCATCGGCAGCAGCAGCAGCAGCAGGATCACCCCGGGCAGCGCACCCTCGATGATGGGCGCCAGCCACAGACCCGCCAGGAAGCCCAGGATAACGGTCGGCAGCGCCGCCATGATCTCCACCGTCGGCTTGACGTATTTGCGCAGGCCCGCCGACATGAAGTAGGCGGTGTAGATGGCACCGGCCACGCCAAGCGGTACCGCAAACAGCATGGCGTAGAAGGAGGCCTTGAGGGTCCCGAATACCAGGGGCACCAGGCTCAGCTTGGCTTCGAAGTCGTTGCTGGCAGAGGTGGACTGCCACACATACATGGGCTCGGGATAACCTTCGTACCACACCTGCTGCCACAGGGCCGACCAGGTCACCTCGGGGTGATCGTTCTCCACCTCAAAGACCTTGAAGTCATTCCCCTGCTGGGTCAGCAGCAGGTTGTGGCGGGGAGAGATGGCCAGGGCCGCCAGGGCGCCGCCTTCTATGGTCTCGCCGAGAAGCTTGGCCTCGCCGGTGGCGTGGAAGAAGTTGATGGTCCCGTCTTTGGCGGCGCTGATGAAGCCCTTGCGGAAGTGCTCCGGGGTCAGCAGCGCGACCGGGCCGTCGCCCTTGAAGTCACGAATCTGGGTGAACTGGCGCTTGCCGTCCTTCGCCACCTCGAACCACTGGGAGATGACGCCATTGTCATTGCCCACCAGCAGGGAGGAGGCGCCGGAGAGCAGGGCAACCTGGGTCACGTCGGCGTTGGGAGCATTGATCTCCATGACGTCGCGCAGGGAGATGTCGCTCAGGTTGTGGATGTCATAGACCGACAGGCGATTGCCTTCACGCACGAACAGGATGCGCAGGTTGGGGGTCAGCAGCATCTGATCCACGTGACGAGGCAGGGAAGGAATGGCGTAGTTCTGGCTGCTCCACTCGACTTCACCGGAGAGGAAGTTCTCCTCACCGCTCATCACCGTCATCACGCCGCGGCCATCCTCGGTCACAGCGGCGGTGGCCATCTTGTCCTTGGTCGCCTCGAACACCATGCGGGTCAGCGCCTTGCCTTGGGGATCGATCACCACAGGCTCTTCGCCGAAGGGATATTGCAGGCTGGGCTCGATGACGCGCACGTCGTTCGGGTAGGAGACCTTGAACGAGGGCTGCACCACAGTGGCCTTGCCGTCGGCAAAGCCATAGGCGATGAGCTTCTGGCCCGGCGCCGGCACGGCGACGGCGGTGACGTCACCGGCGACACTGGCCTGGCCCAGCACCTGGCCCACCTTGACGCCACCATCCGCCTTGACGGCGAAGAAGCTGACCTGACCCTGGTCGTTGAAGCGATACCCTATCTCGTTCTGCTCCTCGACGCCGAGCCAGGCGGTCTTGCCCTGCGTCGGCAGGGTAAAGGAGGAGGTTGCCTCTACGCTGGCGCCATTGAAGATGGGTTTCACCACATAGAGCAGGTAGAAGAAGATAAGCAGCAGGGCCACCAGTACCAGGGCTCCCCCTGTGGTGACGCCGTATTTGGCCAATTTATCCTTGATCCGGCGTTTTCTACTGCCCGCCATGACCAGGTTTAACGATTCCGATGACATGCAAGACCTCAATGTGAGCTAGGCTTGGCGGCATTATATGGCGGTTGCATGACAGTTTTGTTACATCAAGAGCCTCTGTGAAGAGGTTATTTCAGGGGGATACAGGCAGGAGGATAAGGGCAAGCAGCAGTGCCAACCATCTGTTTTATATGAGGATGTGTGAAAAAATTCAGAGCGGGGGCAAGATGATGCCCCCCGTCCGCCTCAGAGGGCGGGGCCACCACTTTGTTTCAGCGCCTCTCTGGCCGCCTTCTTCTCGGCGCGCCGCCGCTTGAAGAAGTCCGACAGCTGGGCCGAGCAGGCCTCTGCCAGCACCCCCCCCGTCAACGCCACCCTGTGGTTGTGGCGCGGGTCCTGCAAAATGTCGAACACCGATCCCGCCGCCCCCGTCTTGAGATCGCGGGCCCCGTAGACCACCCGCTTCACCCGGCTGTGGATGAGGGCGCCGGCACACATGCAGCAGGGCTCCAGCGTCACATAAAGGGTAGTGTCGAGCAGCCGGTAGTTCTGCTGCGTGATGCCGGCGGCACGGATCGCCATGATCTCCGCATGGGCGCAGGCGTCATGGGCGCTGATGGAGCGGTTCCATCCCTCGCCGACCACCTCGTCCCCCAGCACCAGCACGGCACCGACCGGGATTTCGCCTATCCCTTCCGCCCTGGCCGCCAAGGCCATGGCATGACGCATCCAGCGCTCGTCCTGCCGTGCCTGATCAAAGACATCATTGTTTTCTGATGGCGTCACGCCCTTACCTCTCTGTCGCTATGCAACCTGCGCACCTCGGACAACAGCACAGTGCCGACCGGGATCTCACCCGTTTCCCCTTCCGCCCTGGCCGCCAAGGCCATGGCATGACGCATCCAGCGCTCGTCCTGGGTGATCTGCATCTCGGCTGCGTTCTTCTGTGCTGGCTCCACGGCCGTTCCTCTCATTTATCTGTATTCATCATCAAAGACGGCCCTGTCCGCTCGGCCCGGATACAGGGCATCGGCACCGGGCGAGGTGGGCGGCGATTATGCCAAAACTCCCGCCAAGGCCCAAGTTGCATCTTGGTTGAGCAATAAAGAAGCAATCGGCATCTCCCTGATAAAAAAGGAGTTGCACCCTTAGGATCATCCTATTAGACTCCTTTCCCGTCAGCCGAGCTGACTCCGTCGGTGTGTAGCGCAGCCAGGTAGCGCATCTGCATGGGGTGTAGAGGGTCGGAGGTTCGAATCCTCTCACACC
>NZ_JBFODK010000039.1:0-12241 GCF_040908275.1 Aeromonas sp. R4-3
TTTGATGTTCGATGCTGTGAGTGCCCACACAGATTGCTTGATTCAAATTGTTAAAGAGCGTCACGCTTATCGCGTTGAGGAGGCGCATCTTACGCTCCTCACTTCGAAAGTCAAGCGGTTGCTTTCGCTTTTCTTTCGGCGCCCACTTCGCTAGGAAGCTGGCTCATCAGTTCGGCGTGTTCCGCCGTGCTGGTAGGGGCGCATTATAGGGAGCCGCGCCGGGATGACAAGGGCTTTTTCACCTTCACTGCTCGTTCGCTCAGTTCTGCAGCAAGACGTTCCTTTTTTGCCCACTGCCCCGCCCGAAACGCCATTCCCTGGATTTAAATTGAACATTTGAAAAGCAACTTTATAATGGGCTTTTCAAATGTTCAATTAAGGTTGCTGTCATGCACCAGATCCTCGATAGCCATAAGGAAGAGCAGATAGTCCCGCTGTTCCGCTTGGGGTTCCGCCCCTTCTTCCTGCTCGGAGCCCTGTTTTCCTGCCTGGCCATGCTGGGTTGGCTAGGACAGCTTAATAACTGGTTCGCCCTGCCCGGTATTGGCAATCCCATCTGGTGGCACGCTCATGAGATGTTGTTCGGCTTTGGCGCCGCCATAGTTGCGGGGTTTCTGCTGACTGCCGTCCAGAACTGGACGGCTCATCCCGGCGTTCGCAGCTGGCCATTGGCACTGATCGTGGGATTGTGGGTGCTGCCAAGGTGCCTGCTCCCCTGGCTTGGAGAAGATAATCTCATTCTGATGGCACTGGATCTGGCCTGGTTGCCGCTCTGTGCCTGGTTCCTCGCCAAGCCCGTCATCATGACGCGCCAATGGCGCAACCTCTTCTTTGTCCCCCTGCTCCTCATAATGACACTGCTCAATGGCGCCAGCTGGTTATGGCGAGATGAGTGGAGCGCAGTGGAACATCTGCTCATCACGACGGTACTGCTGTTCACCACCCTGATCGCCGTGATGGGCGGACGTGTCATTCCCTTCTTTACCGCCAGAGGCACGGGTCAGGAGAAGGCGGCTCCCAGCCCTTGGCTGGAGCGCGGGGCCTTGGCCTCTCTCTGGTTGATCCTGCTGCTCTGGCTGCTGCCTGACTCATGGACCAACTCTCTATATATGGTGCCTCTATATATAGTGGCAGCCGGCTTGCACCTGGGCAGGCAACTGCGCTGGCGACCCGGCACCACCCTGGCACAGCCCCTGCTATGGTCGCTGCACCTGGCTTATCTGTTTATCCCCCTTGGCCTGCTCGCCCTCGCGGCCCAGGCTGCGGGGCTGCCTCTCAGCTTGTCCCTCGCCAGTCACCTGCTCAGTGCTGGCTGCATGGGCACCATGATCCTCGGGATGATTGCCAGGGTGTCACTCGGTCACAGCGGCAGGGCCCTGCACGTCGGGCGCAGGATAACCCTGGCATTCGCGCTGGTGATCTTCTCTGCCTTCGTGCGGGTCTTGCTCCCTCTGTATTGGCCCAGCTTGACGCTGACGGGATGGAACCTGAGCGGCTGGAGCTGGATAGCGGCCTATGGCCTGTTTGTCTGGGTTTACACCCCCATCCTGACCCGCCCCAGAGCGGACGGTCGTCCGGGTTAGCCATCAGGGGCGAGTGGCGGGATAGTGGATCAGGTTGTGGAAAACGGCCGGGGCTATTCCCAGATTGCGGTAACCGTGGGGACGGTCGGCGGCGAAGCGAACGGCTTCCCCCTGATCCAGTGAACGCCACTGCCCATCGACCAGCACCTCCATCGCCCCGCTGATGACGATGACATGTTCGGTCACCCCGGGTTCGTGGGGTTCAGATTCCCGTTGATAGCCGGGTAGCAGGGTCAACTCGAACAGCTCGAAACCGAACCGGCCTTCATAGGGGAACAGCGGCGCCACCTGCATGCCTTCGCCCGCCGGTTGCTGGCGAATATCATCGGCGATGCGATAGAGCGTTTCCCCCGTCACTGCCGGGGTCGGCTCGATAAAGCTGGAGAAGGAGACCCGAAACCCGGTGGCTATCTTCCACAGGGTCGCCACCGTCGGGCTGGATTCCCCCCGCTCTATCTGCCCCAGCATGGCCTTGCTCACCCCGGTCTCACGGGCAGCCACATCCAGACTCCACCCCAGTTCGGCGCGCAGCCCTTTCAATCGCTGAGCCAGATGCCGATTCATCTCCTGCATACGCCCTCTCCCGAATGCTGCATCTTCACCTTGTGCGTTATAGCGCACATCACTATAGTCAAAGCCATATTGTACGCAATAACGCACAAGCTATCAGCATACACAAGGACGTCGCTATGCCCTTTGCTCTCCCTCACCTTGTCGCAGGCCTTATCGCCGTTCTGGTTGGCTATACCAGTTCGGTCGTTCTGATCATTCAGGCGGCTACCGCCGCCGGCGCCGATGCAGCCCAGGTATCCTCCTGGCTATGGACGCTGGGTATCGGCATGGGCGTGAGCTGCATCGGCCTCTCCCTCTATTACCGCATCCCCGTGCTGACTGCCTGGTCAACGCCGGGGGCCGCCCTGCTTATCACCAGCCTGGGCAATTTCAGCCTGGCGGAGGCCATAGGTGCCTTCATCATCTCCTCCTTGCTGATCACCCTGTGCGGCATCAGCGGCTGGTTCGACAGGCTGATGCGCCACATTCCGGCTCCCCTGGCCGCCGCCATGCTGGCCGGGGTGTTGCTCAGATTCGGGCTGGACCTGTTCAAGGTGGCCCCCCAGGATCCCCTGCTGCTTAGCGCCTTGCTGCTGGCTTTCTTGCTCGGCCGCCACCTCTGGCCACGCTATACCATGGTGCTGGTCCTGGCCACCGGCATGCTGCTCTGCGCCCTGAGGGGCGAGTTGCAGCTGACTGAGATCCACTGGCAGCTCTCCAGCCCGGTGTGGATCTCGCCAACCTTTTCCATCAACGCCATGCTGGGGATAGCGCTGCCGCTGTTCCTGGTCACCATGACGTCGCAAAACATGCCCGGCATCGCGATCCTCCGTGCCCATGGTTATCAACCGGCCACCTCCTCCCTGATCGGCTGGACCGGCCTTACCGGTCTGCTGCTGGCCCCGTTCGGTGGTTACGCCTTCAACCTGGCCGCCATCACGGCCGCCATCTGCATGGGCAAGGAGGTGGATCCCGACGCCGCTCGCCGCTGGCCCGCCGCCGTGTGGGCGGGTTGCTTCTACCTGCTGACCGGTTGCTTCGGGGCGACTGTGGTCGCCTTGTTCAGCGCCTTTCCCACTGCGCTGGTGACCTGCGTGGCCGGGCTGGCACTGCTCGGCACCATAGGCAGCAGCCTGCACGGGGCGCTGCAGCAGGATGAAGAGCGGGAAGCCGCGCTGCTCACCTTCCTCATCACGGCCTCGGGGATCAGCCTGCTCGGTGTCGGTTCCGCCTGCTGGGGATTGCTGGTCGGCGTGGCGCTGCATCAAGTCAACCGACTCCGCGCCTGACCTGACCATCTGGGGAGACCCCAGTGAGACACAGCACATAATTCGGCAAGAATGGTTCACAGGCGAACCCCATTCCCGTCTAGTGAGGAGGAGGCGCAGATTCTTCCCGATACGCGCCTCTGTCAGACTCAATACTGGAGAAGAAGAATGAGGAATCAGGCTGTCATTTTATTGCTGACCCTGCTGGGCACCGCCAGTGCCCATGCCGCCGACACTGACAGGGAGCTGGCACGCCAGCTCGCACTGCAGCAGAAGAATCTGTTGCCCCTGCTCGCCAATCAGGAGTACCAGAGTCCGCTGCCCAACCTGCTGCAAAAGGCGAGCCCACGCCTCAAACGGCAGGCCACCGATGCCAATCAGGCCGCCATCAACCGGCAAGGACTGGAGGGTGAAGTCAAACAACTGATGCAGTTGCGACTGGCCAACCCCGAGCAGGCCAATGCGCTCAAGCAGGGAACAGAGCCGCTGATTGCCTACGTGCCGAGCGGCGATGAGAAGAGCTGGAGCGCCATCGAAGCCTTCGATGGCGCCGGCAATCCGGTCTACCTCGATGTGAACCAGCCACCGGCGCGACCCGTGCTGGTAGTGGAGGCCGATCCCGTCAAGGCCAAGAATGCCGGTCTGAAGGTGATGCGCAAGGCGCTGGCTGCCGCCGACATGCAAGTAGCCCCCCGTGCTGCCGGCAACACGGCGCCCCTCAAGACCAGCATTCTCAAGAAGATCAGGCTCAGCGATGATCAGGAGCCCTGGTTGCTCGGCACCGCCGAGGTCTACGCCGTCGTGGCCGGGGTCAATCCCGGCCGGGACGAACCCGTGGTGGACATAGTCGACATGCCCTACCTCGACCATGACAACACGGATTACAGCCCGAACCAGATCCTGGTGTACTGGGATCGCTATCGCTGGGGCGCGGTCGACCTCGTCATGATGGAGCAGGATGACAACGTCAACTACAAGGAGCTGAGCGCCCTGTTGATCGAGGCGCTCAAGCTGGGTTTCACCGCAGGTGGTGTGCCGGAAGCCCTCCCCTTCCTCGATCTCGGCGGCCGCATCGTCAAGGCGCTGCCCGACTCCTGGATGACCAACAACGACGACTACCTGGATACCTTCTACACCCTGGAGCAGGACCAGAGCTATCACCAGTATCCCGGCGCCGCCGGCAATGCGGTCATCACGCTGGAGCCCAAGGAGATCCAGCCGACCAGACCCTGATCATCACCCATAGCAAAAAGCCAATGAGGCAGCTCATTGGCTTTTTTTCGTTTCTGTACCAAGGGGCTCAAGGCCAGCTGAAATGATGCAAACCTATTTCAGGGTTAGGCTTCCCTGACGCTCAGGGGTGAGTGAAGCAGGGCAGGGAGCGGCTGAACCTGTGCTCGAACACCAGGGAGGTCTCGAGGTGCACCACCTCTTCCCGGGAGGTGAAGTGATCGAACACGAAATTGCGCAGGTGCTCGGTGTCGGCGACGCAGAGGTGCACCAGGAAATCATCCTTGCCACCCATGTGAAACAGGCTGATCACCTCGGGCAACGCCAGTATGGCATCGCGAAACGCATCTATGATCTGCCGGCTGTGGCGCGCCAGCTGCAGGGAGACCATGGCCTGGATATGGCCGCCCAGGGCCTGATAATCCACCTCGCAGTGAGCGCCCTTCAGCACCCCGTCCTGTTGCAGCTTGCGCACCCGCTCCAGGCAGGTGGAGGGAGCCACCCCGACTAGGGCCGCCAAATCCTTGTTGGTCATGCCCGCATCGCGAAACAGATGGGCCAGGATGTCCAAGTCCAGTTGATCCAGGTTTCTCATCTCTACTCCTTCCATCGCTCAATTTTTTTAGACTCTGCCCGTAAACCGGGCCGAACACAACGCAGATTGACATCGCACCCGCGCCCTCTATGCTGTGCCGCACTCAAACAGGGGGCCAACAAGTTCGTTTGACACCCGCCTAGCACCGACAAGGATCCTCATGCTCAGTGCCCACCCCTTCTGGAGCCTGGAGGTTCCGCGCCTCGACGGTCAGCTGTTGCTTACCCCCTGCCCCGGCAACCAGCAGGTTGCCATGCCCCTCGCCCTGGCCCAGTTGCAGCTGGCCGGTGCCGGCGGTGTGCTCACGCTGATGACGGAGGATGAGCTAGCAGCACGCGGCGCAGGGTCCCTCGGCTCACTGGTCAGGGCCAGGGGCATGGCCTGGTTCCACCTGCCCATAGCGGACGATGAGGCCCCCGATGAAGCCTTCGAGCAAGCCTGGCCCCCCGTGCTGCCGCAACTGCTCTCCCTGCTGCGCGAGGGCAGACACCTGGCCATGCACTGTCACGGAGGGAGCGGCCGCACCGGGCTGGTGGCGGCCCTGCTGCTGATGACCCTGGGCCAGCCCCAGCCGGAGGCCATGGCCGCCATCCGGGCCAGTCGGCCCGGCGCCTTCACCCTGGCCTGCCACCGTCACTGGCTCGACACCCGAGGGCGACGGCTGGCCGGGGCCGACTGAAGGGTGCCCTGGCCCTTGGGCTGCTGATTAAGTGAACACCTTGCCGATGTCCTCCAAGCGATGGCGGACCATCGCGGGTAAGCCGGCCCGACGACACCTAGCCCTTGGGTTGCTCGTAGGTAAACACCTTGCCGATGTCCTCCAGCCGATAGCTGGTGAGCTGATAGACGTAGTAGTTGAGCCAGTTGGAAAACAGCAGGTGGCCGTGGCTGCGCCAGGTGGCGCGCGGAGTCTGGCCGGGATTGTCGTCCGGGTAGTAGTTGACCGGGATGACGGGGGTGAGCCCAGCCGCCAGATCCCGCTGATATTCGCCATCCAGGGTCAGGGCATCGTATTCCGGGTGGCCGGTGACGAACACCTGTCGGCAATCCTTGGTCGCCGCCAGATAGACCCCAGCTTCCTCTGATTCGGCGAAGATCTGCAGATCGGTGTGGGCGCGGATGAGGTCACCGTCGAAGGCCGCATAACGGGAGTGGGGGGCGACGAACTCGTCATCGAAGCCACGCAGCAGCGGCTCGTGCTCGTCGAGGCGGTGGTGGCGATAGACCCCTGACAGCTTCTCGCCATGGGTCTGCTTCTCCATGCCGTAGAGCGCCTTGAGCGCCGCCTGCACCGCCCAGCACAGGAACAGGGTCGAGGTCACGTGCTGATGGGACCACTCGATGATCTCGACGATGCGCGGCCAGTAGACCACCTCCTCGAACTCCACCAGCCCGAGCGGCGCCCCCGTGATGATCATGCCGTCGTAGTTGTTGCCACGCACCTGCTCGAAGTCGTGATAGAAGTTCTCCAGGTGCGCCTGGGGCGTGTTCTTCGACTCCCGATCGTCGATGCGCAGCAGATCCACATCCACCTGCAACGGCGAGTTGGAGAGCATCCGCATCAGCTGGATCTCGGTCTCTATCTTCTTGGGCATCAGGTTGAGGATGAGCACCCGCAGCGGACGGATGTTCTGGGTGACGGCCCGGGATTCCGTCATCACGAAGATGTTCTCCTGCCCCAGCACTTCGGCGGCGGGCAACTGGTCCGGGATCTTGATCGGCATGCTGACTCCCTGTACTGCATCGGTAAATATGTCTGGACATCTAGAAGCCTATAATAAAGCGCTCATCCTGTCATCAGATACCTTTTGTATTCACCCCTGCCTTTGACTAGCATACGGCTCTGTGTGTCTCTCGTGCCCAACCCCATGACAGGAATCAAGATCTCGGTAGATCGGCTGCAAGTCGGCAATTACGTCTCCCTGCCACTGGGATGGCGCGAGCACCCTTTCCTGTTTTCCAGCTTCAAACTCAAGAGTGAAGAGGAGATAGAGCTGATCCGCCGGCTCGGTCTCAAGCTGGTGACCATCATTCCCGACAAGAGCGACGCCCCCCCCAAGCCACTCGATCAGGTGCAGCCCGCACCGGATGGCACTGACGATCTCGTCGGCCGCCAGCAGGAGATGCAGCAGGAGAAGGCCAGGCGCATCGAGCAGTTGCAGCGCTATCGCCGGGATCTGCAGCAGTGCGAGAAGCATTTCCAGCAGTCCCTGGCCCAGGTGCGCAACCTGATGGGCAAGATCCAGTCCCGCCCCCTCAACGCCATCAATGAGGCCCAGGAGCTGATCAACGCCATGACGGAGCAACTGCTGTCGGTGGACGAGATGGTGCTGCACCTGGTGTCGGGCAGCGAGGATGGCAACAGCCTCCAGTTCCACTCCCTCAACGTCAGCGTGCTCAGCATGCTGCTGGCCAGGGAGTGCAAGTTGCCAGCCGAGGCTATTCGCCAGGTCGGCATGGGGGCCCTGTTCCACGACATCGGCAAGCTGAAGATCCCGAGCCAGATCCTGCGCAAGACAAGCCCCCTGACCAAACCGGAGCAGAACCTGATGGCCCAGCACCCGCGCTATGGCCTGGAGCTGCTGAGCCTGGCCAGCGGTTTCCCGGAGCCGGCGAAGCGCATAGTGCAGTACCATCACGAATATCTGGACGGCAGCGGGCCACAGGGGCTCAGGGGGGATCAGCTCGACCCCCTGACCCAGATAGTGTCCCTCATCAACGAGTACGACAACCTCTGCCACCTGCAGGCCAAGGTGCCCTACTCGGCCCTCGGCAACCTCTACAAGCAGCGCAAGGCCCAGTTCAACACCGACCACCTCGGCATGCTGATCCGCCTGATGGGCATCTACCCGCCCGGCAGCGTGGTGCAGCTCTCCAACGGCCAGGTCGGGCTGGTGATGTCGGTCAACGCCTCCCGCCTGCTCTACCCCGCCGTGCTGGTGTACGATCCCCGCATCCCGCGCCAGGAGGCGGCCATCATAGATCTCGAGCAGGCCGAGCTGACGATTGCCAAGGTGATCCACCCCAAGCGACTGCCCCCGGCGGTGTTCGAGTACCTCAACCCACGCACCCGGATCAGCTACTACTTCGAGCACAACAAGCCCTGATTGGGGTCCACCATCCAAGGAGTCTGCATGCGTATCGAGATCATCAGCACGGGGGACGAGATAGTGACCGGCCTGGTGGTGGACACCAACGCCGCCTGGCTCAGCGCCCTGCTGCTGGAGCAGGGCTGGCAGGTGCGCCGCCGCCTCACTGTGGGGGACAACCTCGCCGATCTGAAGGCCGCCTTGCAGGAGAGTGCCAGCCGGGCCGAGGTGGTGCTGGTGTGCGGGGGCCTGGGCCCCACCGCGGATGATCTCACCGCCCAGGCGGCGGCCGAGGCCTTCGGCCAGCCCCTGACCCTGTTCCCCGACTGGCTCGCCACCATGGCCGAGCGCTACGCCAGCCGGGGCCGCACCATGGCCCAGAGCAACAGCAAGCAGGCCTGGCTGCCCCGGGGCTGCGAGATCCTCGACAATCCGGTCGGCACCGCCTGCGGCTTCCTGGTCAGCCACGGCCAGAGCCGGCTCTTCTTCACCCCGGGCGTGCCGTTCGAGTTCAAACAGATGGTGTGCGAGCAAATCCTGCCGCGCCTCAAGGCGCTGGCGGGGGAAGAGACGGACACAGAGCTGCGCCGCTTCTATACCTTCGGCGTCTCGGAGTCCGCCCTCTCGGACAAGCTGGATGCGGCGCCCTGGCCTGCGGGTATCGAACTCGGCTACCGCTCCTCCATGCCCCTCATCGAGCTGAAACTCATCGGCCATGGGGCCAGCGCCGCCGACATGGCCGCCGCCGAGGCGCGCCTGCTCGGGGAGATAAGTCCCTGGCTGGTGGGACGGGGGAACGAGGAGCCGGCGCAGCAGATCCTGGCCCTGCTGGGGGCGCGGCCGCTGTGGCTGCAGGAAGGCGAGAGCCGGGGCGCCCTGCTGGCCATGTGCCACCCCCATCCGGTGCTGGAGGCCAGCTTCAGCCACAGCCTCCCCTGCGAGCTCGACCAACTGACGGGGAGCGGACAGGAACCCAGCCTGACCGTAGGCAGTGCGGGCCCAGGCGGCGTGCCGCTGCTGCTGTGTGCAGACGGCCAGCGAATCGGCCAGAGGGTGAAGCTAAGTCACCCGGATCCCGAGAGCGGCCGCCGGATCCTCGCCTTCGCCGCCCTCGACATGCTGCGCCGTCACCTGCAGGGCCTGCCGGTGCTCGCCGACTACCTCACCCTGACCAGAACCGCCAGCCGCATCGACTGATACCGGGCTAGAAGGCGCCTAAGCCCGCGCTCCCATGCACCCAGTACCCGGCGAGCGCCAGGGTCAGCAGGCAGAAGGCCTTCTCGTAGCCCCCGCCGCTCTTGAGGGGCAGGCCGGGCAGCCGAAAGCGTCGGCGCCAGGGCCAGAGCAGGGGAATGCCCGCCGGTGTGAGCCAATCCCCGAGCAGGTGGCTGAGGTAGCCGACGATGAGGGCGTCCTTCATCACCCCGGACAGAGGGCCGGGTGCCTGAAACTGCGCCAGCCCCCATATCCCCAGGCCCACCGCCAGCAGGCTGTGGGTGAAGCCGCGATGGCCGAACAGGCGGGAGAGCGGCCCCGAGATCCAGGGCAGTTGCCGGCCGAGCAGGGATTGGGGGTGATCGAGATCCGGCAGCAGGGCGCTGGCCAGGGCCATGGGCACTATGTGCCACAGGCTGCCTTCTGCCAGGGCCGGAGTGAGTTCGACCTTGTGGGCAAGCAGGGCGCAGGTAACGGAAAACAGCAGGTGGCCTTGGGCGGTCATGGGGCTCGTTCGGTTGGACAAGAGGGCAGTATGGTCGCAGCGACCGGCATCAGCGCCTCGGGGCGGCGGCAGATTAAAATCCCTTGAACCTCCCCTTGCAAGGTGAATCGTATCGCCACCCTGAACTTGATGCCCGTCGGGGGCGGCAGTCGGTGAAATAGTCAGCAGATACCGCCAAAAACACCTCATTTGACACTCAGCAAGCCGCCGCGCCTTCGCCATCGGCCCAACTCCCCGTCACACAGGATTTCCTCAACCCGGCTCACCCATTTGCACTCGGCTCGTTGACCCGGACGGCGAAATGTCAGAATACTGCGGTTCTTGGCCGCCCTGGCGGCATCGACTCTTGGCAAGGATCCCGCCCCCGGCCACAGGGGGGCTAGCCGGATCGGGACAACGAAGGAGGATCCCGGTGTTAAGCAAAGCGTGGTTTCAGCTGTCGGCAGACATGACCTATGTCTGTCTGCGCATTACCCCGGGTCTCACCGAGCCCGTCCAGGAGCAACATGTCCTGGCCCTGCTGCGGCTCTCCAACTGCCGACGCTATCAGCCCCTCGACGAGGGGATCCGGCAGGCCGTCGCCCTGCTCAACACCCTGCTGACCCAGCCGGACGCCCCCTCCCACCCTCCCGTGCCCATAGCCCAGCGGCAGGATGCCCGGCTCCTCGTGCTGGTCGACAAGGATCAGATGAGCGCCAGCGCCCAGATCACCGCCGACTGGGGCGGCAACCCCCTGACCCTGGCGCAGTTGCAGGAGGCCGTGGCGGCGAGCCCAATCAAGCAGGGGGTAAGCGAGCGGCTGCTCGCCGCCGCCATCAAGGCCGCCAGCGAGGCGGCGCCCGGCGCCCGGCTCAACCCCGTCATCGCCCTGGGCAAGGCGGCCAGGCACGGCCAGGATACCCGGCTGGAGCGGCTGGTGGAGACGGCGGCGGAGCGGATCCTGAGGCCCCAGGAGGTGGACCACGGCAAGGTGGACATGCGCGATCTCGGCACCCTGCTCACCGTCAAGGCGGGCGCCCCCCTGATGCGGCGCCACCCCGCCACCCAGGGCATAGACGGCTTCACGGTGACGGGCCAGGTGCTGCCTGCCCGCCACGGCAAGGAGAGCGCCATGACGGCGGGAGAAGGAACCTGTTTCTCCCCCGAGGATCCGGATCTGCTGCTGGCGACCCGTGCCGGGCTACCTTGCCAGGAACGGGCCGGCATGAGGGTGGACGAGGTGCTGAGCGTCAAGCAGGTCGACATCCGCCACGGTCACGTCATGTTCGAGGGCTCCCTGCTGGTCACCGGGGACGTCATGCCCGGCATGCGGATCAAGACCAGCGGCGATGTGGTGATAGGGGGCTTCGTCGAGGGGGGCTATATCGAATCTGGCGGCACCATCACGGTGCGCAACGGCATCATAGGGCGCAAGCTGGAGGGGGACCAGTACCTCTGCCACCTCAACGCCGGGGGCGAGATCCACGCCAGCTATGCCCAGTACGCCAGGCTGGAGGCCGATGGCGACATCCATATCCAGAGCCAGCTCAGCCACAGCTATTGCCGCAGCGGCCAGGACATCAGGGTCGGGGACAGCGCCATGCGCAAGGGCCACCTCATCGGCGGCATCAACATCGCCAACCGCCTCATCATGGCACCCGTGCTCGGGGCCTCGGCGGCGAACCGGACCCGGCTGCAGATCCTTGGCGGCTACTTCAGCCACAAGGAGCAGGAGCAGGCCCTGCGTCAACGCAAGCAGGCCTGCCGGGAGCAGCTCGACAAGCTGCAGGATCTCATCCTGCGGCTGCTGCAACTGCCCGGCGACAAGCGCAATCCCGAGACCCTGAAGAAGATCAAGGAGCTGCGCACCCGTCAGCTGGACGAGAGCAAGTCCCTTGACGAACAGCTTGCCGAGGCGCAGCGCGAGCTGCAGGCCCTGATGGCCAACATGGACATCATAGCCACCCAGCGCCTCTTCCCCGGCGTCGAGGTGGAGATGGCCCATCACCACAACAGGGTCGACATAGAACACGGCCCCATCCACTTCGCCATCCGGGAAGATCAACTGCAACTAACCCCTTACGAGGGCCAGCACTGAGAGGCGCCATGGCCCCTCTTAAGCGATGGCGGCGTGATCCCGGCGGCGATTTTCGCTACACTCGGCCTCCCCTTGGCCCCATAGGGCGGGCCGGCCAGACTCAGGTAGTGAGAAGATGTACAAGCTG